>JBIQMK010000181.1:0-7030 GCA_044463365.1 Rhodanobacter sp. | reverse complement strand
CGCAGAGGCGGGACCTTTTGCACGGCTAGGCGCTGGCGCGATCCAGCTCGGCAATCTCGTCCGCGCTCAGCTGCAGCTTCATCGCGCCGATCAGGTCGTTCAACTGCGTCACGCTGGTGGCGCTGGCGATGGGGGCGGTGATGCTGCGGCGGGCGATCAGCCAGGCCAGCGCCACCTGGGCCACCGTGGCCTGATGGTTCGCGGCCACCGCATCCAGCGCGGCCAGCACCTGCAGGCCGCGCGGGTTGAGGTAGCGCTTCACCGCGCTGGCGCGGGCGCTGCTCTTGGCCAGATCCGCCTCGCCGCGGTACTTGCCGCTGAGGAAGCCGCTGGCCAGCGCGTAGTAGCTGATCACGCCGATGTTCTCGGCGCGCATCAGCGGCTCCAGGTCGTTCTCGTAACCGGCGCGCTCGAGCAGGTTGTATTCCGGCTGCAGCACTTCGTAGCGGGGCAGCTTGTGCTCGCGGGCCACGGCCAGCGCTTCGGCAAAGCGGTCGGCGCTGTAGTTCGACGCGCCGATGGCGCGCACCTTGCCCTGCTCGATCAGGCGCGAAAAGCCGCCCAACGTGTCGGCCAGCAGCACGCTGGCGTCGTCCTCGTGCGCCAGGTACAGGTCGATGTAATCGGTCTGCAGCCGCTGCAGCGAGCGGTCCACCGCCTGCTGCAGGTTCACCGGCGACAGGCCCGGCTGCTCGGCCCATTTGCCGACCTTGGTGGCGATCACCACCTTGTCGCGCTTGCCGCTGCGCTTGAGCCACTTGCCGATGATCGCCTCGGATTCGCCGCCCTGGTTGCCCGGCACCCATGCCGGATAGACGTCGGCGGTGTCGATCAGGTTGCAGCCGGCATCGACGAAGGCATCCAGCAACTCGAACGAGCGTGCTTCATCGGCGCTCCAGCCGAACACGTTGCCGCCGAAGGCGAGCGGGGCGATGGAAAGCGGCGAGTTGCCGAGCGGGCGTAATGACATGGGGACGTCCGAAAAAGCATGGGGAACGTCAAGTGTGGCCATTGCGGCACCCGGTTTCAAATGCGTGTCCATGAAATGGGCTGGACGCCCGCTGTCATTCGCTGCGAGAACACCTGCCGTTCGCACTGAGCGTAGCCGCCCGCAGGGCGGCGAAGTCGAAGTGTTGCTGCGGCGAGGTGGCGTGCCCTTCGACTCTGGCCGCTGCGCGGCCGACGCTCAGGGAGATCGGCTGGGGTGCTGGCTGGGTGGCCGGTGGGTATTCAGCGCGGCGCGACAATCCGTGGCAGCCCGGCCACCACGCAGCACGCCGCGGCGCACGTTTGCGCGCGTGGGGTGGCCTTTTTCGCGGTGGCGTCGTCGCGATCGGTCGCCGTATCGACGTCGGACCAGATCAGGCTGGCCTGGGTCATGTGGCCATGCAGAAACAGCAAATCCTTCCATAACGAACTCATGACGAAGCTCCTTCGCGGCTGCGGAACGACTTGGGGTGTGTTCAAGGTACGCGCGTGGAAAGCCGCCAAAAAGCGATATATTCGCAAGCCAGGCTTGAGGGACATTCAAGATGGGAAAGCTGCCGCTGGGCTTGCTGCAACAGTTCGTGCTGATCGCGCGGGTGGGCAATCTGTCGCGCGCCGCGGCGCAGGCGAACCTCACCGTGAGCGCGCTCAGCCACCAGATGAAACAACTGGAGGAGCGGCTGGAGCGGCGCCTGTTCGAACGCGGCCCGCGCGGGGTCACGCTGACGGTGGAGGGTTGCGCCCTGCTCGAAGCGGTGGGTGGACATGTCGATGGCATCGAGCAGGCGCTGGCGGCGTATCGCACGCGTCACCACGACGCGCTGACGCTCAGCGCCAGCCCCGGCATCATGTCGAGCTGGCTGGTGCCGCGGCTGCCGCGCCTGGTGGCCGTGCATCCGGAACTGGAACTGACCCTGCAGTCGGGTTCGAGCCTGGTGAATTTCGCGCGCGAGCCGGTGGATGCGGGTTTGCGCTACGGCCGCGGCGAGTGGCCCGGTTTGCACAGCGAGCGCCTGTTCGGCGAATGGCTGGCGCCGGTGGCGGCGCCCGAACTGATCGCGCAGATGGGGGACGCCGACCCCGGCGACCTGTCGTGCTGGCCGCTGCTGGGCGAGCCGGCCTCGTCCCGGCGCTGGCTCGACTGGTTCGAGCATCGGGGCGGCACGCCGCCGAAGCGCTACGTGGCGCAGTTCGACAGCCTCGATGCGCTGCGCCACGCGGCGCTGGAGGGGCTGGGCGTGGCGCTGGGGCGCATGGTGACGTCGAAATCGCTGATCGACGCCGGTCGCCTGCGCGTATTGGGCGACGACTACCTGCCGGTGTCCGAGGCGTACTGGCTGGTGTATCCGCCGCGTTCGCTGGAGCACCGCGGCCTGCAGGTTTTCCGCGAATGGCTGCTGGCCGAGGCGGACGATTATTGCCGGCAACTGCCGGGCATGAGCCACTGCGGTACGGTCGAGGATTGAGACGGCGAGCGGGTACGATGGCGCGTTCAACGCATCCGCATCGCACCGAGGAGCCGCATCATGAAATCACGCGCCGCCGTCGCCTGGGAAGCAGGCAAGCCGCTGTCGATCGAGCAGGTCGACGTCGCCGGTCCGAAAGCCGGCGAGGTGCTGGTGCGCATCGTCGCCACCGGCGTCTGCCACACCGATGCGTTCACCCTGTCCGGCGCCGATCCGGAGGGCATGTTCCCGGTGATCCTGGGGCATGAGGGTGGTGGCATCGTCGAGGAAGTGGGCGAAGGTGTCACCTCGCTGAAAGTCGGCGACCACGTGATTCCGCTGTACACGCCCGAATGCGGCGAGTGCAAATTCTGCCGTTCCGGCAAGACCAACCTGTGCCAGAAAATCCGCGTGACCCAGGGCCAGGGCCTGATGCCGGACGGCACCTCGCGCTTCTCCTTGAACGGCAAGCCGCTGCTGCATTACATGGGCACCAGCACGTTCAGCGAGTACACCGTGCTGCCGGAAATCTCGCTGGCGAAGATCAACAAGGCCGCACCGCTGGACAAGGTCTGCCTGCTCGGCTGCGGCATCACCACCGGCATCGGCGCGGTGCTGAACACGGCCAAGGTGGAGCCGGGCGCCAGCGTGGCGGTGTTCGGCATGGGCGGCATCGGCCTGTCGGTGGTGCAGGGCGCGGTGATGGCCAGGGCCGGCCGCATCGTGGTGGTCGACACCAACCCGGCCAAGTTCGAGATGGCGAAAATGCTGGGCGCCACCGACTGCATCAACCCGAAGGATTATCCCGACACGCCGATCCAGCAGGTGATCGTGGAGCTCACCGACGGCGGCGTGGACTATTCGTTCGAATGCATCGGCAACGTCAACGTGATGCGCTCGGCGCTGGAGTGCTGCCACAAGGGCTGGGGCGAGTCGATCATCATCGGCGTGGCCGGCGCGGGGCAGGAGATCAGCACGCGGCCGTTCCAGCTGGTCACCGGGCGGGTGTGGCGCGGCTCGGCCTTCGGCGGCGTGAAAGGCCGCTCGCAGCTGCCCGGCTACGTCGACCGCTACATGGCGGGCGACATCAGGATCGACGAGATGATCACCGAGGTGATGCCGCTGGACGACATCAACCGCGCGTTCGACCTGATGCACGAAGGCAAGGTGATCCGGTCGGTGATCCGCTACTGACGAAGTCGATCGGCGGCGGCGTCGACCATGGCGCGATTGCTCACCGCACGCGATCGCTCATCGAAGCCAGCGCTCGGCGAACTCGTCCGGCGGGACCGGGCTGCCGATCAGGTAGCCCTGGACGAGGTCGCAGCCCATAGCGACGAGCACCGACAGCTGGGCTTCTTCCTCGACGCCTTCGCCGACCACGGTGTAGGACAGGGTCTTGGCCAGGGCGATGATGTGCCGCACGATTTCCTGCTGACGCGTATCGCTGGGAAGGCTGCGGATGAACGCCTGATCGAGCTTCAGCACGTCGGCCGGTATGCGGGTCAGGTAGACGAGGGACGAGTAGCCCGTGCCGAAGTCGTCGAGCGCGACGCGGATGCCTTCGGTCCGCAGCGCGACCAGCGTCTGCCTGGCCTTGTCGGAGTCGTTGACCGCCGTCGCCTCCAGTATTTCGATCTCGAGCCGACTCGCATCGAGCCGGTGCCGCTCCAGGCTCGCTCTCACCACTTCCAGCACCGACGTCCGCTCGAACTGGGCAGGCGACATATTGACCGAGACGGGGATCGAAAGCCGGCCGCTGTCCTGCCACTGGCGCATCTGCGCGCAGGCGCGGTCCAGCACCCATTCGCCCAGCCATACGCCCAACCCCATTTCGTCGAGCAGATGCACGAAAACGCCGGGTGAAACCAGGCCGCGCGTGGGCGAAAGCCAGCGGACCAGCGCTTCGGCACCGACGATTTCGCGGCTGCGGGCATCCACCTTCGGTTGAAAGTAAAGGACGAGTTCGTTCCTCTCGACAGCCTTGCGCAGTTCCTGGGTCAGGTCGAAATGGGCTTTCGACTGGGTGTTGAGCTCGCTCGTGTAGAACTGGAATCCGCCCCGTTGCTCGCGCTTGGCCTTGTACATGGCCGCGTCGGCCATCTGCAGCAGCTCGTCGAAATGGCTGGCGTTGGCGGGATAAAGCGCCACGCCCATGCTGGCCGGGGTGTTGATCTGGTAGCCGTGCACGGCAAGCGGCACGGACAGGTCGCCCATCAGTTCGCGCAACCGTTCGTCCAGGATTTGGCCTTCCTGGCCCTTCGCCAGATCCGGCAGCAGCACGACGAACTCGTCGCCGCCCAGCCGGGCAAGCGTGTCGCCTTGCCGCATGCGCCGGGTGAGGGCCATGGCGCATTGGGACAGCAGTTCGTCGCCGCTGGCGTGGCCCAGGGTGTCGTTGACCTGCTTGAAATTGTCCAGATCGATCAGGATCAGCGCCACGCTGGTCCCGTCGCCTTGCGCCCGATCGATGGCTTGTTCGCAGCGCTCACGCAACAGCACGCGGTTCGGCAGGTCGGTGAGCGAATCGTGGTGGGCCTGGTGATAAAGCCTTGCCTCCTGGGCCAGGCCCGACAACGCGATGCCCAGGCGATCGGCGAGCGCGCGGCCGCCCTGTACCACGTCGTCGAGCGGCTCCGGCCGCCGCGCGTAAGCCAGCAGGAGCACCTGCTCGAGACGGCCATCGTTGCGGATCGGAAAGGCAACCAGCTGCGCCGGCGGGACGGGGGAAAGCCGGTCCAGGAACTCGTGCGGGAGGATGCCGGGCGCCAGGACGCTGGCAGGCCGGGTCTGCTCAAGCCCGGTCACATCGATTGTCCTGGTCGACGTGCGCAGGCAGTCGGCAGCCTGTTCGGGATCGCGCGTCAGCAACTGGAAGCCCTGCTCGCCGCTTCGGAGCAGCAGGCCGGCGCCGTCGCAGGGGATCGCCTTGCGGATATGCCCCAGCACTTCGGTGGCGACATGCTCCATGCGGGTGGCGCTGATGATGGCGCGGTCGAGGTCGCTCAACATGGCGAGCATGTGGAACCGGTATTCCAGGCTGCCGGCCATGTCGTTGAATGTGGCGCCCAGTGCCGTGAACTCGTCGTCGCCGGCCAGGTTTATGCGGGCGCCCAGGTCGCCCGCCGCCAGTCGATGGCTGACGTCGGTCAGCAGGTCGAGCGGTTTCATCTGGCGCTCGACCTGGCGGACGGCGAGGGCGGCGGCCAGGGCCAGCGCCAGCAGGAAGGTGACGGGGAAAAAGCGCCGAAAATTGTTCAGGGTACGCAGCGCGTCGGCGCGCGGCGCCACCTGCACGATGACAAAGCCCCGGCTGTCGAACATGGGCAGAAACTTGGGGCGCCAGAGGCCTGCCAGCAGATCTTCCCCCGCGAGGTTCCAGGGCACGGCGCCACCGGTGCCCTCGCCCAGCGTCGAGCGCAGCATCTGCTTGCCGGGCGGAACCAGCCCCGGGGTGCAGAACAGTTCGGCGAAATCGGCATCCAGTACGCAATAGCGTTCGGGCGAGAAATCTGTCGCCCACAGCGAGGCCGCTTCGATCCGCCCGACCAGGGCCATGCCCGGAGCATCGGACGGGGCGAACATTTCGACAGGGCTTCCGGCGGTCAGCCGCAGCACGGTGCCGCCATGCCCAAGCCATGCGCGCTGCGCCGCCGTCAGCCCGGTGAGCGGCTGCAGGGACATGCGTGTGAAACCGGACCGGTTCGCCGCCCGGACGTTGCCGATGTCGGCGTGCGAAAGCTGATTCAGCGCGTTGGCGTGGACGTTCAGGCTTTCGATCATGCTCATGCCGAACGACTTGCTGTCGGCACGCAGGCGCTCGTACGCCGAGTTCAAAAGCAGTGTGCTGACCTGATGGTAGGCATACCAGGCCACCCCGCTCATGGGGATCAGCGCGGCCAGCACGAACTGAAGGATGAGCCGCCGGCTGACCTTCCCTCGCAGGTAAGTACGCATGGGCGTACCTAGAAATCCTGGGCTTTGCCGATGTAGCTGCCATTGCCGGCGCGCACGATGTCGTCCCGCGCAAAGCGCGCCATCAGCTGGGTCTGGCTGCGGCCGTCCGGGCCGTTGCTGTACAGGTCATAGTCGGTGTTGATGGGGTTCATGTTCTTGTCCCGGCGCACCTTGCCCTTGTTGGGCGGCGGGTCGATGTCGATGGCCAGGTACTGGTAGGGGTTGCCCCAGGGGTCGACAGCGTCGGTGATGCCGACCTCGGACAGGCTGGCGGGGTAGCTCAGGTGCTGGGCGTAGTAGGCCTCCAGGCTCAGCGAGGTCGATGCCATGAAGATCATGACCTTGTTGGTCCGCACGCGATTGACGTACCTCGAATAGCTGGGCAACGCGACGACCGTGAGCAGCGCCGTCACGAACAGCGCAATCATGAGTTCGACCAGGGTGAGGCCATGGCGCCGTGACATCGGTGTGTTGTGCATGACCAAGGGATGAGCCGTGAAGGGTGGACAGGCAACGGCAGATCGCCGGACAAAAACGCGGAAGCTCCCTGTCGTTAACGGCGCCGGCCGGCTGGTCTTGAATGCCGCGGCGCGGGCAGGCGCCACATCCCTACCGTTGCCAGCGCAAATCCACCCCCAGCA
>JBIQMK010000180.1:0-7034 GCA_044463365.1 Rhodanobacter sp. | reverse complement strand
CCACGCCCGGCTCCAGCAGCCGCGATTCGCCGCGCATGCCCGACACCCAGCGCAAGGCCATGCGCTCGTAGACGTTGTCGTAGAGTTGGCGCGCGCTGAGCCGATCCAAGCGTATGTCCCTCGCAATTACCGGCCGGGCGACATGCCGCAGCGGTGAAGCGACATTGTGCCAGCTTGGCGGAGAGGGCGTCCGGATGGGGAGGTTTTTCGGTGCCGAGGAGCTTCGATGCGTGCGGCCCTTCGACTTCGCCGCTGCGCTCAGGGTGAACGGGGACTTCGTTCGCGGTGAACCTTCGCGCCGTGCGGCTCGGCTCGGCGGCAACGCGGCGAAGTCGGGCCGCGCTGCCGCCGTTTGGGGGTCAGCCGTATTGGCGCTCTTCGCGCGCCTGGCGCTGATGCTTGTTGCTGACTTTCTGGCGATGCTTGCGCAACTGGTCGACCAGCTTGTCGAACAGCACGTCGATGGAGGCGTACATGTCGGCCTCGGCGGCTTCCGCGTGCAGGGTGGCGCCGGTGGTGGTGAGGGTGCCCGAGGCACGCTGTTGCAGCTTGTCCACGGCCAGCACGACGGCCAGGCCGATCAGCTTCTCGTCAAGGCGGGTGAGACGGTCGAGCTTGCCGCTGACGTGATCGCGCAAGGCCGGGGTGACTTCAATCTGCTGGCCGCTGAGTTGGAGTTGCATGGGTCGCCTCCTCTGGTGCAGTGCCGCGTTGCGCGGCGGGTGGACATGCCGCGTGGGGCCGGCATGTCGTTGAATCACACTCATGTAGTGGGGACGTTTCGGGCGCGGGCAAGTTCCCTCGGAGCCTGCCGCTCAACTGGCGCGTTGGCGCTCGCTGGAGCTGGGTATGCGCAAGCCCTCCCGGTATTTGGCCACGGTGCGGCGCGCTACCTGAATGCCGCGGCGTTGCAGTTCTTCGGCGATGGCCTGGTCGGACAGCGGTTTGCGGCTGTCTTCGGCGTCAATCAGCTTGCGCAGCATGGCCTGGATCGCGGTGGCCGAGGCACTGCCGCCGTCCTCGGTGGATACGCCGCTGGAGAAGAAATATTTCAGCTCGAAGGTGCCGCGCGGCGTATGCATGTATTTGCGCGTGGTGACCCGTGAAATGGTCGATTCGTGCATGCCCACTTCCTCGGCCACCTCGCGCAGCACCAGCGGGCGCATGGCTTCGGGGCCGTAGTCGAGGAAGGCGCTTTGCTGGCGCACGATGGCGTTGGCCACTTTCATCAGCGTTTCGGCGCGCGACTCCAGGCTCTTGATCAGCCAGCGCGCCTCCTGCAGCTGGCCGCGCATCCAGCTGGCGTCCTCGCCGCGGGCCTGGGCGATCAGGCCGCAGTAATGCTGGTTCAGCCCCAGCCGGGGCTGGGCGTCGGCGTTCAGGCTCACGCGCCAGTGGTTGCCGTCGCGCACCGCGTACACGTCCGGCGCCACGTATTCCACCGGGGTGGTGTCCAGCGCGGCGCCGGGACGCGGGTCCAGGCTGCGGATCAGCAGCGCGGCGGCGGACACGTCCTCCTCCGTGGCGCGCAGGTGGCGGGCCAGCTTGGCGATGTCGTTGCGTGCCAGCAGTTCCAGCTCGCCGTCGATCAGCCGCAACGCCAGGTCGCGGTGGGGCGTGTCCGGGTCGAACTGTTCCAGTTGCACCCGCAGGCAATCGCGCAGGTCGAGGCTGGCCACGCCGACCGGGTCGAAAACCTGCAATTGGCGGCGTACCGCCTCGATCTCCTCCACGCTGGCGTCGAGACTGGCCGGCAACGCCGCAAGCACGGCGTCCAGCCCTTCGGCGAGGTAGCCGGCAGGGTTCAGCGCGTCGATCAGCACCGTGGCGATGGCGTGCTGGCGCGGGGTGAACGAGGACAGGTTGAGCTGCCACATCAGGTGTTGCTGCAGGGTTTCCGGCGCCGCGTTCTGCGGCTCGAAATCCTCGTCGCCGCGCGAGCCGGGCGAGCTGCCGACGCTACTGTTGCTGCTGGAGAAGTCGATTGGCGCTTCGGCGCTGCCGCCGGTGTCGGACCAGTCGTCGGCCGGGTCGTTGACGTCGTGTTCGACGTTGGCCGTTTCGGCGACGCCCTCGGCGACCTCGTAGTCGTCCTCGTCGCCCGCTGCTTCGTCCTCGGCCTCGTCGGCGAACTCCAGCAGCGGATTGCCCTCGGCGATCTGGCGCAGTTCCGCCTCGAGTTCCAGCTGCGACAACTGCAACAACCGGATCGCCTGCTGCAATTGCGGCGTGAGGGTCAGCTGCTGATGAAGGCGAAACTGTAATGCGGGTTTCATGCCAACGCGGTCGAGTGAGCTGGCAACCATCCTAACCGGTCGCTGGCGAGGCGGCCATACCGTGATGGAGGTGTTTTACGCCGGTCGGCCGAGCGCGACCTCAGAGCCGGAACTCGCGTCCCAGGTAGACCTCGCGCACCTTCTCGTCGGCCAGGATGTGCGCGGGGGTGCCGCGCGACAGCACCTCGCCGTCGTTCAGGATGTACGCGCGATCGCAGATGCCCAGCGTTTCGCGCACGTTGTGGTCGGTGATCAGCACGCCGATGCCACGCTCTTTCAGATGGCGCACGATGCGCTGGATCTCGCCCACCGAGATGGGGTCGACGCCGGCGAACGGTTCGTCCAGCAGCATGTAGCGCGGCTTGGCCGCCAGCGCCCGGGCGATTTCCACGCGGCGCCGTTCGCCACCGGAGAGGCTGATGCCTTTCTGGCCGGCGATATGGGCGATCTTCAACTCGTCGAGCAGGCTTTCCAGTTCGGTACCGCGCTGGTTGGCATCCAGCCCGCTGCGCAGCTCCAGCACCGCCATGATGTTGTCGGCCACGCTGAGCCGGCGGAACACCGAGGCTTCCTGCGGCAGGTAGCCGATGCCGAGCTTGGCGCGCGCATGCATGGGCAGGCCGGTGATGTCCTGCTGGTCCAGCTTGATGCTGCCGGCATCGGCTTCGATCAGGCCCACCACCATGTAGAAACAGGTGGTCTTGCCGGCGCCGTTGGGGCCAAGCAGGCCCACGACCTCGCCTTCACGGATCGAAAAACCGAAATCGCGCACCACCTTGCGGGCGCGGAAACTCTTCTGCAGACCTTCGGCGGACAGCATCGGTTACGGCGTTCCCGGCGTGGCGCCGCTCTGCGCCGGAGCGGGGGCGGCCGTGGTGGCCGCGGACGCGGGTTCGGCCGGCGTGCTCGATGGCGTGGCGGCTGACCTGGCCTTGGGCTGGAAGGTCATGTGGACCATGCCGTCGCCGTTGCTTTCGCCGGTCATCTGGCTGGTCTTGGTGTTGTAGGTGAGGGTCTCGCCGCGCGCTTCGCCGCGTCCCTTCTGTTTCACCACGGCGTTGCCGGACAGCACGGCGTAATCCTTGTCGGCGTGATAGTCGATGGTGGCCGCCTGGCCCTGCATCAGGTTGCCGTTGTCGTCGAGCTGTTCGAGATGGGCGGGGCTGCCGGTGATGACCACGCGGTCGATCTGGCTCTCGCCATCGAAGTGGACCTTGGCCTGGGCACCGGTGGCCTTGAGCGAACCCTGGCGGATCACCACGCTGCCGGTCAGGGTGCTGGTCGTGTTCGGCTTCTGGAAGCCCTCGAAGTGCTTGGCGTCGACCTGCATCGGCTGGTCGCGGTCGCTCTGCCGGGCGAAGGCTGGCGACAGCGCAAGCAGCCCCAGCACGAGCCAGGCGGCGCTAGCGTTTGCGCGGCGGGAACGTGGCGTGGACGTCATCGAGCAGCTCCAGGTGTTTGTCGTTGAGGTTGGCGCGCATGCCAAGACCGGTGATTCTAGTGCCCCCTTGCACCATCTGCGCCGCCGCGGCCGTCTGCATGCGGTTGTCCTTGGGCCAGGCGGTGATGTCGGCGGTGTGCAGCTCGGTGGCGGGGGTGTCGTCGTAGGCGGGCCGGTGCATGTAGACAGGGCCCTGCAATTTCAGCAGCGTGCCGGTCTTGTCGACCCAGCCGTACAGCGACTCACCCTTCCAGTCCGGCACGCCGGGCAGGTTGGAAGGCAGGTCGAAGCGGGGCGAGTTGATGTACAGTGAATCGTCGCCTTCGCGCCGCTCGACGTGCGGCGCCGTCAGGTGGAAAGCGGCCTGGCCCTCGGTGTTGTATTTCGTGACGCTGGCGTCGGTGAGCGTGTAGCCGGAACGCGGCGGGCCCACGAAGTCGTTGGTTTTCGGCGGCGGCCCCATCCACCACAGCAAGGTCTGGGCGAGGCCGGCGGCCAGGGCCAGCCCGACGATCGCCACCGGCAGGCGACGGTCGCGCAGGTAGCGGCGGATGCTCACCGCCAGCGCTCCCGCTCGGCCTCGGCCTTGCCCTGGGCCAGCAGGATCAGGTCGCACACTTCGCGCACGGCGCCCTCCCCGCCGCGACGGCGGGTTTGCCAGTGCGCCTGCGCGGCCAGCCAGGGGTGCGCGTTGGCCACGGCCACTGCCAGGCCGGCGATGCGCATCGGCGCCAGGTCGGGCAGGTCGTCGCCCACGAAGGCGGCCTGCGCCGGCGTCAGGTTCAGCGCTTCGAGCAGTTCGCGCAGGCAGGCGCGCTTGTCGCCCTGGCCCTGGTAGACGTGGGTGATGTCCAGCTCCTCCGCGCGCAGCGCCACCGGGTGGCTGATGCGCGCGGTGATGATGGCCACCTGCACGCCGTTGGCCTGCAACCGCTTCAGACCCAGCCCGTCGTGCACATGGAAGACCTTGGTCTCGCGGCCGTCCTCGCCGTAATGCAGGCGGCCATCGGTCAGGGTGCCGTCCACGTCGAATACCGCAAGGCGGATGGCGGCGGCGCGGGCGAGCAGATCGGCGGGGAGGTGGGTCAGGTAGCTGTCAGTCATGCGTGGTGGCTGGTTGGCGAGCGCGGTCGAAGGCCTCCATCAAACCACGCGGGCACGCAGCAGGTCATGAATATTCAACGCACCGACCACGTGCTGGTCGGCGTCGACCACCAGCAGGGCGTGGATCTGGTGCTTTTCCATCAGCTGGGCCGCCTCGGCCGCCAGCTTGTCCGGGCCGATGGTCTTGGGCCCGCGGGTCATCAGTTCGGTGACGGTGGCGCCGCGCAGGTCCACGCCCACGTCGTCCAGCGCGCGGCGCAGGTCGCCGTCGGTGAACACGCCCAGCAGGCGGTCGTCGGCATCCACCACGGCGGTCATGCCGAGATGCTTGCGGGTCATCTCGACCAGCGCGGTGGTGAGGCCGACGTCCGGCGCCACCCGCGGGACGTCGTCGCCGGTGTGCATCACGTCGCTGATCCGCAGCAGCAGGCGCCGCCCCAGGCTGCCGGCCGGATGCGAGCGGGCGAAATCGTCCGAGGTGAACCCGCGCGCTTCCAGCAGGGCGATGGCCAGCGCGTCACCCAGCACCAGCGCGGCGGTGGTGCTGGTGGTGGGCGCCAGGCCCAGCGGGCAGGCTTCGCAGCTGATGCTGCCGTCCAGGTGCACGTCGGCCTGCCGCGCCAGCGAGGAGCCCGGCTTGCCGGTAATCGCGATCAACGGTATCCCCTCGCGCTTGAGCGTGGGCAGGATGAACAGCACCTCGTCGGTCTCGCCGGAATAGGACAGCGCCAGCACGATGTCCTGCGGCATGATCATGCCCAGGTCGCCGTGGCTGGCCTCGCCCGGATGCACATAGAACGACGGCGTGCCGGTGGACGCCAGGGTGGCGGCGATCTTGCGCGCCACATGGCCGGATTTGCCCATGCCGGTCACCACTACGCGGCCGTGGCAATTCAGGATCAGGCGGCATGCCTCCACGAAATCGGCGCCGATGCGCGGCTCCAGTGCGCCGATGGCCTCCGCCTCGGTCGCGATGACGGCCCGCGCATGGCGAATGATGGCGTCGGGCTGCAACGTGACGGTGGCAGGCGGTGCGATGCGTGCGTTCATGGGAGCTCGAATGGGAGAGTCATCGTGGCGTGTTGCCGATCGGCCAGGCGACGAGAGGGCTCGTCGTCGTTTCTGTGACATGAAATTTCCACTATCATGGCCGATCAGCATTTTACCGTCATAAGCCGTTGGGCAGTGTCGAATTGCCCCGGTTATGTGCCATCAGTCGTGAAGTCCATGGATTCTGACCGCATCAAATCGCTGATCGAAGCCGGGTTGCCGGGAGCGCGGGCCGAGGTCAGTGGCGCCGATGGCGTGCATTTCGAGGCCACCGTGCTTGCCGATCAGTTCGCGGGCAAACTGCCGCTGGCCCGCCACCGGATGGTATACGCCACACTGGGTGAGCTGATGGGTGGGGAAATTCACGCGCTGGCCCTGAAAACGCTGACGTCCGAGGAAGCGGCGCGCCGCTGAAGTCGCCGCGCTTCCGATACCTCTTTTCGAAGGACAACGATGGCCAAGATCCTGATCAGCGGCGGCGTACCGCTCCACGGCGACGTGGGTATTTCCGGTGCGAAGAACGCCGTGCTGCCCATCCTCGCCGCCTGCCTGCTGGCCGACGAGCCGGTCAGCGTGGGCAACGTGCCGCACCTGCACGACGTCACCACCTTCATCGAACTGCTCGGCCAGATGGGCGTGCAGCTGGTGCTGGACGACCGCATGAAGATGCACGTCGACCCGCGCACCACCAATACCTGCGTGGCGCCGTACGACTTGGTGCGCACGATGCGCGCCTCGATCCTGGTGCTGGGCCCGCTGGTGGCGCGCTTCGGCCAGGCCGAGGTGTCGCTGCCCGGCGGCTGCGCCATCGGCTCGCGGCCCGTCGATCAGCACATCCGCGGCCTGCGCGCCCTGGGCGCCGAGATCAGCGTGGAAAACGGCTACATCAAGGCACGCGCCAAGCGGCTCAAGGGGGCACGCATCCTGATGGACATGGTCACCGTCACCGGTACCGAAAACATCATGATGGCGGCCACCCTGGCCCATGGCACCACGGTGATCGAGAACGCGGCGCAGGAGCCCGAGGTGGTCGACCTGGCGCATTGCCTTATCGCGATGGGCGCGCAGATCGAGGGCATCGGTTCGTCCACGCTGGTGATCCACGGCGTGGAGCGCCTGCACGGCACCGACTACCACGTGCTGCCCGACCGCATCGAGACCGG
>JBIQMK010000179.1:0-7075 GCA_044463365.1 Rhodanobacter sp. | reverse complement strand
GTCGGGCACCTCGTACAGCCACAGCATGCCGGCGGTGATCGCGCCCAGCCCCGCGTTGATCGACAGCGCGGTGAGCAGGTAGCGCGATATCTCGCTCTGGATGCTGCGCACGATGGTCACGGCGTGCCGCTTGTAGGCAAAGCTGGGGGTGATCTCCACCAGCCGGCGCAACATGGAGTCGCCGTAGAGCAGGAAGAAGAACACCAGCAGCACCACGCTCAGCACCGCGGCCAGCACCTTGGGTGCGGTGGAAACCACATCCCATGCGGTGAACGATACGGGGGGTGGCGCACTCGATGAGCTGCGCACGGGATGGCCGCTCACCAGCGTCTGCGTGGCGCGGTTGGCCGCCTCCAGCGGTTGGGTGAGGCCCTTGAGCTTGGGCACGAAGTGGCGGATGGCCGAGGGCGCGCCCTGGAACCAGCCCACCGCCGGCTGCGCCAGCAGGTTCGCGCCGGTGCCGATGCCCACCAGCAGGCTGATCACCAGCACGCTGGCGGTGAGCCAGCGCGGCAGGCGCACGCGGGCGCCGGCCGCCACGATGGGGTTCAGTGCCAGGCCGATGAAGGCGGCCAGCACCAGCGGGATCAGCAGGGCGCGCGTGATGGTGATGGTGTAGAGCAGCGCCAGCAGCAGCAGCGCGTTCATCACGATGCGCAGCGCGCGCAGGTGGCGACGCACGCCGCGCGTGGCGCGCAGGCCGGGCGACATCCGGTGCAGGGGTGGTTCCTGCGCCAGCACCGCATCGGCCGCGAGGACCGGCTCGACGGATGCCGCCTCCGGCGGGGGCGGCGACAGGGTCAGCGGATCGACGGGGGTCATGAGGGATCGGCGTGCGACTCGGTGGCGTGGTCCGCCACAGCGGCGCCCAGACCGGCCACGCCCAGTTCGGCGATCATGCGCGAGCCGATCGTCACCAGCTCGGACAGCCCGCCGCCCAGCAGCGCGCCGAGGCCCGGCAGGCGCAGCGGGTGCACGTTGAGCCGGCCCAGCACGAAACCGGTTGCGGCGGACACGCCCACCGTGCCCAGCGGATGGGCGCGGCCGCGCGCCAGCAGGGCGCTGGCTGGCACACCGACGCGATGCCGCGCCTGCGCCATTTGCGCCTGCGCCAGTTTCACCTTGGCGACCTGCGTCCACATGCTCATGTTCCATCCCCCGGGTTTCGCGGCGTATCGGGCGATCCGGCCTGCCGCGCCTTGTGCAGCGTATCGCGCATCATCGCACCCCATTCGTCGCGCGTGGCCGGCAGCGTCATCCAGTGCATGCAACGACGGAAAAGCCATACCGACCCCGCCAGCAGCAGTATCTGCAGCAGGCACAGCGCGGTCAGCGCCCACAACCACGAGCCAAACCATTTCGCCAGCGCCAAGCCCAGCAGCGCCATCAGCGTCAGCGCCAGCGCCACGCCGGCCACGGTGGCGACCAGCCCGGCCATGAATATCCACGACACCGCGCTGCGGGCCAGGCCCAGTTCCGCCGCCAGCAACGTCCATTGCGCGCCAAACAGATGGCCCAGCGCGCGCCCGAGCTGGGCTATTTCGGCCAGCAATCCAGACGGCAACGGCGCCGTGGGTTCCGGCGCCGTTGCAGATCCGCGGGGCGTGTCACCACCCCGCTCGCTCGTTGGTTCTTGCATGAATATCCCCTGACGCAATCAGCGCCGCAGGATACGGCCAAGCAACCAGCCTGCCCCCAACGCCATCATCACCGCTTGCGCGGGCTTTTCGCGTACGTAGTTGCGTGCCTGTTCCAGCCAGGCATCCGCCGTATCCATGGTGGCGTCGCAAACTTCACGACCGCGCTCGGCGGCTTCGGCGGCCTTGTCGCTGGCCCGGTTGGCAGCGTCGGCGGCCTTGTCGGTGGCGCGATGCAGGCCTTCCTCCACCCGGTCGGCAGTGCGATCGACCGCTTCCTTGGTGGCCGAAACCGCGCTCGAGGTGGCCTGTTTCACGCGCTCGGCTTTTTCGTCGATTCGGTTGCCGGTCAGCGGCACGGGATTTTCAGGTACCTGGTTATTCATTGCATACTCCGGAAGAACGTGAGGGGGCGCGGCCTTTCAGCCGATCACCTGGCGCGGCGAAAGAACGCAATGATCGCCAGAATAAGGAAGATGACGAACAGGATTTTCGCGATACCGGCCGCGGTGCCCGCGATACCGCCGAACCCGAACACGGCGGCAATGATGGCGATGACCAGAAAAACCAGCGCGTAGTGAAGCATGGGCATGTCCTCTTGGGGTGGGAGTCTGCGGTGTTCGCCGCATGGTCCGCATCATCCCGAGCCCGATGCCATGCGGGCGTGAAGGCGCGCAACCTGGCCCTGCACGCCGCGGCGACGTTCGCGCCTCCGCGTCAGCCCCGGTGCGACGGGTTGAGGCTATAGGTGCCCACCCATTCCGCGGTCGCCAGCACGTGGCCATCCATCGCCTCGCGCAATTGCGTCAACGTGAAGCCGCGCGCCAGCCCCAGCGTGGCGACGTCCAGTGCCGAAATGCGGAAGTGGTAGTGATGCACCCGCTCGTCGTTCCACGGCGGGCAGGGGCCGTCGTAGCCCAGGTACTCGCCCACCATGTCGGCGTCGCCGGCGAAGAAGCCGGTGAAATCGTTCATGCCCTGCACGCTGCGCGGCGGCCCGAGCGGTTCATGCTTGCCGTGCGCCACCACGCCGTCGCTGCAGGCAGCGGCCGCCATTTCGGTGTATTCGGGTGGGATGTCGGCCATCAGCCAGTGCACGAACTCCACCCGGCGCAGGTCGGCCGGCACGCTGCGACCGGGCTGGTTGACGTCGTCGCCACGGCTGGGCACGTCGGGGTCGATGACGGTGAGCACGAACGAGCGGGTACCTTCCGGCGCATCCTTCCACGCCAGATGCGGGCTGCGGTTGTCCGACAGCGCCACCGGGTCGGCACGCTTGCCGAAGGCGAATTCCGCCGGAATGGGTTGGCCGTTCTCGAAGCTGTCACTGCGCAGTTGCATGGCGGTTCTCCATCGGCGTGGCGGTTTTTCATGATCATTTCTGGAGGAGATCCAGAACAAGAGCACCCCTCCCCAACCCTTCCCCGCAAGCGGGGGAGGGAGCAAAGCCCCCGCCTCGGTTCCTCCCCTGCTTGCTGGGGAGGTCGGAGGGGTTTGCTCCTGATCCTGCCTTTCAAGCCTATACCGCAACACGTCACGCGCGCAGCCCTTACCATGCCGCGACATTCTTCACGACGGTGGACCATGGACGCGAACGACCTGCAGCAATTGGTGACCGTGCGCATGCCCTACGGCAAGTACCAGGGCCGCCTCCTTGCCGACCTGCCCGGCGCGTACCTGGCCTGGTTCGCGCGCAAGGGGTTTCCGCCCGGTTCGTTGGGACGCCTGCTGGCGCTGGCCCTGGAGATAGACCACAACGGACTGTCCGGTTTGCTCGATCCATTGCGGCAGACGCCGCGGCGCTGACGCCCGGGCGCAGCCGTCCATACGGCCAAAACGGTGCGCCGTACCTGTAGGCTAGGGGGAAGTGCGCCCGTCCCGCGGATGCGCATGATGACCTCTTGGATACCGATCACGGAGCGCCGCCATGAAGATCGAGACACTTGCCGTCCACGCCGGATACTCGCCGGATCCCACCACCCGCTCCTCGGCCGTGCCGATCTACCAGACCGTGGCCTACGCGTTCGACAACGCGCAGCACGGCGCCGACCTGTTCGACCTGAAGGTGCCGGGCAATATCTACACCCGCATCATGAACCCCACCCAGGATGTGCTGGAACAGCGCATCGCTGCGCTGGAAGGCGGCATTGCCGCGCTGGCGCTGGCCTCGGGCATGGCCGCGGTGACCTACGCCATCCAGACCATCGCCGAGGCCGGCGACAACATCGTCTCCACCGCCACCATCTATGGCGGCAGCTACAACCTGTTCGCGCACACGTTCCCGCAGCAGGGGCTGGAGGTGCGCTTTGCCGACGCGGGCAAGCCGGAGAGCTTCGCCGCGCTGATCGACGCGCGCACCAAGGCGATCTTCTGCGAGTCGGTCGGCAACCCGCTGGGCAACGTCACCGACATTGCCGCGCTGGCCGAAATCGCCCACGCGCACGGCATTCCGCTGATCGTGGACAACACCGTGCCCAGCCCCTACCTGTGCCGCCCGATCGAGCACGGCGCCGACATCGTGGTGCACGCGCTGACCAAGTACATCGCCGGCCACGGCAACAGCATCGGCGGCGCCATCGTGGACAGCGGCAAGTTTCCGTGGGCCGAACACAAGGAGCGCTTCCGCCGCCTCAACGAGCCGGACGTGTCCTATCACGGCGTGGTCTACACCGAGGCGCTGGGGCCGGCGGCGTATATCGGCCGCGCCCGCGTGGTGCCGCTGCGCAATACCGGCGCCGCCATTTCACCGATGAACGCGTTCCTGATCCTGCAGGGCGTGGCCACGCTGGGCCTGCGCATGGATCGCACCTGCGACAACGCGCTGGCCATCGCCCGGTACCTGCAGAAACACCCGAAGGTGTCGTGGGTGCGCTACGCCGGCCTGCCCGATCACCCCGACCACGCGCTGGCGCAGAAGTACATGGGCGGCAAGGCGTCGGGCATCCTCTCATTCGGGGTCAAGGGCTCCGATGCCGACCCGCGCGCCGCCGGTGCGCGCATGCTCGATGCACTGAAACTGTTCACGCGGCTGGTCAACATCGGCGACGCCAAATCGCTGGCCACCCACCCCGCCTCCACCACCCATCGCCAGCTGGATGCGACGGAACTGGCCAAGGCGGGCGTGAGCGAGGACATGATCCGGCTGTCGGTGGGCATCGAGCACATCGATGACCTGATCGAGGATCTGGCGCAGGCGCTGGAGGCGGTGTGAGGCGCAATCAGTCCACGCCTTGAGGGAGGCTTGAACCGTCATCCCAGCGAACGCTGGGATCCAGCGCCTCGGCAGTCGCATGAAGGCACTGGATTCCAGCGTCCGCTGGAATGACGGCAAAGCGGATTGCCCCTAAAGGCCGGTCCGCTTACCCAGCCCATTCGGGCTAAGCAAGCGGCGGAGTCGAAGCCTCGCCGCCGGCCGCCCTTCGACTCCGCTGCTGCGCAGCTACGCTCAGGGTGATCGGTGAGGGGGAACGGCGCATTTCCGATTCCCCATTCCCGACTCCCTATTCCCGGCTATCCGCCACCGCATTGAACCGCCCCGCGATGTAGTCATCGGTGAAGCTGGTCATGCCGAAATCGCGGATGAAACCGCAATGGCCGCCGTACGGTGCGATGTCCAGCTCGATGTTGGGTGGCAGTTCGAGCTGCTCGAAACTGTGCACCGGGATCACCGGATCGTCGCGGGCAGTGAGGATGGTGGCGGGGATCTGCATCGCCTGCATGATGTCGCCCGCCACCGAATAGCCGTCCAGATACTGCTGCAGCGACTTGAAGTCCGTATGGCGCAACACCAGCGCCTCGGTCAGCCCGCGCAGGTGCTGTTTCATCTCCGACATCTCGAAATACTGATGTTCGGGAAACGCCTTCTGCTTGGCCAGCAGCGAGTGCCGCCACTTGCGCATGAAGTAGGCCTGGTAGAACCACGGCGCCGACTCCTCCAGCGAAAACAATCCCACCGCCGGGTCGATGATCGGGCACACCGCCAGCACGTAGCTCAGCGGAATGCCCACCAGCGACGTGTGCATGGCCACGCGCAGCGCGAAGTTGCCGCCCAACGAAAACCCGGCCAGCACCAGCGGCCGCGCCGGCCAGCGGCGGGCGATGTCGCCCAATGCGTGCACCACCTCGTCCAGCTGGCAGGAATGGAACAGCGCCTCGTTGAGGCCGTGGCTGTCGCCGTGGTCGCGGAAGTTGAGCCGGAAGATGTCCCAGCCGTCGGCGAGCAGGCGGCTGCCGGTCTGCAGCACATAGGTCGAGTCGACGCTGCCTTCCCAGCCGTGGAACAGCACCGCCAGACCGCGTGGCTCGGGGCGCGAGGTTTGCGCGGTATACGCGCCGGACAGGCGCACGCCGTTGCCGCCGTCGACCACCACGTGCTCGGCACCCTGCGACACCGTCTTGGCAGCTGCGGGCAACAGCAGCCGGCGCACGCCGCTGGAGGAAAGCATGGTCTGGATGTGGCCGCTGCGCAGCGGCCAGGGCGGACGGAAATCCTTCCCGTACAGCAGGCTCATTCCTGGCGGTCTTCCAGCGCGGCGGCGATGCGTTCGCGCGACAGCTCGGCCATGCGCCGACGGGCGTCGGGCGTGGGCGGCACCGGCGCGAGGAAATGGATCTCGGCATCCATCGGCGCCTCGCCAAGCAGGCGCACGATGTTGTTGAAGAAGCTCTCGTGTTCGCGAAAGCCGGCATCGAGCAGCCGCCGGCCCTTGCGGGCGAAACGCAGGGCCACCGGCTGCACGGTCACGTCGGCGTCCAGCGCGGCCTGGAAGATGCGCGCATGAAACACCTTCAGCACGCCGTGATAGCCGGTGCCGCCTTCCGGAAACACCGCCACCGAACGCCCCGCGCGCAAGCGGTCGACCATCACCTGCATCACCGTGGACAGCGAATGGTTGTTGCCCCGGCGATGGAAAATCGTGCCCGCGCTGGCGGCCAGCCAGCCGATCAGCGGCCAGCCGGCAATCTCCGCCTTGGCCACGAAACACGCCGCGCGCTGGCTGTGCAGCATGGTGATGTCGATCCACGAGGTGTGGTTGGCCACAAACAGCACCGGATCGCGCTGCGCCTGGCCAAAGCGCCGCGGGCGCATGCCGAAGATGCGCAGCAGCGTCACCGACCAGGCGCGGATCATGCGGTGGGAGAACGGCTCGCGGCCGTCCTTCATCACCGCGTGCGAGGCCCAGCTGAGCAGCAGCGCGCACAGCAGGATGCCGAGCACGATGTGCACCAACACCAGCGGCACACGCCACAGATAACGCAACGGGCGCATGGGGTCGCGAGGTTCAAGGGGGGATGGGTCGCTCATGAGCGCAGCAGTTTAGCGTTAGTTCGCCACCGCGCGGAACGCGCGTCGACCGGCCAACCCCTGCAGGAGCGGCTTCAGCCGCGACGCCTTTTGCCCCAGACGCCAAACAAGAGCGTCGCGGCTGAACCCGCTC
>JBIQMK010000178.1:0-7120 GCA_044463365.1 Rhodanobacter sp. | reverse complement strand
CCGTCCACCTCGATGCGGAACGCCGCGTCCTGGCCTTGCGCGCGCGAGGTCAGTGCAAAACGCGACACCGACGACACCGACGCCAGCGCCTCACCGCGGAAACCCATGCTGGCCACGTGCTCCAGATCGTCGAAGCTGCCGATCTTGCTGGTGGCGTGCGATGCCACCGCCAGCGGCAGTTCATCCACCGGGATGCCGCCGCCGTCGTCGCGCACGCGGATCAGCCGCGCACCGCCCGCCTCGATATCCACCTCGATGCGGCGAGCGCCGGCATCGAGGCTGTTTTCCACCAGCTCCTTGACCACCGACGACGGCCGCTCGATGACCTCGCCAGCGGCGATCTGATTGATGAGTGCGGGGGGTAACAGGCGGATGACGGTCATCGGCCAACTTTAGCAGCGAACGCCGCCGCTGCCTGACCGCTTGGTCTTGCCGTCGTGCTTCAGCTGGTGGGAATGGCCAGCATCACGCCGGCCTGCACGGTATCGCCGCTCATCTGGTTGGCGTGCTTGAGCGCGCTCACGCTCACGCCGTACTGGCGCGCAATGCTGCCCAGGCTTTCGCCACGATTGACCTTGTGCAGGTCACGCACACCCGCGTCGGCGCGCGGAGCCGACGGCCTGCTCGGCTTGCCGGTCGACGCCAACTGCACGCCGCTGCGCTGCGCGGCCTGCGCCGCGAACCAGGTGCCGGGTGGCGGCGCGGATTCGAAGTAGTTCTTTACCCCGCCCATCACCGCCGCTGCCAGTTGTTTCTGGTGGGCGGGATCGCGCAGCTTGCGCTCTTCGTTCGGGTTGCTGATGAAGGCGGTCTCGACCAGGATCGACGGCACGTCGGGCGAACGCAGCACCACGAAATTGGCTTTCTCCACGTAGCCGCGATGGGTCGGACCGAGCTTGGCCAGCGCCTTCAACACATTGCTGGCCACCACATCGCTGGCCTGCATGGCCCAGCCCTGTTGCAGGTCGAGCAGCACCTTGGCCAGCCCGTCGTCCTTGTCGTCCAGCGTGGTGCCGCCGATCAGGTCGGCGCGGTTCTCGCGATCGGCCAGCCAGCGCGCGGCCTCGCTGGTCTTGCCGCGCGGCGACAACACCCACACCGACGAGCCCCTGGCGTCGTCACGGGTGAACGAGTCGGCGTGGATGGAAACGAACAGATCGGCATTGTTCTCGCGCGCGATCTTGTAGCGCTGCTTCAGCGGAATATAGAAGTCGCTGTCGCGGGTCAGCACGGCTTTCATGCCGGGCTGGCGATTGATCATCGCGGCCAGGTCACGGGCCACCGCCAACGTGACGTTCTTTTCCTGGGTGCCGCTGGGGCCGCGTGCGCCGGAATCCTTGCCGCCATGGCCGGCATCGATCGCCACCACCACCGCACGCTGACCGTTCAGCAGTGCCGCCGCCTGCTGGGTCGACGCGCGGCTGCTGTGCGCGGGCGCCGCCTTGGGCGCGGCCTGCGCACTGGCCACGCGATCGGCGGCGGCGCTGTCGGGATAAAGATCGAGCACCAGGCGGTAGTCGTTACCGCTCTTGGGTTCCAGCACGAAGCTCTTCAGGTGGCTGTCCGGATGGACCTTGGCCGTGAGCTGAAGGTTCTTGCCGATGCGGGCGTGGCTCATGCCACGCAACAGCCCTTGCGCGGACGGATCGGAAAAACGGGAACTGAAACTGCTGTTGGGCAGATCGACCACGACCTCGCTGCCGTTCTGCCGGAGCGTGTAATGCAGCGGCCCTTCGGCATCGATCACCACGCGGGTGTAGTCCGGGCCGGCCCAGACGCGAACGCCCTCGAGATTGGCCGCGTGGACGAGGCCCATCGGCGCCACGGCCACGGCCGCGACAACCATCGCGCCACGACGAACGATGCTGTTCAGGTAACCGGCCATGAACCGCATTGAAACGCACGCGCCTGCGGATTGCAAGAGGTTTTCCCTTGAATATCCATAGCCTGCGGCGGCTTTGTCAGGGAATGTCCAGCTATCCGGCGCAAGTGGCGCATTTCGCACGCATCGACAGCCGCGATCGCCATGCGCAATTGCGAACGAAAACGCGGGCTTAACCCAAGCCGCGGCGCAGGCGCTCGCCGCGGGCCGTGAACACCTGCAGCGCCGCACGACGCCCCTCACCGGCGTAATCCATGTGCAAGGCCACGTCCGGCGCCGGCAACGCACCGGTTCCCCGCTCGGGCCATTCCACCAGCACCAGCGCCGAGGGATCGGCCAGCGCATCCAGGCCCAGCCATTCGAGTTCGCCCGGATCGGCGATGCGGTAAAGATCCAGATGCCACGCCGGCCGCGCGCGCGCCTGATAACCCTCGATCAGGCTGTAGGTGGGGCTCTTGATCCGCTCGCCCACGCCCAAGGCGGTCAACAGCGCCCGCGCGAAACTGGTCTTGCCGGCACCCAGCGGGCCGTGCAGATAGACCACCGCACCTTCGTGCATCGCCGCGGCCACACGCGCGGCCAGGGCGACGGTGGCGTCCTCGTCCGGCAGATCCCAGCTGAGGTTCGGCGGCGAATCAAGCATCAGCGGAAGCTCCGTCGGGCAGCGCGTTGCCCAGCATGCGCAGGGGATCGAGCAGGTCACTGGCCAGCAGACCGCGCTCGCCCCGCCGTGCCGCGATGTCGCCTGCGCGCGCGTGCAGGCCCACTGCCAGGCAAGCCGCCTCCCACGGCCCGCACCCTTGCGCCAGCATGGCCGCGACAATGCCGGTGAGCAGGTCGCCCATGCCGCCCGACGCCATGCCGGGGTTGCCCCACGGACAGACGTCCAGACGTCCATCCTGATCGGCGATCAGGCTGCCCGCACCTTTCAGCACCACGACCGCGCCATGGCGACGGGCAAGCTCGCGCGCGGCGGAAAAGCGGTCGCGCTCGATGTCGTCGACGGCCACGCCAAGCAGTCGCGCCGCTTCGCCGGGATGCGGCGTGATCACCGTCGGCGCCGTGAATACGCGCGGCTCGCGCGCCAGCAGATTCAGGCCGTCGGCGTCGAGCACGGTCGGCTTGCCGGCCTCCAGCGCGGTCAGCCACAACGCGTGACCCCACGCGCCCTTGCCCAGCCCCGGCCCCAGCGCCAGCACGCTGGCGCGTTCCAGCATCGGTTCCAGCGTCTGCGGGCCATCGACGGCGTGCGCCATCAATTCCGGCCGCGTGGCATTCAGCGCGAACACGTGCCCGGCGCGCGTGGCGACGCTCACCAGACCGGCGCCCGCGCGCAAGGCGGCTTCGCCCGCCAGCCGCGCGGCACCGGCCATGCCGTGATCGCCGCCGACCACCAGCACATGGCCGTTGTCGCCCTTGTTGGCATGGCGGGCGCGCGGCGGCAGCGCCTCGGCGGCAAGCAGCAGGGCATCGGGCTGAAGCGCATACACGCTGTCCGGGACGCCAAGCGTCGCCAATTCCAGCAGACCGACCCGATCGACAGCGCGTCCGGTATGCAATCCGCGCTTGTGCGCGATAAAGGTGACGGTGACATCGGCGCGGATCACCGCGCCGGGACAATCGCCGCTGTCTGCCGACAGGCCCGACGGCAGGTCGAGCGCCAGCACGGGTGTGGCGCTGGCGTTGATCGCGTCGATGAGCGCCGCCTCCGCGGCGCCCGGCGCGCGGTTGAGACCGATGCCGTACAACGCGTCCACGTGCACGTCGACCGTGGGCAGTGCTTCGTCGTCGCGCCAGAGCCGCACGCGTCCGCCGCCCGCTTCCCATGTGGCACGCGCCTGCGCCGCCTCGCCACGCGAGCTTTCGGTGAGCGCCACGACATCGACCTGCAACCCGGCCTCGTGCGCCAGCACGCCCATCAGGAAACCGTCACCGCCGTTGTTGCCGGGGCCGCAATGGATGGCGATCCGCGCCGCCTGCGGCCAGTGCCGGCGCAGGCTGTCGAATGCGGCATGGGCCGCCCGCAACATCAGCTCGCGGTTGCTGACGGCCAAGGCGTCCAGCGCGCCACGCTCCAGCGCGCGCACCTGGTCGGCGGTGTAGAGGGCGCGATGCGGTGAGGTAGGCATCGGCGAATTATAAACCTGCGCACGATTTACAATGACCGGATGTCCGCCGCCGACGTCTCTTCCACCACCGACTTTGCCGCGCTGGCCCGCGACATCAAGCGTTGGGCGCGGGAGCTCGGGTTCGCCAACACCGGCATCAGCGGCGTCGATCTCGACGAGGACGAAGCGCACCTGCAGCGCTGGCTCGACGAGGGCCATCACGGCGAGATGGATTACATGGCCCGCCACGGCAGCAAGCGCACGCGGCCGGCGGAACTGGAACCGGGCACGCAGCGGGTGATCTCGGTGCGCATGGATTACATCCCGCCAGGCACGGCCAATGCGTGGGACGTGCTGGGCGATGCGCAGGCGGGTTACGTCTCGCGCTATGCGCTGGGCCGCGACTACCACAAGCTGATGCGCGGCCGGCTGCAGAAGCTGGCCGAGCGCATCCAGGGGGTGGTCGGCGACTTCGGCTACCGGGCGTACGTGGATTCCGCGCCGGTGATGGAGAAGGCACTGGCACGCAACGCGGGGCTGGGCTGGATCGGCAAGCACACGGTGTTGATCAACCGTCGCGCCGGCTCGTACTTCTTCCTGGGCGAGCTGTACACCGACCTGCCGCTGCCGGTCGACCCGCCGGCCAGCGCGCACTGCGGCACCTGCACCCGCTGCATCGACGTATGCCCGACCCAGGCGATCCTGGGCCCGTACCGGCTCGACGCGAAGCGCTGCATTTCCTATCTCACGATCGAACTCAAGGGCAGCATTCCCGAGGAGCTGCGCGCACCGATGGGCAACCGCATCTTCGGCTGCGACGACTGCCAGCTGGTTTGCCCATGGAACAAGTTCGCGCAGGAAACCAGCGAACCGGATTTCGCGCCGCGGCACAGCCTGGACGGCGCCAAGCTGGTGGAGCTGTTTGCGTGGACCGAGCAGGAGTTCCTCAAGCGCACCGAAGGCATGGCGATCCGCCGCACCGGTTACGAGGGCTGGCTGCGCAATATCGCGGTGGCGCTGGGCAACGCGCCCCGCTCAACTGAAATTATCGGGGCGCTGGAGGCGCGGGCCGAGCATGCTTCGCCGATCGTGCGCGAGCACGTGGCGTGGGCGCTGGCGCGGCAGCGCGGGTAAAGCCACGCGCTGGCTCAAGAAACCTCGGCCATCTGCTTGGGAATGGCGCGGTTGGTGTGGCTGATGCGGTTGTGCGCGCCCACGTAGACCAGGGTGGGCTGGTAGGTTTCCAGTTCCGCCTCGCTCAGCTGCACGAAGGCCGCAATGATCACCAGATCGCCCGCCTGCGCGCTGCGCGCGGCACTGCCGTTGACCGAGATGATGCCCGAGCCCTCTTCGGCGCGCAGCGCATAGGTGACGAAGCGCTGGCCACTGTTGACGTTCCAGGCGTGGATCTGCTCGTACTCGCGGATGCCCGAGGCATCCAGCAGCACGCCATCGATCGCGATCGAACCCTCGTAGTGCAACTCGGCGTGGGTCACGGTGGCGCGATGGATCTTGGCCTTGAGCATGTTCAGGTGCATGACGATGATTTCCAGCAGCGAGCTGCGCAAAGCGACATTATACGGCCCGCGCGTCGCTGCGTCGCAACATGGCGTCTGGCACGGTAGGCGCGGCGGATTTCAGTCGAGCAACAGGTTGTCGATCAGGCGCGTGCTGCCCAGCCGCGCCGCCACCAGCGCCACCAGCCGCTCGCCGGCGTGGCCGGTGGGTTCGCCCAGATTCTCCGCGCAGCGGATCACCGCGTAATCCGGCGCGAAACCGGCACGCACCAGACGCGCGTGCGCTGCCTGCTCCACCGCTTGCCATGCGTGGCCTGCATCCAGCAGCTCGCGCATCTGCAGCAGGGTGGAATGCAGGTATGGCGCGCGGCTGCGCTCATCGGGCGACAGGTACTGATTGCGCGAACTCAGCGCCAAGCCGTCGTCAGCGCGCACGATGGGCGCCGAAACCACTTTTATCGGCAGCGAAAGATCGCGCACCATCCGTTCGATCACTTTCAGCTGCTGGAAATCCTTCTGACCGAACACGGCAAGATCCGGCTGCACCAGGTTGAACAGCTTGCACACTACCGTGGCCATGCCGTCGAAATGGCCGGGGCGATGCGCGCCCTCCAGCATCGTGGTGATTTCCGGCACGCGCAGCAGCACGCTGTTGGCGGGGCCGAACGGATACAGGGTGGCCACTTCCGGCGCAAACAGCAGGTCGCACTCCTGCTCGCTCAGCGCGGCGCTGTCTTGCGCCAGGGTGCGCGGATAGCGTTCGAAATCCTCGTTCGGCCCGAACTGGGTCGGGTTGACGAAGATGCTGGCCACCACCTTGTCGGCGCGGGCGCGCGCCAAGCGGATCAGCGACTGATGCCCGGCGTGCAGGTTGCCCATGGTGGGCACGAAACCCACCGTCTGGCCATTCGAACGCCAACCGCGAATGGTGGCGCGAAGTGCGGCGGCGTCCTGGACGGTTTGCATGGGTCGGATTCCGTCAGTCAGCTGAAGCAGTGCTCGGGACCGGGAAAGGCGCCGCTGCGTACGTCATCGGCGTAAGCGCCGATGGCCGCGCCGATCGAGCCGTTGCCGGCCAGGAAATCCTTGCTGAATTTCGGCCGCTTGCCCGGCGTGATGCCCAGCATGTCGTGGATCACCAGCACCTGCCCGTCGCAATGCGGACCGGCGCCGATGCCGACGACGGGTATCTGCAGCGCAGCAGTCACCCGTTCGCCCAGCCCAGTGGGCACGCCTTCCAGCACAAGGAGGGCGGCACCCGCGGCCTGCACGGCCAGTGCCTCGGCCACGATGCGGTCGGCGGCGGCCTCGTCGCGGCCCTGGATCCGGAAGCCGCCGAACTTGTGCACCGATTGCGGGGTAAGGCCCAGATGGGCACAAACGGGAATCGCGCGCGCGGTCAAGGCTTCGATGATCTCAAGCACGTGCGGCGCGGCGCCCTCGATCTTGACCATCGCCGCGCCCGCCTCGCCTACCAGTCGCGTAGCCGCTTCCATCGCGTGCGCGATGTCGCGGTCGGCCATGAACGGCAAATCGGCCACCAGCATCGTGGCGGACAGCCCGCGCGCCACGGCGCTCGTGTGGTAGACCATCTGGTCCAGCGTTACCGGCAA
>JBIQMK010000177.1:0-7208 GCA_044463365.1 Rhodanobacter sp. | reverse complement strand
AGAAGGGCATTGCCGGCGTCACTGTGCGCCTCACCGGCACCGACGTGGACGGCAATGCGGTGGATCGCAGCGCGGTCACCGGGGCCGACGGCAATTACGTGTTCGACGGCCTCACCCATGCCGGCCCCGGCGGCTACACCGTCACCGAAACGCAGCCCGCCGGCTACCTGGACGGCAAGGCGGTACCCGGCATGGTCGACGGTGCGCCCTGCGCCAGCTGCGACATCGCCACCACCAACCGCATCGGCACGATCGCATTCGATCCGGCCAAGGCGTTTGCGGGTTTCGACTTCCCCGAACTGGCGCCGGGCTCGCTGGCCGGCAGCGTGTATGACGACGTGGACGGCAACGGCGTGCTGGGCGCGGACGAGGCGCTGGCCGGCGTCACGCTCACCTTGACCGGTACCGACGACCAGGGCCACGCGGTCAGCCAGACCGCGACCACCGCCGCCGACGGCGGCTACCGCTTCGACCACCTGCGCCCGGGGACCTACGTGGTCACCGAGACGCAACCGGCCGGGCTGGCCGACATCGGCAGCCACGCGGGCAACCTCGGTGGCAGCACGGCGACCAACGCCATCTCCGCCATCGTGCTGACGTCCGGTGCGGCCGGCACCGGCTACGACTTCCTCGAACAGGGCGGCGTGCTGGCCGGTTCGGTGTTCTTCGACAAGAACGCCAATGGCCAGCGCGACGCCGGTGAACCGGGCCTGCCCGGCATCGCCATGACGCTGTCGGGCGACGCCAGCCGCAGCACGGTCACCGATGCCGACGGCCGTTACCGCTTCGTTGGCCTGGTGGGCGGCAACTACGCCGTGGGCGAGACGCAGCCGCTGCTGTACAAGGACGGCGGCGTGCACGTGGGCAACGTGGGCGGCACCGCGGCGACCAACGCCATCGTGGCGATCGCGCTGCCGGCCGGCGGCCACGCCAGCAACTACGACTTCCCCGAACTCACCGGCGCCGACGGCAGCATCGCCGGCACCGCCTGGCTCAACCAGCCCAGCGGCAACCCGGTGGCGAAGGATCCGGGCGAGACCAGCCTCGCCGGCTGGCAGGTGGAGCTATACCAGAACGGCAAGCGCGTGCCCGGTGTGGATGCGGTCAGCACCGATGCGGCCGGCCATTACGTGATCACCGACGTGCCGGCGGCCAGCGGCTACGAGATCCGCTTCCTCAGCCCCAATGGCGTGCATTACGGCTATCCGGTGTCGCAGGGTCCGGATGCGCAGTGGAACGGCACGGTCGATCATGACGCCGCCATGCCCGCGATCACCGGCATCACGGTGGGTTCGGGCGTGGCGGTGATCGGGCAGGACCTGCCGGTCGATCCCAGCGGTGTCGTCTACGACAGCGTTACCCGCAAACCGTTGGCCGGCGTGCGGGTGACCCTGATCGACCCCTCCGGCCAGCCGGTGGCGCCGCACTACCTTGCCGGCGGCGCGGGCAACGTCACCCAGACCACCGATACCGACGGCTACTACCAGTTCCTGCTGTTGCCGGGCGCGCCGGCGGGCGCCTACAGCCTGCGCATCGAATCGCCCACCGGCTACCTGCCGGCGCCTTCGGGCATCCATGCACCGGCGGCCAACGCGCTGACGGTACCGGCGGGCAATACGCCATACCAAGTGTCGCCGCTGGCCGGTCCACCGTCCGAAGGCGAGCTGCCGCCGTATTACCTGAGCTTCGTGCTCAACGGCCTTTCGGCCGGCGTCACCGGCAACCACGTGCCCATCGACCCGGTGTTGCAGGGCGCGCTGCGCGTGCGCAAGTCCACGTCCAAGGTCAACGTGACCAAGGCCGACCTGGTGCCGTACACGATCGAGATCACCAACACGCTGGCGGTGCCGCTGGGCAGCATCGCGGCGCGTGACCTGGTGCCGGCGGGCTTCAAGTACAGGAGCGGCAGCGCACGTGTCGACGGCGTGGCGCGCGAGCCGCAGGTGCGCGGTCGCGAGCTGAGCTGGCCCGACCTCAGCTTCGGCCCCAACCAGACCCGCAGCGTGCAGTTGGTGCTGATCGTCGGCACCGGCGTGGGCGAGGGCGAGTACACCAATCAGGCGTGGGCGCTCAACACCATCGCCGACCGCGTGGTGTCCAACGTGGGCACCGCCACCGTGCGCATCGTGCCCGACCCCACGTTCGACTGCGCCGAGCTGATCGGCAAGGTGTTCGACGACCGCATCGGCAACGGCTACCAGGACCAGGGCGAACCCGGCCTGCCCGCCATCCGCCTGGTAACGCCGCGCGGCCTGCTGGTCACCACCGACGCGGATGGTCGCTACCACATCCCCTGCGCGGCAGTGCCCGAGCATGAGCGTGGCGCCAACTTTGTGATCAAGCTGGACGAGCGCACGCTGCCCACCGGCTATCGCCTCACCACCGAGAACCCCGGCGACGCGCGCGTCACCGCGGGCAAGATGGTCAAGATCAACTTCGGCGCCACCATCCACCGCGTGCTGCGGGTGGACGTGAACGCGGCCGCGTTCGACGGCGAGCACCTGCTGCCGGCGTTCGAGGCGCAGCTCTCGAAGCTCTACGCCACCTTGCAGGGCACGCCCTCGCTGGTGCGCATCGCCTACCACCTGACCGGCAGCGAAAACCGCGACCGCGCACAACCGCGGATCGACGCGCTGCGCCGGCGCATCACCGACGACTGGAACAGCCAGGGGCGTCAGTACCCGCTGACCGTCGAGCAGGAAATCATCGAGGTGCAGCCATGATCGCGGTTCCCCGCAAGACCCTTGCCGCGCTGGTGTGCCTGGCACTGGGCACGCCGCTGGACCACGGCTTTGCCGTGCACGCGCAGGCCGCGATGCCGGCCTGCGCCGATGGCGATGCGCTGTGTCATGAGCGGCACCACGGCCGCGTGGTGAACGATGCCGACGTACGGCGCGCCGATGCGCCGCCTTCCAGCGAAGCGGAACTCGCCACGCTGGCGGCCAGCGGGCTGGCACCCAGCGAACTGCGCCGCATGCGCGCCGACGCCGTGCAGCCGCCGCCGGCCACGCCCAGCCAGGTGTCGGCCCAGCTGGGTGACGACGCGCAAGCCAATTTCGTCTCCGGCCGCGCCGAACTCACACCGGCGGCAAAGGCATCGCTGGAGGCGCTGGCCGCGGAGCTGGATGGCTATACGATCGAGCGCGCCATCGTGGTGGGCCACACCGACAGCCAGCGCATCAGCGCGCGGCTGAAGCCGGTCTATCCGGACAACCAGGCGCTGTCTGAAGCCCGCGCCGCCGCGGTGGCCGGCTATCTCAAGCAGCGCCTGGGTCTGTCCGCCGACGCGTTCGCCATTGCCGGCAAGGGTCCCAGCGAGCCGCTGGCCAGTAACGACACGCCCGCGGGCATGGCGCGCAACCGGCGCGTCACCATCGAGGTGTGGGGTACGCGCAAGGCCGCCGTTGCCACCGCGCCCGCATCGCTGGCACAAACGCCGTGTGGCCCCGCCGACGGCAGCGTCCCCACCACGCTGGCGCAACCGTTCCAGCTCAGCGTCGACGGCGCGCCACTGGACGGCCAGGTGCCGGCCGAGGCCGACCGCGAGCGCTGCGTGGACGTGGCGCTGGCCAGCGACACGCTGCAGGTGCGCTACGACCCGATGGATATCGCCCCGGCACTCAACGCCTGGGCCGCCAGCGGCGCCGAGCGCAGCCAGCCGGTGGTGTTCCGCAGCTGGAGCAACTACGCCGCCTGGGTCGAGCACGCCGAGATCCGCGTGTTCGAACGTGGACAGAGTACGCAGGACACGCCGCTGGCCGTGCTGCCGATCCAGCTGGGCGGGCAGGCGCCGTGGCAGGCGCCGGTCGACGCGCCCGAGCAATTGTTCTACGTGCTGCGGGTGAGCGACGCCAAGGGTCGCTTCGACGAAACCACGCCCAAGGCGCTGACACTGGTCGAGCACCTCACCGCGCACGGCGACGTCGAAAGCGCCGAACGCGAGGCATTGATCGGCTATGGCGAGAACACCCGCGAAGTAGCCAACATCCCCGTGCATGGCGGCACCGTGACCGTCAACGGCCACGTCGACGATGCCGCCACCACGGTGGCCGCACTGGGCGAGCAGGTGCCGGTGGGTCGCGACGGCAAGTTCGCCATGCAGCAGATCCTGCCTTCGGGCAGCCACGCCGTGGTGGTGACCACGCGCACGCCCGACGGCACCGAATCCAGCTACCGCCGCAACATCGTGATCCCCGGCAACGACTGGTTCTACGTGGCCGTGGCGGATGTCACCGCGGGTCACGGCAGCGCCAGCGCCAACGCGCTGGTGGTCGATCCCAGCCTGAAGGACGAGACCAAGCACAGCTTCGTCGATGGCCGTCTGGCCTTCTATACGAAGGGCCAGTTCGCCAACGGTTACCAGCTGACCGCCTCGGCCGATACGCGCGAGCAGCCGCTGTCGGACCTGTTCAGCAATTTCGCCAGCAAGGACCCGCGCTACCTGCTGCGGCGCATCGACCCGGACCAGTACTACCCGGTATACGGCGACGATTCGACAGTGGTGGACGACGCGCCCACGCAGGGCAAGTTCTTCGTCAAGCTGAAGAAGAACGACAGCGAGCTGATGTGGGGCAACTTCCTCACTGCGTGGACCGGCAGCGAGCTGGTGCAGTATTCGCGCGGCCTGTACGGCGCCAACCTGCTGTGGAAATCGCAGGACAGCACCGCGCAGGGCGAGCGCCGCAGCAGCCTCAACGCGTTCGCGGCCGATCCCGGCACGGTGGCCTCGCGCGAGGATTTCCGCGGCACCGGCGGCTCGCTGTACTACCTGCACCGGCAGGATGTCACGGTCGGCTCCGAACGCATCTGGGTGGAAATCCGCGACCGCGACTCGGGCATGGTGCTGCAGCGCACGCTGCTGGTGCCGGGTGCCGATTACGACCTCAGCTACCTGCAGGGCCGCATCCTGTTGCGCGAGCCGCTCTCCTCGGTGGCCGACGGCAGTGGGCTGGTGCATACCGGCAGCCTGTCCGGCAACCCGGCCTACCTGGTGGTGAACTACGAGTTCGTGCCCGGCATCACCGCGATCGACCAGCTCGCCACCGGCGCGCGCGGCGAGCACTGGTTCAACGACCATTTCCGCCTGGGCGCCACCAGTTACCACCAGGCCGGCGATGGCACCGACCAGAGCCTGGGCGGGCTCGACGCCACGCTGCGCTACAAGCCGGGCACTTTCCTGCGCGCGGAGTCCGCACGTTCGAAGGGCGACGGGTTGGGCAGCTTCAACTCCATCGACGGCGGTTTCGGTTTCCAGCAGCAGGCGGCTGGCGATGTCGGTGGTTTGTCCTGGGCGCAGCGCATCGAGGGCGCGCTGTCGCTGGCTGATTTCGTCAAGAACTCGCGCGGACAGGTCAGCGCCTATTGGCAGGACCGCGACGCGGGCTTCTCCGCGCCGGGCCAGATCACCCTGGGCGGCGAAGCCACCCGCCAGGCCGGCGCCCGCGCCGACCTGCCGCTGGGCGAGCGCACCGATATCTCGCTGAAGGCGGATCGCCGCGATGCGCCCAGCCAGGACATGCGCGTGGGCGAAGCCTCGGTACGCCAACGGCTGGCTTCGCACTGGACCGGCAGCCTGGGGATGCGCTCGGAGAACCGTGGCGTGGCGGACACCACGCTGATCCGCAGCGACATCCTGGCTGAAAACGGCACCCGCACCGACGCCATCGCGCGTCTGGATTACGCCTCCGAAGCGGTCGATGCCACACCGGCAGCCACCACGCGGTCGACCACAGCATCCGCGCTCAACGCGTGGAATACCTACGGCTTCGTGCAGCAGACGCTGGTGCGCACCGGCACTCGCAGCGACAACGACCGCGCCGGCCTGGGCGGCGGCTGGCAGGCCACCGACCGCATGCATCTGGATGCGGAGGTGTCCGACGGTGACGGCGGCGTGGGTGGCAAGCTGGGCACCGACTACCGCATCAACGATCGCAGCAATGCCTACGCGCAATACCTGATGGAGACCGAGCGGCCGGACCTGGCCTATCGCGGCCGCTTCGGCACCTTGCTGGGCGGCGTGCGCAGCAAGCTCAACGACCGGGTCAGCGTGTACCAGGAATCGCGCGAAACCACCGGCAGCGGGCAGGACAGCCTGGTGCACGCGTTCGGCATCGACCTGGCCGCCAGCGACCGCTGGACCACCGGCCTCAAGCTGGAGCAGGGCACGGTCAGCGATCCGCTGGCCGGCGACATGCACCGCCAGGCCGCGGGCGTTTCGCTGGCGTACAAGGACGACGTCACCAAGTGGACCTCCAGCCTGGAATACCGCTACGAGGACGGCAAACTGTCCGGCCGGCGCACCTCCTGGCTCACCCGCAACACGCTGGGCAACCAGCTCTCGCCCGCGTGGCGCCTGCTGGGCAAGCTGGACATGGCGCGCTCGAGTTCCAGCCAGGGCGTGTTCTTCGATGGCGACTACACCGAAGGCGTGCTGGGCGCGGCCTACCGCCCGGTCGACAACGACCGCTGGAACACGCTGGTCAAATACACCTACATGTACGACCTGCCGTCGCCGGGGCAGCTTTCGCCCTCGTCCGGCTATGGCGGCGGTTCCAACCTGTATGCCAGCACCGTGGCCGACTACAGCCAGAAGAACCAGGTGTTCTCGATCGACACCATCTACGACGTCAACCCGTGGCTGTCGATCGGCGCCAAGTACGGTTACCGCTGGGGCAGCCTGAAGCCCACGCGCACTGCCGGCGACTGGTTCGACAGCACGGCCGATCTGATGGTGTTGCGCGGCGAGTGGCATTTCGTACGCCACTGGAGCGGGCTGGTGGAGCTGCGCCGCCTGCATGCGCGCGAGGCGGGCGACACCAAGAAGGGCGTGCTGGTGGGTGTGTACCGCCAATTGGCGAAGCACGTGAAACTGGGCGTCGGCTACAACTTCACCGACTTCTCTGACAGCCTCACCGACCTTTCCTACGACCATCGGGGCGTGTTCGTAAACGTACTGTCCACCTTCTGAGCGAGAGGTCTGAAGTCACCTATTGCACCAATCGAAGGCATTGCCCACAATGGTGCAATGAGCGACCTCGACTGGCAGGCGTGTGCGGAGCAGATGGCGACCGGCCTGGCCGTGGTCGACACGGACATGCGCCTGCAATGGATCAACCCTGCGTTGGCCGAATGGCTTGAGTGGGGGCCGCGCAGCGCGCTGGGGCAACCCTTGGCCGCTTTGCTCGGCGACGCCTCCCGTCAGGCACAGC
>JBIQMK010000176.1:0-7212 GCA_044463365.1 Rhodanobacter sp. | reverse complement strand
GAAGCGCGCCTGGCCGCGGTGATCGATGCGGTACTCGGCGACGACGCCGACGACGAGGCCAACGGATGAACGCCGAGGCCGCCACAGCTGCGCGCCAGTCGTCGTGGCAGCAGAAACTGGCCAAGCGCACGGCGCGGGCCGAAACCGTGCGCACGCTGGCCGTCGAAGGCTGCCTGCGCCGGGTCGTGGGCCTGACGCTTGAGGCCGAGGGTTGCGAAGCGGCGCTGGGCGCGCGCTGTCTGGTCGACACCGTCGATGGCGCGCAACTGGATACCGAAGTGGTGGGTTTCGCCGACGAGCGCCTGCTGCTGATGCCGGTGGGCGACATGCACGGCGTGCTGCCCAATGCGCGCGTGCGGCCTTGCGCGCACAGCCGCGGCCTGCCCGTGGGGCACGCGCTGCTGGGTCGCGTGGTGGGCGCCGATGGCGCGCCGCTGGACGGCCTGGGCGCGCTGGATTCCGACGAGCACGCGGCACTGAAAAGCGAGCCGATCAATCCGATGGGGCGCAAGCCGATCGACGCGCCGCTGGACGTGGGCGTGCGCGCGATCAACGCGCTGCTCACCGTCGGCCGCGGCCAGCGACTGGGCCTGTTCGCCGGCTCCGGCGTGGGCAAATCCACCTTGCTGGGCATGATGACGCGCTACACCAACGCCGACGTGGTGGTGGTGGGGCTGATCGGCGAACGCGGCCGCGAGGTGAAGGAATTCGTCGAACAGACATTGGGCGAGGAGGGCCGCCGCCGCGCCGTGATCGTGGCCGCGCCGGCCGACGCGCCGCCACTGAAACGCCTGCGCGGCGCGCAATACGCCACCGCCATCGCCGAGTGGTTCCGCGACCGCGGCATGCGCGTGCTGCTGCTGATGGATTCGCTCACCCGCTACGCCCAGGCCCAGCGCGAGATCGCGCTGGCCATCGGCGAGCCGCCGGCCACCAAGGGTTACCCGCCGTCGGTGTTCGCGATGATGCCGGCCCTGGTCGAGCGCGCCGGCAACGACGAGGACGGTCGCGGCTCGATCACCGCGTTCTACACCGTGCTCACCGAAGGCGACGACTACCGCCACGATCCGATCGCGGACGCGGCGCGCGCCATTCTGGACGGCCACATCGTGCTGTCGCGCGACCTGGCCGAGTCCGGCCACTATCCGGCGATCGACATCGAGGCGTCCATCAGCCGAGTGATGCCGGCGGTGGTGGCGCGCGAGCACCTGCGCGCGGCGCAGCGTTTCCGCCAGGTCTATTCGGCCTATCGCCAGCAGCGCGACCTGATCGCCGTGGGCGCCTACCAGAAGGGCTCCGATCCGCAGGTGGATCTGGCGATCGACATGTGGCCGCAATTGCGCGCCTTCCTGCAGCAGGAGGTGGACGAACCGATGACGCTTGAAATGGCCATCGCCAAACTCGATGCACTGGCCGAGCAGGTGCCCGGATGAGTTCGCGCGCGACACAACTGCAGCCGGCGGTGGACCAGGCGAAACAGCGCACCGAGGATGCGCTGGCGCAATTGGCGCTGCAGCAGCAGCAACTGGCCAAGGCCGAGCACCAGCTCAGCGAACTCAAGCGCTACCGCAGCGAATACGCCGCCACCGGCGACGGCAGTTCGACGGTGGGCGCCTTGCTCAACCGCCAGAAATTCGTCGAGCGCATCGATCACGCCATCGCGCAGCAGAACGGCGAGATCGTGCGGCTGCAGCGCCTGCTCGACCAGGTGCGCGGCCGCTGGCACCAGGCGCATGCGCGCGAAAGCGCGCTGGACAGCGTCATCGAGCACTGCCGCGAAGAGGAGCGCAAGGCCGCCGACCGCCACGAGCAGGCCGAGATGGACGAACGCATGCAGTACCGGAGGCCGCGCTGATGGCCCGGATCTTGCCTTCATCGGGATGGATGCCTGCCACCTGTTTTTTGCTTGCCCGGCGTGCGGACGGCTTGTTGCCGCCTGTGCACGCACCTGCTGACGGAGCCACTTTGCCATGACCGCCACCGCCGCCGTTCTCCCCGCTGCCGCCCCGCGCGCCACCCCAACGCCCGAGCCCCGCGATGCGGCGGCGGAATCGGGCAAATTCGATCGCCAGCTCGATGCCGCACGGCAAAAGCAGGCCTCGCCGCAGGGCGATCAGGGAAACAAGCCGCGCGCCGGCGATCGGCCGGCCAGCGACGCCAGGGATTCCTCCGCGCCGGCCAATGCAAATTCCACGACTGCGGCCAGGACCACCGGCGACAATGCCAACACCCACGCCGCCAAGGACGCCGACGACGATGCCCCGGCCGACGGCGAAACCCCGGCAGGCGCGCTGGCCAGCGCGATGCTGGCTTTGCTGGGCCCGGCGAATGTCGCCCTGCGGCCGCTGGCCACGGGTATCGCCGCCGCGCACGCGGGGCCGATCGGCAAGACCGCGGCAGCCGACGCCAGTGCGGCGGCCCTGCTGAAAATGAACAGCGCCGCCGGTCCCGTCGGGAACGCGGCGGCAAACGTCACGGCCTTGCCGGCCGGCGCAGGCATCATGCTTGCCACGGCCGAACCCCGGCTGGCTTCCGTCGCCGTCGACAAACCCGCCGACGCGGCAACCCAGCCAGCCGCTGCGCTGGCACCGCCATCCACCGGCGCCCAGGCAGCACCGTCGGTGCATCAACTGCAGATTCCCACGCCCGCGGGCAGCCACGGCTTCGCGCAGGAGCTGGGCCAGCAGGTGGCCTGGCTCGGTGGCCAGGACGTCAAACAGGCACGCATCCGCCTGCATCCGGAGGATCTGGGCCAGCTCGACATCAAGGTCAGCCTCAACCACGGCCGGGTCGACGTGGTGTTCAACGCACAGCACCCCGGCGCGGTGGCGGCCGTGCAGCAAAGCCTGCCGCAGCTCGATCAGATGCTGGGCCAGCACGGGCTCTCGCTGGGTCACGCCGAAGTCGGCCAGCACGATCGCGGTGACCGCAACGGCAGCGAGCGCCAATCCGCCGAAGGCGCCGGCATCGATGAAGTCGGCGAGATCCACGGCGTGGCGGCATCGTCCGGGACGGTCGGCTTGCTGGATGCGTTTGCCTGAATCGGGATTGGGGATTCGGGATTTGTAAAAGCGTCGCCTGGGGGCGGTCGCAGGCAGGAACACCCTGTAGGAGTGACTTTAGTCGCGACGCTTTCCGGCCATGTCCAAGCCAGAAGCGTCGCGACTAAAGTCGCTCCTACAGTTTTGTAGTGCCGTACGCGGCTTGTGCTCTTGCGAATCCCGATCCCGAATCCCGGCACCAAAGCGTCACGTCAGCCTGACGTCAGGCGTCAAGAAAACGCCACGTCGCTCGCCCGCCCTCGCGAAATCCCCGCTGCCATGCGCTTTTCGTCGATGGCACACGGTTTGCATTTGATGGGCATCGCCCGGTTGCACGGGCCCTTTCCCTGAAACTGCAGATCGAGGTTTTCCATGGCTGAGGCCGACGAAGAACTGGTTGAGGCACCGATCCCGCCCAAGAAGAAAAGCCGCCTGCCGATGATCATCGGCCTGGCCGTGGTTCTGCTGGCACTGGGCGGTGGCGGCTTCGCATACAAGGCGATGCACGCCAAGGCCGCGGCCAAGAACGCCAAGGCCGCGCCGAAAGCCGAGCTCTACCTGCCGCTCGATCCGCCCTTCGTGGTCAATTTTCGCGACGACGAGTCGCTGCGCTACCTGCAGGTCGGAGTCACGCTGATGTCGCATGACGCCGATGCGCTGGCCGCGGCCAAGTCCGCCGACCCGGTGATCCGCGACGCGCTGGTGTCGCTTTTCAGCAGCCAGGAGTACTCGATCATCAGCAACACCGCCGGCCGCGACAAGCTGCAGGCGCAGGCACTGGCGGCGGTGCGCAAGGTGGTGCAGGTGCGGTTGGGCCGGCCCGGCATCGACGCGCTGTACTTCACCAGCTTCGTGATGCAGTAAGCGGGACACGGCGATGAGCGATCTGCTTTCCCAGGACGAAATCGACGCGCTGCTCGACGGCGTGGAAGGTGGCGACGTCGCCACCGGCACCGACGAGCCGCTGCCGCCGGGCACCGTGATCTCCTACGACTTCACCCAGCAGGACCGGCTGGTGCGCGGTCGGCTGCCCACGCTGGAAATGGTCAACGACCGTTTCGCGCGGTTCTTTCGCACCGCGATCTTCGGCGTGCTGCGCAAGACCTGCGAGGTGTCGGTGCTGGGCGTGAAGATGGTCAAGTTCACCGAGTACGTGCATGGCCTGGCCGTGCCCAGCAACCTGAACCTGGTGCGCATCAAGCCGCTGCGCGGCAGCGCGCTGGTGGTGTTCGAGCCGCGGCTGGTGTTCACCGTGATCGACAACTTCTTCGGCGGCGACGGCCGCTACCACGCGCGCATCGAGGGCCGCGATTTCACCGCCACCGAAAACCGCGTCATCCAGATCATGCTGACCGAGCTGTTCGGCGCGATGACGGAAGCCTGGGCGCCGGTGCTGGGACTGGATTTCGAGTACCTCAACTCCGAGATCAATCCGCAGTTCGCCAACATCGTCAGCCCCACCGAGACCGTGGTGGTGTCGCGCTTCCACGTCGAGCTCGATGGCGGCGGCGGCGAAATCCATCTCACCCTGCCGTATGCGATGGTCGAGCCGATCCGCACCTTGCTCGATGCCGGCGTGCAGAGCGATCGGGTGGACCGCGACGACCGCTGGGCCGAAATGCTGCACGAGGAGGTGCTCGACGCCGAGGTGGCGCTGAGCTCGCTGCTGCTCGAAACGCGCATCAGCATCGGCGAATTCCTGCACCTGCGTCCCGGCGACATCATCCCGGTGCAGCTGCCCGAGTTGACGACGGTCTATGCCGAGGACGTGCCGGTGTTTCGCGGCAGCTACGGCCAATCCAACGGCCGCAATGCGGTGCGTTTCCACACCCAGGCCGGTCGGCGCGAAAGGCGCATGTCCGGCGATCATCAAAAAGAGAAGAAACCAGCATGAATCAGCCCACCGATACCGATACCGCTTTCGCCGACGCCAGCGAGCGCGTCGAATTCGACTCCCTGCAGGGCCTGCCCGGCGGGCTGGGCGAGGTCAACCTGGACATGATCCTGGATGTGCCGGTGACCCTGGCCATGGAAGTGGGCCGCACCCGCATCAGCATCCGCAACCTGCTGCAGCTCAACCAGGGCTCGGTGGTGGAGCTCGATCGCGCCGCGGGCGAACCGCTGGATGTCTTCGTCAACGGCACCCTGGTGGCGCACGGGGAAGTGGTGGTGATCAACGAGAAGTTCGGCATCCGCCTGACCGACGTGATCAGCCCCGCCGAACGCGTGCGCAAACTGCGATGAGCACGCTGGCCCTCATGCTGGCGGCCGCCCCGGCCGCCGCCGAATTCAACCCCGCCGGCGAGCTGGTGCGGGTGATCCTGAGCCTGTTCGGCATCATTGCGCTGATCATGGCCGCCGGCTGGCTCACTCGCCGGCTGCAGCGTCGGCCAGGCGTGGGCGGACGTCGCATCCGCTGCGTGGAAACCTTCGCGGTGGGTGCGCGCGAGCGCCTGTTGCTGATCGACGCCGATGGCAAACGCCTGCTGGTGAGCATGGGCGCGGGCGGGACCCGCACGCTGCATGTCTACGACGGCGACGCGCCTGCGCCAAGCGAACCGGATCCGATCAAGCCGCTGCCCAGCGCAAGCGATCTGCTGGCGCGCTGGAAGCGCCGCTCATGAAGCGTTGGCGCTGGATCATCGCGGCACTGCTGGTGGTGCTGCCGTTGGGCGCGTGGGCGGTGACGCCGGGCATCCCGGTGTTGAACGTGCAGACCGCCGCCGACGGCGCCAAGAACTGGACGTTGTCGCTGCAGGTGCTGGCGCTGATGACGGCGCTGACGCTGCTGCCGGCGATCCTGCTGATGATGACCTCGTTCACCCGCATCATCATCGTGCTGGGTTTCCTGCGCCAGGCATTGGGCACGCAGTCCACGCCGCCCAACCAGGTGCTGCTGGGGCTGGCGCTGTTCCTCACCCTGTTCGTGATGTCGCCGGTGCTGACCCGCGCCTACAACGACGGCGTGAAACCGTACATGGACGGCAACCTCAGCGCCGAGCTGGCGCTGCCGGCGGCGACCGCGCCGTTCAAGCATTTCATGCTGGACCAGACCCGCGACGCGGACCTGCAGCTGTTCACCCGGCTGGCCAAGGAGAAGCCCTACGCCAGCAAGGCCGACGTGCCGTTCAAGGTGGCGATGCCGGCCTTCCTCACCAGCGAGCTGAAGACCGCGTTCCAGATGGGTTTCCTGCTGTTCGTGCCGTTCCTGATCATCGACCTGGTGGTGGCCAGCGTGCTGATGTCGATGGGCATGATGATGGTCTCGCCGATGATCATCTCGCTGCCGTTCAAGATCATGCTGTTCGTGCTGGTCGACGGCTGGACGCTGCTGCTGGGCACGCTGGCCGGGAGTTTCTACACGTGAGCGGCATGGCCACGTCCCACAGTCGGGTGCATGCATCAGGGATCAACCCATGACGCCTGAATCCATCATGGAGTTCGGTCAGCACGCGCTGTATGTGGCGATGCTGGTGGCGGCACCGTTGTTGCTGACCGCGCTGGCGGTGGGCCTGTTGATCGGCGTGATCCAGGCCGCCACGCAGATCAACGAGATGACCTTGAGCTTCATCCCCAAGCTGATTGCGATGGCGCTGGTGGCGTTGATCACCGGGCCGTGGATGTTGCGGGTGCTGGTGCAATTCACCAGGCAGTTGATCGAAAGCCTGCCCGGTGCAGTCAGATGACTGGGCTGGATCTGGCGCAGTTGCCGACCTGGCTGGGCAACCTGTTCTGGGCGTTGGCGCGGGTCAGCGGGGTATGCCTGGTGGCGCCGGTTTTCAGTGCCACGGTGATCTCGGCGCGGGTCCGGGTGGGCGTGGTGGTGGTGTTGACGCTGGTGCTGGCGCCGCTGGCCTCGGCCACGATCGACCCGCTGAGCGCCGCCGGCGTGGCCGCGATGGCGGGGCAGCTGCTGATCGGTGCGGCCATCGGTTTCGTGTTGAAGCTGGTGTTCGAGGCGGTGTCGCTGGGCGGGGCCTTGATTGCGCAGAGCATGAGCCTGGGCTTTGCCGAAGTGGTGAACCCGCAGGCGGGCGGCAGCTCGCCCGTGTTGAGCCAGTTCTACCTGCTGCTGGTGACGCTGCTGTTTCTGGCGATGGACGGCCACCTGCGCCTGATTGCGCTGCTTGCCGACAGCTTCCACACCTTGCCGCCGGGGTTGCCGGCCATC
>JBIQMK010000175.1:0-7213 GCA_044463365.1 Rhodanobacter sp. | reverse complement strand
CGTGTCCGGATCGACTGCGGCGATCAGGTCCGCGCGGGCCAGCGCGCGCGTGACCAGCATTGCCTGCGAGGGCAGCGCCAGCAATTCGCCCAGCCAGTGCAACGCGCGGGTGGTGACCTGTTCGGCCACGGTCAGCTCGTCCACGAAACCGCAGGCCAACGCCGCGTCCGCTTCGAGCATTGCGCCGGATACCAGCAGGCGCTCGGCGCGATACGTGCCCACCACGCGGCGCAGGGCGTGCTGGATGCTGTCCGGCACGATCAGGCCCACCTGCACCTCGTTCAGGCCGATGCGGTACGGCCCCTGCGCCATCACCCGGTAATCGCAGAACAACGCCAGCACCGCGCCGCCGGCGGGACTGTGACCGGTGATGGCGGCCACGATCGGGATCGGCAGGCGCGCCAGCGTCGAGCACAGCGCGAAGAATTCCTGCCAGAAGCGCCGCACCCCATCACGATCCAGCGCCAGCAGCGCGGGAATGTCCACGCCGGCAGAAAACAATCCCTGGGCACCGGACAGCACCAGGCCGCGCTGACCGTTCGCCGGTGCCTGTTCGAGCGCTTCGCGCAGGGCCACCAGCAAGGCGGTATCCAGCGCGTTGACCGGCGGACGGTTCAGCCGGATCTCGGTGATGTCGTGCTCATGCGGAAGCATGTCGAACATGACGATGTCCTCAGGGAGTCTGGTCGGCGGTCCAGCTGTAGCGCACGGCGTAATCCAGCGTGGCCTTGCCGCCTGCCGGCACGTTGACGCGGAATTCCAGCGTATCGGGTGTCTGTTTGCTCGGCTTGCTGGACGAGGACGCCAGTGTCCACTGCTGCCAGCGGTTGGGATGCTCGCGCACGGTGACCACGCGTGCGCTGTCGCCGGCGTTGGTCAGCGTGATGCGGAACGCCTCGTCCATCGTGCGGCCGGCCTTGTCGACGTGGAACGTGGTGCGTTCACGCTGGGCGCGCAGGTCGAACGCGGTGCCCAGCGTGATGGTGGCGTCGCTGCCCTTGGGCGTGTCGTCGATGCGGCCTTCGCCGATGAATTGCGGCGTGCCATTGCGGTCTGCGCTGAGCACACGCAGATAGCCGGCGGGCAGGCTGTCGAACGCTTTCACACGCAGCGTGCTGATGATGGAGTCGTTGCTTCCCGTATTGAAATTGGCGTCCAGCATCGGCTGCGGCGGTTGGTAGCTGTTGCCGTTTTCCAGCAGCGCGGTGCGTTCGCAATCCAGCGTGCGGGTGGCGTACAACGGCACCTGGCTGACGCTGCCGTCGGGCAGGTCGACCGGCGCGGGCAGGGCGTAGCTGCGGTAATCGGCGAGCGTGGATTGCGCGGGCACGTCGGCGCTTTCGGCCTTGTAGCTGCGCGCCATGGCCATCATCGGCCGCGGCGCGGAGGCCTTGGCGAAGTGCGGCTCGCCGGCGATCAGGGTGAGTTGCGTATCGTGCCAGTCGCGGCCGCTGCGGTTGGCGATGCTGGCGCGCGACTCGAACTGCATGCGGCAGGCGCTGCCCGGCTGCAGCGTGCCGACATACGCGGCGCGCCAGCCCAGTCCGGCGGTGGGATAACTGAGCACGGCGTTGGCGGTGCCCGCGCGCTTTGCATCGACGCGCAGGCTGAGGCTGGAGCCGGTGGGGAAGTTGGCACCGGTGGTACGCACCGCCGCGTAGTTGCGCACCAGTGTGGTGACGCCGTTGTCGCCGCGCACCAATAACCCGTCACCGGCGCGCAGCAGGTTGCCGCTGGCCAGCCGTTGGCCGTTGTCGCCGAGCACTTCCACCCCGTGGCCGACCAGGCCGATCAGCGCGGCGTTCTGGCCCTGGCCCAGCAGCAGGCGCTGCGAAATGACCTTGGCGTTACCCGAGGGGAAACCCAGCGCCATCGCCTCGGGGTCGATGTAGTTGGGCAGGTCGCCGATCACCACGTCGTGGCTGCCGGCGGCCAGCGTCAGCGAACGCTGCTCGCGCACCACGGCGTAGCCGTCGTCCACCGCGCCGTCGCCACTGCTGGCGTACAGCGCGCTGCTGTCGCTGCGATACAGGGTCAGTTCGGTACCGTCGGCGGCGTGTGCGGTGGCGGCCGCGCCCAAGGTGGTCAGGCAGGCGAGGGCGAGAAGGGTGTGACGTGGTGTCATCGGTGTGCTCCATCGAGGCATCGACGGACATCATAACGATGCTGTGTGAACACCGTGCGCTTGCGTATGTGAGCAGCGTCGCGACTTGAGTGGTTGCGTTATTGCGCAGTGTCTGCCGGCGATGCGGGAGGCTGCGCTGCCTGTCGCACGGATGGCGGCAACGGCACCGGTTTTCCGGTGGCCGGGTCGATCCACACCATCACCACGCGGCCGTCGCAGTACAGCGTCTGCGGGTCGCTGGCGTCGACCATGCGATGGGCGATGGTGATCGAGCTGTTGCCGACGCGCTCGTACAGCAACTGCACCTGCAGTTGCGCCGGCCATGCGATCGGCCGGCGGTAATTGAGTTCGCTGGCCGCCAGCACGGGCGTGGCAGACGACTCGAACGCGTCGCCCATCGACTGCATCCATTGCAATCGCGCCTCTTCCAGATAGGTGAGGTAGGTGGAATTGTTGACGTGGTTGAACGCGTCCAGATCGCGCCAGCGCACCGCGATCGATGCCACGAACATGGGCGTGCCGGCCAGCGGTGCGGAGGCTTGATCGCTCACGATGTCTTCTTCTTCCGCGGCACCGGCTTGTACTTGTCCGCCGAGGCGATGTGCTTGGCGGCGGACTTGACTCGCTTGGTGGCGGCCGGTTTCGCCGCCTTGGCGGTTTTCAGGTGCGGCGCCAGGAAGCGGCCGGTATGCGAGCCGGCGGTGGCGGCCACGGTTTCCGGCGTGCCGGTCACCAGGATACGACCGCCGCCGGCGCCGCCTTCGGGGCCCAGATCCACGATCCAGTCGGCGGTCTTGATCACGTCCAGGTTGTGCTCGATCACCACCACGGTGTTGCCCTGGTCGACCAGCTGGTGCAGCACGTCCAGCAATTGTTCGATGTCGTGGAAATGCAATCCGGTGGTGGGCTCGTCCAGGATGTACAGGGTGTGCCCGGTATCGCGCTTGGAGAGCTCCTTGGACAGTTTCACGCGCTGCGCCTCGCCACCGGAAAGCGTGGTGGCGCTCTGGCCCAGCTTGATGTAATCCAGGCCCACGGCGCGCAGCGTGTCGAGTTTGCGCGCCACGGTGGGCACGTTCTCGAACAGCTTCAGCGCGTCTTCCACCGTCATGTCCAGCACGTCGGCGATGGTGTGGCCCTTGTAGAGGATTTCCAGCGTTTCGCGGTTGTAGCGCTTGCCGTGGCAGGCGTCGCAGGGCACGTAGACGTCGGGCAGGAAGTGCATCTCCACCTTGATCAGGCCGTCGCCCTCGCAGGCTTCGCAGCGGCCGCCGCGCACGTTGAAGCTGAAGCGCCCCGCGGTGTAGCCGCGCGCACGCGCCTCGGGCACTTGCGCGAACATCTCGCGCAGCGGCGTGAACAGGCCGGTATAGGTGGCCGGGTTGGAACGCGGTGTGCGGCCGATCGGTGACTGGTTGATATCCACCACCTTGTCGAACAGCTCCATGCCCTCGACCGAGCGGTGCGGCGCCGGCTGCGTGCTGGCGCCGTTCAACTCGGCCGCGGCCAACCGGAACAGTGTGTCGTTGACGAGGGTGGATTTGCCCGAGCCGGAGACGCCGGTGACGCAGGTGAACAACCCGGCCGGAATCGCCAGGTCCACATCCTTCAGGTTGTTGCCGGTGGCGCCCTTGAGGTGCAGCCACGCTTCCTCGTCGGCCGGCTGGCGGCGTTTCTCGGGCACTTCGATGCTGCGTGCGCCGGACAGGAACTGGCCGGTGATCGAGCGCGGCGCGGCCAGGACGTCGGCCACCGTGCCCTGCGCCACGACTTCGCCGCCATGCACGCCCGCGCCGGGGCCGATGTCCAGCACGTGGTCGGCCATGCGGATGGCGTCCTCGTCGTGCTCCACCACGATCACCGTGTTGCCCAGGTCGCGCAGCCGTGTGAGCGTGCCCAGCAGGCGTTCGTTGTCGCGCTGGTGCAGGCCGATCGAGGGCTCGTCCAGCACGTACATCACGCCCACCAGGCCCGCGCCGATCTGCGAGGCCAGCCGGATGCGCTGTGCCTCGCCGCCGGAGAGCGAATCGGCCTGGCGGTCCAGGGTGAGGTAGTTCAGGCCCACGTCGTTGAGAAAGCTCAGCCGCTCGCGGATTTCCTTGATGATCTTCACCGCGATCTCGCCGCGCCAGCCGGGCAGGGCCAGCTTGTCGAAGAACGCCAGCGCGTCGTCGATCGAACGACGGGTGAGCGCAGGCAGCGCCTGCTCGGCCACGAACACGTTGCGGGCGGAACGGTTCAGCCGCTGGCCCTCGCACTCGGGGCAGGGCTGGTCGCTGATGAAGCGCGCCAGTTCCTCGCGCACCGCCGCCGATTCGGTCTCCTTGTAGCGCCGCTCCATGTTCGGCACGATTCCCTCGAACGCATGCTCGCGGGTGACCTTGCCGCCGCGCTCGGTGAGGTAGCGGAATGCGATGCGCTGCTTGCCGCTGCCGAACAGGATGGCCTTCTGGACGTCTTTCGGCAGATCCTGCCACGGGGTATCCACGTCGAAGCCGTAGTGCGCGGCCAGCGACAGGATCAGCTGGAAATAATGCGCATTGCGCCGATCCCAGCCGCGCACGGCGCCGCTGGCCAACGCGCGCTCGGGGTGGCTGACCACGCGGACCGGGTCGAATACCTGGGTGATGCCCAGGCCGTCGCAGGCCGGGCAGGCGCCGGCCGGTGCGTTGAAGGAGAACAGCCGCGGCTCCAGCTCGGGCAGCGAGTAATCGCACACCGGGCAGGAGAAGCGCGAGGAGAGCAGTTGCTCGGCCGGAACGTCGCCGTTGGCATCCGCCTGGGCGTCCACGTCCACCAGGATCACCAGCCCCTCGCCCAGCCGCAGCGCGGTCTCGAACGATTCGGCCAGGCGCTGCTTGATGTCCTCGCGCGGACGGAAGCGGTCGATCACCACCTCGATGGTGTGCTTCTGGCGCAGCATCAGCGGCGGCACGGCGTCCAGGTCGTAGACCGCGCCATCCACGCGGGCGCGCACGAAACCCTGGGCGCGCAGTTGCTCGAACACCTGCACGTGCTCGCCCTTGCGCTCGCGCACCACCGGCGCCAGCAGCATGTAGCGCTTCTCCGGATCCAGCGCCAGCGTGGCGTCCACCATCTGGGTCACCGTCTGCGCCGCCAGCGCGATGCCGTGGTCGGGGCAGCGCGGCGTGCCCACGCGGGCGTACAGCAGGCGCAGGTAATCGTAGATTTCGGTGATCGTGCCCACGGTGGAACGCGGGTTGTGCGAAGTGGATTTCTGCTCGATCGAGATCGCCGGCGACAGACCTTCGATATGGTCGACGTCGGGCTTCTCCATCATCGACAGGAATTGCCGCGCATACGCCGACAGCGATTCCACATAGCGGCGCTGGCCTTCGGCGTAGATGGTGTCGAACGCCAGCGAGGATTTGCCGGAGCCGGACAGGCCGGTGATCACGATCAACTTGTCGCGCGGCAGATCCAGGTCGATGTTCTTGAGGTTGTGCGTGCGGGCGCCGCGAATGCTGATGTTGTCCATGACGGCTGAATATGGGGGAGCCGATTACTATACCAAGGCGTTCAGATGGTCTTTTTTGGTGGGCTGCGGCGGGATTGTCCGGCTTGTGGTCAGTAATTGACCAGCGCGGCGGCGGGTCGCTATAATCCGCAGTTCGCCAGACCTGAATGGGTCACAAGCGATACCCAAGAGAATAACGACAGAAGGGCATTCCCATGAGTTACGCAGTCATCAAGACTGGCGGCAAGCAGTACCGCGTTCAGCAGGGCGATGTCCTGCGCGTGGAGCTGTTGACCGCCGAAGAAGGCGCCACCGTGAGCTTCGACCAGGTGTTGATGGTCGGTTCCGGCGAGTCGGTCACCGTCGGTGCGCCGGTCGTGGAAGGCGCCACCGTCAGCGCCACCGTCCGCAAGCACGGCCGCGCCGACAAGATCCGCATCATCAAATTCCGCCGCCGCAAGCACTACAAGCGGCAGCAGGGTCACCGTCAGCATTTCACCGAAATCGAGATCACGGGCATCAACGCCTGAGCAACTGGAGCATTGAGTCATGGCACATAAAAAAGGCGTAGGTTCCAGCCGCAACGGTCGCGATTCGAACCCGAAATACCTGGGCGTGAAGATCTACGGCGGCCAGGCCATCGAGGCCGGCAACATCATCGTGCGTCAGCGCGGCACCCAGTTCCATCCGGGCGTGGGCGTCGGCCTGGGCCGCGACCACACGCTGTTCGCGCTGGTCGATGGCACCGTGCAGTTCAAGATCCGCGGCAACAAGAACCGCCGCTTCGTCGACGTCGTGCAGGCGTAAGCCTCCCGCGACGCGGTAGCGAAGGCCCCGCTTCGGCGGGGCTTTTCGTTTGGAGCAGGGAATCGGGAATGGAGAATAGGGAATGGTAAAAGCGGGCTTCCTGCGAATCCCTTACTCTCTCCAGATCGCCGGCTTTTCCTATTCCCCACTCCCTATTCCCCATTCCCGGCCTTCCCCATGAAATTCGTCGACGAAGCAATCATCAAAGTCCAGGCCGGCGATGGCGGCAATGGCTGCATCAGTTTCCGCCGCGAGAAATTCATTCCGTTCGGTGGCCCCGATGGCGGCGATGGCGGTTTCGGTGGCTCGGTGTGGCTGGTGGCCGACGAGGGGCTGAACACGCTGGTCGATTTTCGCCATCAGCGCAGCTTCAAGGCGAAGCGCGGCGAGAACGGCATGGGCAGTCAGATGTACGGCAAGGGCGGGGAAGACACGGTCATCCGCGTGCCGGTCGGCACCATGGTCACCAATGTCGACACCGACGAGGTGATCGGCGACCTCACCAGCCACGGCCAACGCATGCTGGTGGCGCAGGGCGGCAAGGGCGGCCTGGGCAACATCCACTTCAAGAGTTCGGTGAACCGGGCGCCGCGCAAGGCCACGCCGGGCACGCCCGGCGACGTGCGCGAGTTGAAGCTGGAGCTGCGGCTGCTGGCCGACGTAGGCCTGCTGGGCTTTCCCAATGCGGGCAAATCCACCTTCATCCGCGCCGTGTCGGCGGCCACGCCGCGTGTGGCGGATTATCCGTTCACCACGCTGCATCCGAACCTGGGCGTGGTGAGCCTGGGTACCGACCAGAGTTT
>JBIQMK010000174.1:0-7279 GCA_044463365.1 Rhodanobacter sp. | reverse complement strand
CCTGTACCTTGCCGCGGCGCTGCGCGACAACGGCGGCGGCCGCGTGATCACCAGCGAATTCGAACCCTCCAAGGTGGCGCGGGCGCGGCACAACCTGACCGCCGGCGGCCTTATCGACCTGGTGGAAATCCGCGAGGGCGATGCGCTGCAGACACTGCGCACCGATCTTCCCGACACCGTCGACCTGTTGCTGCTCGATGGTGCCAAGTCGCTTTACCCGGAGATATTGGGCCTCGTGGAGAGCCGGCTCGGGCCGGGCGCCTTCGTCGTCGCCGACAACGCCGACTACAGTCCCGACTACCTGGCGTACGTGCGTTCGCCTGCCCATGGCTATGTGTCCACACCGTTCGGCGAGGACGTGGAGTTGTCGATGCGTATCGGCTGATGTATAGCGCCGGCAATCCTTGCGGTACTGGCCGGTAAAATGACGGTCCCGCCATCGCTCCGGCCGTATCGCCATGCACCGTGCCATCCGTGTCCGCCTGCTCGTCGCCGCGCTTTGCCTGATTGTCTCGCTGCCATCGACCGTGGCGGCGCAGACGACCCCCACCATCGGCCAGCAACGCGAGCAGGTGCTGTTCTGGACGCAGGCGCAGCGCGAGGCGCAATTCCGCCAGATGGCCACGTTGTTTCCCAGCGATCTTGCACCGCGCGGCAGGCATGTCCACGAACTGCCACCGGGCAAGCCTTTGCCGCTCGGTGGACCCACGTCGCTGGCGAGCTACATGGATCAGCACCATCTTGCCGGCGTGATGGTGCTGCAGCACGGACGCGTTCGCCTCGAGCGCTACGGATTGGGCTTCGGGCCGCGGCAGCGGTGGGAGTCGTTCTCGGTGGCCAAGTCGGTCACCTCCACCCTGCTGGGCATCGCGCTTCAGCGCGGCGACATCCACAGCCTGCACGACACGCTGGGCACCTATATTCCGGAGCTGCGCGACAGCGCCTACGCCGACGTCACCGTGCAGCAATTGCTGACGATGACCTCCGGCGTGCAGTGGAACGAGGATTACGCGGACCCCGACTCGGATGTGGCGCAGATGTACCTCGGCGCCTGCGTCGACGGCCAGGCGCATGTGCTGTCGTACCTGCGCAAGCAGCCGCGGCAATGGCCCGCCGGCACGCACTGGAACTACAACACCGCCGAAACCGACCTGCTCGGCATCCTGGTGCAGCGGGCCACGCATCGCTCGCTGGCGGCCTACCTGTCGCAGACGATCTGGAAGCCGTACGGCATGGCGTCCGACGCCACCTGGATCAAGGACGAATGCGATGGCAGCGACACTGGCGGCAGCGGCCTGTCGGCCACATTGGGCGACTACGCGCGGCTGGGGCAATTCATGCTCGACGGCGGTCGCATCGACGGCAAGCCGGTGGTGGCGTCGGCCTGGCTCAAGGGCGCATTGCAACGCCAGGCCAGCGTCGACGCGCCGGAGCGTGGCTACGGTTATCTGTGGTGGACGGATACCGACGGCAGCTATGCCGCCATCGGCATCTTCGGGCAGATGGTCTACGTCGATCCCGCGCGGCAACTGGTGATCGCCCAGGTGGGCGCCTGGCCGCACGCGACGTCCGACGCGCTGGTCGCCGCACGGCGTGCCTTCGTCGCTGCCGTGAAGCGTGCCGTGGATGCACAGCCGTTGTGAGTGGTGCGGATGCAGCGCGGTCTTTGGCGTGCCGCTCGACCCCTCCGTCATCCCAGCGAAAGCTGGGATCCAGTGCCGTTTTACGGTGACGCCGAAGGTCGCTGGGTCCCAGCTTTCGCTGGGATGACGGCACAATGGGGGAGGTCAGCGGCACGATGCACGCCTCAATCCATCGCCAGCCGCCGCAGATCGTCCAGCTTGTCGGCATCGCGGATGGCCAGGTCCGTGCGCCAGCGCAGGATGCGCGGGAAGCGGACGGCCACGCCGGACTTGTGTCGCGACGAACGCTGGATCGCCTCGTACGCCAGTTCGAACACGTGCACCTGCTCCACCGAACGCACGGGCCCGAAGCGCTCCAGCGTGTGGCTGCGGATCCACTGGTCCAGCGTGGCGATCTCGGCGTCGTCCAGGCCCGAATAGGCCTTGGCCACGGGCACCAGGTGGCCGCGGTCCCACACGCCGAAGGTGTAGTCGGTATACAGGCCGGCGCGGCGGCCGTGGCCGAGCTGGGCGTAGATGAGTACGGCGTCCAGCGTGTACGGGTCCACCTTCCATTTCCACCAGTCGCCGCGCTTGCGTCCCACGCGGTAGGGCGAATCCAGCTTCTTCAGCATCAGCCCTTCGGTTTGCCGTGCCCGCGATTGTTCGCGCTCGTCGGCCAGGGCCGGCCAGTCGGTGGCGGGCAGGGCGGGCGACAGCATCAACGCGGGCGACACCTCGCGCAGCAAGCCGGCAAGGCGTTCGCGACGCGCGTGCAACGGTTGCTGGCGCAGATCCTCACCGTCGTGTTCCAGCAGGTCGTAGGCCATGAAGCGTACCGGCGTGTCGGCCAGCAGTTTCGCGCCGGGCTTGAGCTTGCCGATGCGCTTCTGCAGCGCGGTGAACGCGCGCGGCAGGTGGCCGGCGGCGTTCCAGGCCAGGATCTCGCCATCGAGCACGCCGTCGAACGGCAGGGCGGCCGCGGCGTTTTCCAGTTCGGGAAAACGGCCATCCAGACGCTCCTCGCCGCGCGACCACAGCCGCGCTTCGCCACCGCGACGCATCAGTTGGGCGCGGATGCCGTCCCACTTCCATTCCGCCAGCCAGTCGGCGCGATCGCCCAGCGTTTCCACCGACTGCTCCAGTGGCGAGGCCAGGAAGAACGGGTAGGGACGGTCGGACAGATGCTCGTCGTCGCTGGCCGGCTCGGCCAGCGTCGCCAGCGCTGCCGCATGCGGCTGCCAGTCGCCGCTGAGGCGGTGGGCGATCAGGTCGGTCGGCAATTGCGACCATTGCGCCAGCGCCTGCACCACCAGCCGTTGCGACACGCCCACCCGCAGCGCGCCGGTCAGCAGCTTGTTCAGCAGGAACACCTGCTCCACCGGCAGTGCCTGCCACCATGCCTGCAATTGCGCCAGTCGCGCCGGCGGCTCGAGCTTGCCCAGCGCGGGCAGCCATTCGTCCATCCACACATGCAGCGGGGTGTCGGCCAGGCTGCCGTCGCCCGGCGGCAACAGCAGCGCCACCGCCTCGGCCAGATCGCCCACGTGCTGGTAGCTGGCGTCGATCAGCCAGTCGGCGAACCCCGTGGCCTGCTGCGCGGCGGTGCGCATCTCGGTGGCCGTGGCCAGCCGACGCAGCTTGCCGCCGCCCAGCACGTAGACCGCCCACGCGGCGTCGGCGGGCGGTGCGCCATGCAGATAGGCGGCGATGGCCTCGCGCTTGGCCAGCGTGGAGGCGGTGCGGTCGAGCTGCGTGTAGAGCGCGGCGAAGCGGCGCATCAGACCTCTCCCAGCGCGTCCAGTGCCACCGCGTCGTGACCCAGTTCGCGCAGGTGGCGGGTCAGCACATCGCCGTCGCCATGGGTGACGTAGATGCGGGAGGCGCCGCTGTCCGCCACGCTGCGCAGCAGGCCCGGCCAGTCCGCGTGGTCGGACACCACGAAGCCGCGGTCGAAGCCGCGCCGACGCCGATTGCCGCGTACCTGCATCCAGCCCGAGGCAAAGCCGGTGGACGCGTTCGCAAACCGGCGCATCCAGGGTGAGTTGGCTGCCGAGGGCGGCGCCATGATCAACTCGCCGGCCATCGCGGCGCCGCGCGCTTTTTCGTCCAGCGGCGCGGTGGGCAGCAAGGCGATGCCGGCATCGCGATAATGCTGCACCGGTTGCAGCAAGGCACCGTGCAGATGCGCCATGCGGTCGGGGCATCGCAAGGCCAGTTCGGCCAGCAATCGTTGCGCCTTGCCCAGCGCATAGCAGAACAGCAGCGCGGGCACGCCGCGCCGCGCACAGTCGTCCCACCACGCCAGCAGGTCGTCCATCACCGCCTCCATCGGCGGCCAGCGGTACACCGGCCAGCCAAAGGTGGATTCGGTGACGAACACGTCGCACGGCACCGGCTCGAACGGCAGGCAGGTGGGGTCGGTCTCGCGCTTGTAGTCGCCGGAAACCACTACCACGCGACCACCGCACTCCATGCGGATCTGCGCCGCGCCCAGCATGTGGCCGGAAGGATGCATCGACACGCGCACGTCGCCCAGCGTGAAGGGCTCGCCATATTCGTGGGTTTCGATGATGGCCGCGTCGCCCAGCCGTTGCCGCATCAACGCCGAGCCGGCCGCCGCCACGTGATAGACCGCGTTGCCGATGCGCGCGTGGTCGCCGTGGGCGTGTGTCACCACGGCGCGCTCGACCGGCCAGCGCGGATCGATGAAAAAATCACCGGCGGGGCAGTAGAGGCCCTGGGAACGTGGTTGCAGCAGGTCGTCGCGCATGGTCGGCCACGCTAGGCGGCCGCGCGTCAAGGCAGCGGCAATGGGAGCTTGTTTCATCCCGCCCGCAGAAACAGAAAAACAGTGGCGCAGGCTTTGGGGAGGAGCGGCCACCAGGCATTCAATCGGCGCTTGCGGCCGAACGTGGCGATGAGTCGTAAGCAGGGGTCGTGCGCTGGTACGCCAGGCGCCGCGCTGCTCGTCACCGCGCCTGGCCGTTCAACGGCCAAGCGCGGCTCGGGCGGTTTGTCTACCGGGTGAACTTACGCTTGCTGCGGATCACAGGCAGGTCTTCTCGGCGCCAGTGTACGAACACAACATGGTGCTGGGGTGATTCTTGCCGTTGGAATCCGTTTCGGAGAATTTTTTCTCCTGCTTCCTGTTCTCTATGTTCCGGGCGACCCGCTCATCCTTTTCAATACCGGGAGTATCGGGCCTTTTCACCGTGAACTCGCTGGTACCATCCGGTGAAATCTTCAGCTGTGCGGGATAGGCGGCACTGGCGCCGCTCGCCCACCTCGCGCTACAGCCGCTGGCATTGATATAGGACGGATTCTTGGGGTCCTTGTAGAGGTTGATGGTCACCGGCGTGTAGCCCTGCCTGGTCCCGGCGCACACGACCGAGGCACCTTGCGGCGAGGAATCCAGCTTCACTTGATACTTGGGCGAACACCCCACGGTCATGGAGAGCGCGGCGAGTATCACCGAGATTTTGGTCTTGGACACGATATAACCCCCGTTATATAGATATGGACCTGCTATTTCGCAAAGGCGAATCGACAACTGATCTGAGCATCCGTTTTCGTATCAGCAGACAAGGCCAGACCAGACCGCAACCATAAGGTTGGCTGGGCGTTACAACTGTACAGGTGCAACGCCGAGTGTCGCAATTTTGTTCCCGCCGGCGCCACGTCGGCGGAAAAGCCCGAATGGCTCCACGCGAAGTGTCCTTGGGGATGCGTGCGGCTGCGAGACGGCGCGACCCTGCGGGGAATCATGCGCCCCAACAAGTGCATTCCGGATCGCCCATGCCCGGCATTCACCCGCGCCAGTTCGCATGCACGTCCCAGAACGCCACCGCACGTCGATAGGCTTCGCGATCCAGTGCCACGCCCGAGCCGCCTTCGGCCACGCCCAGCGCATTGCGCAGCATGGTGATCGGCACCATCGGGATTTCTTCGGGCTCGAGCGTATAGAGGCAACCGACCACGCCCCAGTCGGCATCGATCGGCGAACCCTCCTTCGCCAGCTGCTCGCGGCTGTAGAGGATCGGCAGCAGGTAGTTCGCCACCGGCGGGTCGATGCCTTCGAACCAGCGCACCAATACCGGCAGCTCGTTGCTGTTGCGCGCCTCGTACGCCGAGCGGAGGAGGTGGCGGTTGGCCTCGGTGATGGGCGTGGCGGTGCAGCGTGTACGGGTCCAGTTGCGGTGCACGTGCAGCTTGCAGAACGGCGCGTAGCCATCCAGTACCTTCAGTGGCGGTTCGCTGTTGAGGCGCTGCTCGAACGCCTCGGCGCAGCAATCCTGGATGGCGCTGGGGCGGCGGTCGCGCGGAAACAGGCGGGTGCGGGCGAACGCAGTGAGAATGATCGACATGGCGGTGGCGGATGGTGGATCGGCGCACGAGGATATCGCGCGCCGCTGCTGCCGCGGACGCTCGCGGCCCGGCCAACTGGCGATGGGTGGAGCGCAAGTGGCACACTGCGCCGCTTCAGTGCCAACGGGACCCGCCATGTTTTTGCTCGACCACGTCTCCATCACGGTCAGGGATCTGGCGCGTTGCCGCCCGTTCTACGACGCCATCATGGGCGCGCTGGGCGCCGCCAAGGTCTACGATCGCGACGACGCCCTGGGGTTCGGCGTGCGCTGCAGCGCCGCCGAAGATCTGCACACCTGCCTGGCCGTCTACTCCTCGGACAGCGCGGCGACCGATCCCCGCCGTCACTGGTGCTTCAAGGCAACCAGCCACGCGCAGGTGCGTGCCTTCCATGAGGCCGGTCTTCGCCATGGCGGCACGGACGACGGAGCGCCGGGGATCCGCGCGCATTACCACGAGCATTATTTCGGTGCCTTCTTGCTGGACCCGGATGGAAACAGGGTCGAGGCCGTGTGCCACCGGGCGGAGGATCGCTGAAGGTCGTCATTCCCGCGAAAGCGGGAATCCGGTGCCGGCGCACTGCCGACCCCGTCGACGGCGTCTCCTCAGGCCACGAACTGCAACCGCGCCAGTTCCGCATACAGCCCTCCCTCGGCCAGCAGGCTCTCGTGCGTGCCCTGTGCCACGATGCGGCCGCCATCCATCACCACGATGCGGTCGGCGCGCTGCACGGTGGCCAGGCGGTGGGCGATGACGAGGGTGGTGCGGTCTTTTTCCAGCCGTTCCAGCGCCTGCTGGATCGCCGCCTCGGATTGCGCATCCAGCGCGGAGGTGGCTTCGTCCAACAGCAGCAGCGGCGCGTCGCGCAGGATCGCGCGGGCGATGGCCACGCGCTGGCGCTGACCGCCCGAGAGGCGCACGCCGCGCTCGCCCATTTCGGCGTCGTAGCCGTTGTCCAGCGCGCTGATGAACTCGTGCGCTTCGGCCGCCCTGGCCGCTTCCACGACTTCCGCGTCGCTGGCGTCCTGGCGGCCGAAGCGGATGTTGTCGGCGGCGCTGCCGCTGAAGATGATGGTTTCCTGCGGCACCAGCGCGATGGCGCCGCGCAGGTCGGGCAGGGCCAGCGCGCGCAGATCCACGCCGTCGAGCTTCACGCTGCCCGATTGCGGGTCGTAGAAGCGCAACAGCAAGGCGAACACGGTGCTCTTGCCGGCGCCGGAGGGGCCGACCAGGGCAACCGTTTCGCCGGGCTCGACATGCAGCGTGAAATTTTCCAGCGCCGCCGCCGT
>JBIQMK010000173.1:0-7302 GCA_044463365.1 Rhodanobacter sp. | reverse complement strand
GCGATCGGCCTGGCATCGGGTGGCGCGCACGGCCGGGCCCTTGGACGCGTTGAGCGTGCGCCACTGGATGCCGGCGCGGTCGGCCGCGTGTGCCATCGCGCCGCCCAGTGCATCGACCTCCTTCACCAGATGTCCCTTGCCGATCCCGCCGATGGCCGGGTTGCAGCTCATCTGTCCGATCGTCTCGATGTTGTGGCTGAGCAGCAGGGTGCGTGCGCCCGTCCGCGCGGCGGCCAGCGCCGCTTCGGTGCCGGCATGGCCGCCGCCGATCACGATGACGTCGTAGGAGGTGGGATGACGCATGACTGACCTGGCCGTGCAAAAGGTGACGAAATAGGCGCTATGGTACTGCCATCAACCCGCCGCGACGGGATCTGGCTGTGCTGGCACGCATCCTGCTTTTTGTCCGCTGCACTTTCCCGGGCAGACGCTGCGCCCGGCGCGCCGAGATCGAACGACAGGGGTTTGATCGCGTACCGGGAAAGGAAGCCAAGACGGCACCCTTCGGGGTGCCGTCGCCTTTTGCGGAACTCTATAAGCCTTCGCTCGCTGGGAGGACGAGCGAAACCAGAGCTTCCTTTGGGGGGCGGGAAAAACCAAACCCCGCGCAAGCGGGGGGTCTGTGGGCTGCTTAGATCTGGCGTCCGGCGGTCTCAGGAACAGGGGGAATCCAGGATGACCGTGTTGCCGGACGCCAGAAGCCGGGAAAAATCTGGCGCGTTCGAGACCGCGGGCGGTCTTGAAGCTTCGGTGGATATTTACTCCGCGTGCGTGAACATGCAGTGACTGGAACGGTAGTTGTTGTCCAATCGCGGCAGCAGCTGACACCCAGCGGCAGCTGAGGCCCACATTTTCGCCCACCACCGCGTCCTCCCGCTCTTTTGGCATGTCAGTTGCAGCAGGCACGGTAGCCAAGGGGGCGCTTGATCATGAACTTCGATTTCGAACCGGTGTATGCCCACCACGATCTGCTGATCGAGATCGGCCGTGTGGAACTGGCAATGGAAAATCTGGAGCAGCGCGCAGGCGAGGAAAGCTCCACCTTGCTGCCGCGGCTGGTTTCGCGCATGAACAACCTGCGCGAGGCGCTGGATCAGCTGCCCGCCTGATCCAGCCCGCGCCGGGTCACCGTTTCAGTACGTTGGCGACGATCTCGCGCAGGTTGCGTGACAAGCCGTCGCGATCGGCCAACTCCTCGATGGCCGCGCGGGCCGCTTCGCGACGGCCCGGCTCCAGCCGCTGCCAGCCGTTGAACGCGGTGGCCAGCCGCGCCGCCACCTGCGGGTTCAGCGCATCGAGCTGCACCAGCCGCTCGGCCAGGAAGCGGTAGCCCGCGCCATCCGCACGGTGGAAGCCGCTGGGGTTGGCCCGCACGAACGCGCCCAGCAGCGACTGCACGCGGTTGGGGTTTTTCAGGGTGAATGCGGCGTCGCGTTCCAGCGTGGACACGCGGTCCAACGCCCTCTCGTCGGGTACCTGCGCCTGCACCGCGAACCATTTGTCCAAGGCCAGCGCGTTGTCGGCATAGCGCCGGCGGTAATGCGCCAGTGCCGCCGCGGCCTGGGTGGCGTCACTGCGCAACAGGACCGCCAATGCGCCGAGTCGGTCGGTCATGCCCGGTGCGCTGTCGTACTGGGTGGCGGCGAGCGGTTGCGCCACGCCGGGATCGACCAGGGACAGCAGTTCCAGTACACGCTGCTTCAGCCGGCGCCGCGCCTGGCTGGCCGCGTCGAGGGAGAGGCTGGCCTCGCCCGCCAGTGTCCGATAGCGCTGGTGCAGCGCCTCGGCACCAATGCGGTCGGCCAGTTGCCGCTGCAGTTGCTGGCGCAAGGCGTGGATGCGCGCGGGATCGACGCTGGCCTCCCGTTCGGCCCATTCCACCTCGCCCGGCGGTGTCAGCAGATTGGCCAGCAGGGCCTGCTCGACGTCGCCGCGGGCAAACAGCTCGGACAGCGCTCCTGTCCATGCTTCCAGCGCATCGCCGCCGCCGTCGCGCAGGTCAACATAAGCCAGCGTGGCCAGTTGCTGGCCGGCCTCCCAGCGGTTGAATCCGTCGGGATCGTGGCGTAACAGCAGCGCCAGTTCGGCGGCGCCGTAATCGCATTCCAGGATCACCGGCGCGGAAAAGCCGCGCAGCAGTGACGGTACCGGTGCCGAGGGCACGTTGTGGAAGGTGAAGGTTTGTTCGTCCGTATCCAGTACCACCACGGATTCGGTTGACGGTTTGGCCGTCTGGACGTCCAGATGCAGATCCATCATCTGGCCATCGCGGTCGAACAGCGCCAGTTTCACCGGAATGGGCACGGGGTGCTTCCGCGATTGGGCGGGTGTGGCTGGCGTGTGTTGGCGCAGGGTCAGCGCGTAGCTGCGGCGAGCCTCGTCGTATTCGCCGCGCGCATGCATGCGGGGCGTTCCGGCTTGCCCGTACCACGCCAGATAGGGGCCGAGATCGGTGTGGTTGGCCTCGCCCAGCGCGCCCAGGAAATCCTCCAGCGTGGCGGCCTTGCCGTCGTTGCGCGCGAAGTACAGATCCATGCCACGGCGAAAGCCATCCGGGCCAAGGCAACCGGCCAGCATGCGCACCAGTTCGGCACCTTTCTCGTACACCGTGGCGGTGTAGAAGTTGTTGATCTCGCTGTACTGCGCCGGACGCACCGGATGCGCCAGCGGGCCGGCGTCCTCGGGGAACTGGGCGCGGCGCAGCAGCGACACGTCCTCGATGCGCTTCAGCGAGGCGGAGTTCATGTCGGCCGAGAAGCTCTGCTCGCGGAACACGGTGAGCCCTTCCTTCAGCGACAGCTGGAACCAGTCGCGGCAGGTCACGCGGTTGCCGCTCCAGTTGTGGAAATACTCGTGCGCGATCACCGATTCCACATGGCGGTATTCGTCGTCCGTGCTGGAGTCGGGGTCGGCCAGCAGGTACTTCGCGTTGAAGATGTTGAGGCCCTTGTTCTCCATCGCACCCATGTTGAAATCGTGGGTGGCGACCACGTGGAAAACATCCAGGTCGTAGTTGCGGCCGTAGGTCTGCTCGTCCCAGCGCATCGAGCGCTCCAGCGCATCCATCGCGTAATCGCAGCGATCGATGACGTCGGCTTCCGACCAGATTTTCAGCGTGACCGCGCGGCCCTCGGCGGTGACGTAGTCGCGTTCGATCGACTGCAGGCGGCCGGCCACCACGGCGAACAGGTAGCTGGGTTTCGGATGCGGATCGACGAAACGCGCCCAGTGACGGCCATCGTCCAGTACACCGGCGCCGTCGGGATTGCCGCCGGCCAGCAGCACCGGAAAGCGGTCGCGATCGGCGCGCAGGGTGACGGTGTAGCGTGCCTGCACGTCCGGCCGATCGGGGAAAAACGTGATGTGCCGAAACCCCTCGGCCTCGCACTGGGTCAGCAGGAAACCGGCCTCGGCCGACCCGGAAAGATAGAGCCCCTCCAGCGCGGTATTGGCCGCGGGGCGCAGGCGCACGCGGGTTTCCAGCACGCTGCCATCGCGCGCGCCATCGACCTCCAGTACGTTGTCGGTGTAGCGGAACGCGTCGGGTGGAAGCGTGCTGCCGTCGAGCACAATCGACAGCAACTCCAGGTTTTCGCCATCCAGCCGCAGCGGCAGCGTCTGCGCGGGATCGCGACGCAGGTGCAAACGTGCGGTGACTTCGGTGGTGTCGATGGCCAGGTCGAAGTCCAGTTCGACCGTTTCGACGCGCCACGCCGGCGCGCGGTAAGCGTCCAGGCGGGTGGGGGCGGCAAGTTGTTCAGGGCGGGCATTCATGCGGAAAACAGATGGGTGTGAGAGGCGATCAGGCTAACATGGGCCTTTTCGCGACAGGAGCATCCGATGACGCGCTATACCGTCGAAGAGGTCTTGTGGGACGAACAAACCGTCCTGGTGCTGACCGACCATGCGCAGCAACGGCACGTGCAGATTGCCCGCCACGGCGCGGCCTTGCTCACCTTCAAGATCATGGTCAGCGGCGTGCTGCACGACCTCGCCGATGGCTATCGCGATGCCGCCGAGATCGTCAGCCGGCCGAGTTCGCGTTTCGCCATCATGGTGCCGTTCGGTGGCCGCATTGCCGCCGCGCGCTATGAATTCGACGGGCAGGCGCAGGATCTGCAGCCGGGTGTGGTGGGCGATCAGCGCGCCAGCCGTCACGGCTTCGTGCGCGGCGTGGACTTCGACATCGTGGACTTGTCGGCCGACGAGCGGCGCGCGCAACTGACCCTGTCGACCTCGTCGATCCGGCCGCAACCGGGCTACCCGCACGCGATCGACCTCAGCATCACTTACACGCTGGATGCGCAGGGACTCACGCTGGAAGCGGCCATGCGCAACGTGGGCGACAGCGCCGCGCCGTGCTTCTTCGGCTGGCATCCGTATTTCCGCCTGCCGGCCGGTGGCGTGGACGACTGGCAGTTGCAGATCCCCGCGCAAACGCTGATCCACACCGACGCCAACCTCATCGCGTTGCCCGGCGCGCCCGCGTACGTGGCGCTGGATGACGCACCCGCGCTGGATTTCCGCGTGCCGCGGCGCATCGACGACGCCATCATCGACCAGGGCTACACCGACCTGGAGCCGGAGACCGACGGGCGCATCCGCACTTATCTGCGAGACCTGACCAGCGGCGTGGGCATTGCGGTGTGGCAGGAGCGCGGCATGATGCACGCCTTCACCGCCGATACGGTGACGCGCGACGTGCGCGGTTCGGTGGCGCTGGAGCCGATGGAGTGCATGGCCAACGCGTTCAACCGGCCCGAGTGCGCCGACACGATCCGGCTGATGCCGGGCGCCGAGCGCCGCTTCCGCTGCGGCGTGGAAATCGACATGGATGCCGTGGCCTCGGCATGAATCGCGACGTACTCCCCACTATCGACGATATCTGTGCCGCCGCCGCGCGCATTGCGCCGTATGCGCAAGTCACCCCCGTGCTGCGCAGCGATGTGCTGGACGCGTCGACCGGCGCGCGGCTGCATTTCAAGTGCGAAAACCTGCAGCGTGGCGGCGCCTTCAAGTTTCGTGGCGCCTGCAACGCGGTATGGGCGCTGGACGATGACCAGGCCGCGCGCGGCGTGCTCACGCATTCGTCGGGCAACCACGGCAATGCGCTGGCGCTGGCCGCGGCCACGCGCGGCATCGCGGCGCACGTGGTGATTCCCGAAGGCGCGGTGCGCGCCAAGGTCGAGGCGATCGAACGCGCCGGCGGCACCGTGCATCGCTGCGCCCCCACGCAGGCTGCGCGCGAGGCGATGGCCGCCGAACTGCAGCGCGAGACCGGCGCCGTCTTCGTGCATCCCTATGCCGACGCCCTGGTGATGGCGGGGCAGGGCACGCTGGCGCTGGAGCTGTTGCGGCAAGTGCCGGACATCGATGCCTTGATGACGCCGGTGGGCGGTGGCGGGCTGGCCAGCGGCGTGGCGATTGCCGCGCATGCGCTGGATCCGTCGCTGGCGCTGTTCGGTGCCGAACCGGCCGGCGCCGATGACGCGGCCCGATCGCTGGCGCAGGGTTCGCGGGTCACCACCGTCATCCCCGATACGCTTTGCGATGGCTTGCGTGCGCTGGTGGGCGAGCACAACCTGGAGGCACTGCGCGCGCACCATGTCGAGGTCATCACCGTGACCGACGACGAAACCGTGGTCGCGATGCAGCTGTTGTGGCGCGAGTTGAAGGTGCTGGTCGAGGTGTCCAGCGCCACCGTGCTGGCGGCGATCCTCAAGCGACCGCAGCGGTTCGCTGGCCGGCGCGTGGGTATGGTGCTGACCGGCGGTAACGTTGACCTCGGCGCGCTGCCCTGGTGAACCAACGCGCTGTAGGAGCGACTTCAGTCGCGACGCTCTTCTTTGGAATTTCGGAACGAGAGGCTTGCGGCTGAAGCCGCTCCTGCAGGATGGTCAGCCGCCGGCGCGACGTGCGCCGACACCACTGATGGCCAGCAATCCCAGCAGCACCAGCACGATGCCGACCCACTCCATCAACGACGGCCGCTCGTGCAGGATCAGCCACGCCAGCATCACGCTGACGACGGGTACGCCCAGGCTGGAGACGCTGGCCACCGTGGTCGGCAGGCGCTGCAGCACGATCGACCACAGCCACCACGCCAGGCTGGACGCCAGCAGCACGCTGTAGGCCAGGCCGGCGATGAAGGCGCCGCTCCATTCGATGTCGCGCTCCGGCGTCACCAGCGCCAACACGCCCAGCGCCATGCCGCCCAAGAGCATTTGCCACGCCGTGAGGTTCAGCACCGACGGCGCATGGCGCTGGAACATGCGCTTGCTGAGCACCGTGCCGGCGGCCCACGCCGCGCCACCGGCGATCGCCAGCGTGGTGCTCAGCGCGCTACCCAGCTCGTGCCAGGGCTCGATGATGCAGACCAGGCCGATCGCGGCCAGCGCCACGCCCGCCCAGTGGCGCGCGATGGGGCGGTCGCCCAGCACCAGCCACGCCAGGAACACCGTCCAGAACGGCATCGTGTACGCCAGCAACGCCACGTGGCCGGCGCCGCCGTCCATCAGCGCCCACTGTTCCAGCCCCTGGAACGCGGCGGTCTGAAACAGTCCGATCGCCAGCGTGGGCAGCAGCGGCGGCGGCCGCAGCGATTGGCGCGACAGCAGCAAGGCGAGAAACAGCACGCCGGCGCCGAGCAGATAACGCAACGCCGCGAAGTGGAACGGCCCGGCATAAGCCAGCACCTGTTTCATCACCACCCAGCTGTAGGCCCAGATCAGGATGGTGCCGATCAACGCGAACAACGCGCCGCGTTGCGGAGAGGGGGAAGTGGTCATGGCCGGGCGATACGAAAGGTGGCGCAGTGTAGCGTGCCGCGGCGAAGTGGCGTGGCCATGGCCGCTACCGGCGCGCGGCATTTTTAGGGAAGGTCTGATTTTGCTCGTCATCCCAGCGAGGCGCTTTTCAACGGCCGAGGGCCGGTCAAGCTGGGATCCAGTGCCTTCAAGCCAAACGCAAGGTCACTGGATTCCTGCCTTCGCAGGAATGACGAGCAAAAGGCTGTTGATCAGGCCTTCTTTAGTATCGCGGAAGAGCGACGTTCCGCCCTGCCGCGATACCATGGGCAGATCGTGTGGCCGTCCGTTGCGCGACGGTCGCAACCCTCAACCTGTTTCGAGCCCGCGCCATGAGCCCCACACGCCTGGAAATCACCCGCCCCGACGACTGGCACCTGCACCTGCGCGATGGCGAGGCGCTGGCGTCGGTCATCGCGCATACGGCACGGCGCTTCGCCCGCGCCATCGTTATGCCCAACCTCAAGCCGCCGGTGACCACCGTGGCCCAGGCCGA
>JBIQMK010000172.1:0-7348 GCA_044463365.1 Rhodanobacter sp. | reverse complement strand
GGGTGGCGAAGACGTCGAACCACAGGCCGTCCAGCCAGAAGCCGCGCGTGCACGGCACCAGGTGGAATGCCTCCCAGTAATTGACGCCGCCCTCGGCCAACGCGCCGGGATAATCGGCCACCCGCATCTGCAGCCACGGCAGCAGACCGGCATGCGCGAAGACCCGGGTGCGGCCGCGCAGGCGTTCGTCGAACCACAAGCGGGTGAACAGCCGCTCCATGCCACCTACGTGATCCATGTGCGTGTGGGTGATGAAGATCGCCCGCGGCACGCCGCCATAGGCGGCCTGGTAGCGGTCGAGCGTATCGGGCCCGCAGTCGATCAACAGCACGGGTTCACCGTCACGCTCCAGCACCACGGCGGAGGAGCCGAGCTCCACCGCGTGGGCGGCGCCCACTCCCAGAAAATGCAGATGCCAGTTCATGCCGACATCGTACGACGGTAGCCGCGCAGCAGTGGCTGCCACAGCTCGCGGTCGAAAACGCTTTCATCCCCCGCCGCCGCGCCCAGCTTCAGCAGCGAACGGCGCAGGCGCTGCAGGTTGGCTTGCTGCCAGGCCGCTCGGGGTGCGCGCTTCTGGCCGCGATCGAAATCGATCAGGAACAGTGCCTCCCCTCTCACCATCACATTGTGCGCGTTCAGATCCGCATGCCAGATGCCTTCGCGATGAAAGCGTGCCACCAACGCGCCCACGGCTTCAGCAAGCGCACCATCCAGTTGCCCCGCGGCCAGGCGTTCGGCCAGCGTGTGCGCATCAGCGATACGGCGGGTGATCAGGTCGGCGGTATAGAACGCGCCTTGGCGGCAGTAGCGTGCGGCCACCGGCGTGGGGCCGGGCAGGCCCAGCCGCTCGATCTCGGCAAGCAGATGGAATTCGGCAAAAGGGCGCGTGCGCATGGCGCCGCGCCAGAGGTAGCGATCACCCATCAGTGTGGCGACCAGTCCGCCACGGCGGTAATGGCGCAGCACGCATTCCCCAGCAGGTGTATCGATCACCGCGACGCCGCCGCGACCGCCGGCATGCACCCGCAAGGCATCGCGCTCACGCCAGTACGCCGGCGCGAACCAGTCGTGCGTGACTTGTGCCGACAGCGCGGCGTCAAAGACAATCGCGCCGCCCGCCTCGTTGAGCGTCTCTTCCTGCATCATCATGCCCGGTGATCCTTCACGATTCTAACCCAGGCCCATGACCCCCACCCCCACGATTCCCGCCTCGATCTGCCTGCTGCGCACCTCCGCCATCGGCGATGTCACCCACGTAGTGCCGCTGGTGCGCACGCTGCAACAGGCGTGGCCGGAGGTGGCGCTGACGTGGGTGATCGGCAAGCTCGAACGCAAGCTTGTGGGCGACCTGCCCGGCGTAACGTTTGTCACGTTCGACAAGGGCGCCGGCTGGTCAGGCATGCGCGCGGTGCGTGAGGCGCTGCGCGGGCAGCGGTTCGACGCGCTGCTGCAGATGCAGGTGGCGATGCGATCCAACCTGCTGAGCCTGGGCATCAAGGCCAACCGACGCATCGGCTACGACCGTGCGCGTGCGCGCGACCTGCATGGCCTGGTGATCAACGAACGGATTCCGGCACGGCGCGGCGAGCACGTGCTGGATGCGATCGGCAGTTTCTGCGAGCCGCTCGGGTTGCAACAGCGACAGGTGCGCTGGGATATCCCGGTGCCCGACGAAGCGCAGGCATGGGCCGCCACGCAATTGCCCGGCGACACGCCAACCCTGCTGGTAAGCCCCACCTCCAGCCATGTGCTGCGCAACTGGCGACCGGAGCGCTACGCCGCCGTGATGGATCACGCCAACGCGCGAGGCTGGCGCGTGGCGCTGGTGGGCGGGCCCTCGCCGGTCGAGCGCGACATGGCCGACGCGGTGCTGGCGGCCTGCAAACATGCGCCACTGGACCTCACCGGCAAGGACACCTTGAAGCGGTTGATGGCCCTGCTCGGCCGCGCGCACCTGCTGCTGACGCCCGACTCGGGCCCGATGCACATGGCCAACGCGGTCGGCACCAAGGTGTTGGGATTGCACGCGGCCAGCAATCCCGACCGGTCCGGCCCGTATTCCGACCGCCGCTGGTGCGTGAACAAATACGACGAGGCCGCCCGCCAATACCTGGGCAAACCAGCCAGCGAGATCGCCTGGGGTCGCAAGATCGAAAAGCCCGGCGTGATGGATCTGATCACCATCAACGACGCGATCGAACGCTACGAAGCCGCCGCCCACGAGATGCGGCTGTTGTAGGAGCGGCTTCAGCCGCGATGCTCTGCATTTCAGCGAAAGGCATCGCGACTGAAATCGCTCCCACAGGAGGGGTTCGTCAATTCTGGCGGTAATCCTGGTACGACTTTTCCTCGACCAGTTCCGAGCCGAGCTTCTGGTTGATCTCGCGCTTGAACGCGGCGCGCTCGTCGTTGCGGAAATACACCGAGCGCGCCAGTTCGATGAACTCGGCATCGAAGGCCTGCGCGCGCTCCTTCAGACGGATGCGGTCCTCGATGTCCCACAGTGCCTCGTTGACCGCCAGCAAGCGCGCGCGCTCGTCGCTGATGTCGGTTTGCGACGCGGTGCTGTTGGCCCAGGTGGCGTTGAGCATGTCCAGCTCGTTGCGCACGTTGGCCAGCTTGGCCGCGTCGGCGATGCGGCGCGACTTGATCTCGAGGATGGTGATCTTGTCGATGAGTTCGCCATAGGACACCGGCGTCTGGATCAGGCTCATGGCTGGGAATTCCTTTGGGGAGTTGGGGAGTTGGGGATCCGGCGATCCGGCGTGTTGACGCCAAACCCGTTGTTCTTGTCACGGAGTGGAAAGCGAAGGCGGCCGACATCCGGCCCGCCTTCAGCCCATCGCGGCGGCCTGCTCCAGTTCCACCCGCAGCGTCTTGATCAACTCGCCGCGTGCCACCTCGAACTGATCCTGACGGCGCAGGTCCTTCACGGTCACCACGCCCTTGGCCAGCTCGTCCTCGCCCAGCACGACCACGAAACGGATACCGGCGCGGTCGGCGTACTTGAATTGCTTGGCCAGCTTGCCGCCCTCCAGCACCACTTCGGTGGCGATGCCGGCGCTGCGCAGTTCGGTGGCCAGCGCGAGGTACGCCGGCAGTTGGGCCGGGTCCATCTGCGTCACCAGCACGTCCACCGTGCTCTGCGCAGTGTTGATCAGCCCAGCGTCGCGCAACTGCCAGTACAGCCGGGTCAGGCCGATCGAGATGCCCACGCCGGGCAGGTGCGACTTGGTGTACTGGCCGGCCAGGTTTTCGTAGCGACCGCCCGAGCACACCGAGCCGATCTGCGGGTGATCGTTCAGCGTGGTCTCGTAGACCGTGCCGGTGTAGTAATCCAGGCCGCGCGCGATCGACAAGTTCAGCACGAAGTGCGATTCGGGCACGCCGAAATCGCGGATCATCGCCAGCACTTCCTTCAACTCGGCGCGGCCCTGCTCCATGATTTCCGGGCCGGCACCCAATGCGTCGAGCTTGTCGAAGGCGTCCTGCAGCGAGGTCGAACGCACCTGCACGAAAGCCAGGATCTTCTGCACCACGGCGGCGTCGAGACCGAAAGCCTCGCCCACCAGGGTGTCGCGCACGGCATCGGCGCCGCGCTTGTCCAGCTTGTCCACTTCACGCAGCACCAGCATCTGGCGCTCGCCGTCGACGATACCCAGGCTCTCGAAATAACCGCGCATCAGCTTGCGGTTGTTCAACTGGATGGTGAACGCGCCCACGTTCAATTCGCGGAACACGCTGTAGATCACCGCCGGAATCTCTGCGTCGTAGCGCACCGACAGCGTGTCCTTGCCGATCACGTCGATGTCGCACTGGTAGAACTCGCGGAAGCGTCCGCGCTGCGCGCGTTCGCCGCGATAGACGCGCTGCATCTGGTAGCGGCGGAACGGGAAACTCAGCTCGCGTTCGTGCTCGGCGACGTAGCGCGCCAGCGGCACGGTGAGGTCGAAACGCAGCGCCAGCTCGGGCGCGCCCTCCTTGTCCAGCGCCCCGGTCGATTGCACGAAATACACCTGGCGCTCGGTTTCGCCACCGGTCTTGGTCAACAGCACATCGGAGTGTTCAATGGCCGGTGTTTCCACCGGCAGGAAACCGAAACGCTCGTAATTGCGGCGGATCACGTCGAGCATGCGCTGGAACGCGATCTGATCGAGCGGCAGCAGCTCGAGCACGCCGGGCATGGTGCGGGCCAAGGTAAGCGCCATGAAAGCCTCTGCTGGCAAGGGAGAAGTAACCGTCCCGTACAGTCCGCGACGGAGCCGCCTAGATTAGCAGAAGGCCACGCCCTCCCGCCGCCGCATCCGTCCCGCACCACGCAAAACCTGTTGCCAAGCACCCGTGCGGCGATTAAGATACGCGGCTTCCCACGGGGTGTAGCTCAGCCTGGTAGAGCGCTACGTTCGGGACGTAGAAGTCGCAGGTTCGAATCCTGTCTCCCCGACCAAATTCGAAAAAGAAACCGGCTTCGCGCCGGCTTTTTTTTGCCCGTATCGCGGGGTGGAACGCGGCGGCGGGCGAAGCTCAGGGCGTCGCGGAATCCGCGCTGTCCACCAGTCGCAATTCCTTGGGCAGGGCGAAGGTGATGTTTTCCGGCTCGCCATCCAGCTCGCGCACGGCGCCGGCGCCCCAGGATTGCAGGCGCTCGATCACCTCGAGTACCAGTTTCTCGGGCGCGGACGCGCCGGCGGTGAGGCCGATGCGATTCACGCCGTCCAACCAGCTGCGTTCGATGTGCTCGGCACCATCGATCAAATACGAGCGCACGCCCTGCTTCTGCGCCAGTTCGCGCAGGCGGTTGGAGTTGGAACTGTTGACCGAACCGACCACCAGCATCAGGTCGACCGAATCGGCCAGGCGGCGCACGGCGTCCTGCCGGTTCTGCGTGGCGTAGCAGATGTCGTCCTTGCGCGGCCCTTCGATATCGGGGAATTTCCGGCGCAAGGCGTCGATGATCGCCTTGGTGTCGTCCACCGACAGCGTGGTCTGGGTGACGTAGGAAAGCTGGTGCGGGTCGCGCGGCGCAAGCTTCGCCACGCAATCCAGCGATTCCACCAGCAGGATCTCGCCCGCATTGGCGGCGTTCCACTGCCCCATCGTGCCTTCGACTTCCGGGTGGCCGGCATGGCCGATCAACACCACGCTGCGGCCGATGCGACCCAGCCGCGCCACTTCCATGTGCACCTTGGTGACCAGCGGACAGGTGGCGTCGAACACTTTCAGGTGACGCTGCGCAGCCTCCTCGCGCACGCCCTGCGATACGCCGTGCGCGCTGAAGATCACCGTGGCGCCGTCGGGCACCTCGTGCAGCTCCTCGACGAACACCGCGCCGTCGGCGCGCAGCTTCTCCACCACGTAGCGGTTGTGCACCACCTCGTGCCGCACGTAGATCGGCGGGCCGTAGGATTCCAGCGCACGGTCGACGATGGCGATGGCACGATCGACGCCAGCGCAGAAGCCACGGGGGTTGGCGAGCAGGATGTCCAATGAATGTCTCGATGCGTTGAGGTGCACCTGTAGGAGCGACTTCAGTCGCGACATCCGGCTACGCGGTCGCGGCTGAAGCCGCTCCTACAAGAACGCCGATTATCGCACGCCGCCCGCGGCCTTGCCGCCGAACATGCCGAACACGATCAGCAGCACCGCGCCCACGGTGATGCCGCAATCGGCCAGGTTGAACACCGGGTAGTCCCACTGGCGGAAGTAGACATGGATGAAATCGGTGACCTGCGCCGCATGCAGCCGGTCGATCAGGTTGCCCAGCGCTCCGCCCACGATCAGGCCCAACGGCAGGCCGGTACGCCAGTCGCGCCGCGGCGTGCGCGCCAGCCACACCAGCAGCACCGCGCAAATGGCCAGCGCCAGCACCACGAAAAACCAGCGTTGCCAGCCGCTGCCATCGGCCAGAAAGTTGAAAGCGGCGCCACGGTTGAAGGCCAGCGTCCAGTTGAGGAACCCGGGAATCACCGGATGCGGCACACCCATCGGCTGCAGCGCGTGCAGCGCCCACCATTTGCTGAGCTGGTCGAGCGCGATGACGATGGCGGAGAGCCACAGCCAGGGAAGTGCGTTGGGTTTTGTCATGGGTGGCTCGTGTGTGGGTTAGTGGAGAGCGCCGCGGAGCGGGTCCCCATCCGGCCTGTCGGCCACCTTCCCCCGCTTGCGGGGGAAGGGAGCGATCAGGCTCCTCGAAACAGCCAGTTTCCTTCCCCCGCCTGCGGGGGAAGGTGCCCGAAGGGCGGAAGGGGGCGCCCCGATATCAGAACCAGCGCCGATCCTCCCCCGGCCCTTCGACATTGCTGACGCAGCGCCCGCACAGTTCCGGATGCTCCGCATGGCTGCCGACGTCATCGCGGCGATGCCAGCAGCGCACGCACTTGGCGGCATCGCTGACGCTGGCCGAAACCCAGGCCTCGGCGCCTTCCAGCTCGACCTTCACGGCATCCTCCGGCCGCGGCAGCAACGGCGCCACGTGCAGGTCGGACACGATGAAGAAGAAGCGCAGTTCATCGGCGGTGTCGGCCAGGCGCGCCTGCGTGGCGTCATCCGCATGGATCACCAGCTTTGCCTCCAGTGCGGCGCCGATGCGCTCGGCCTTGCGCATGCCCTCCAGCACGCGCGAGGCGGTGGCGCGGATCGCCAGCAGCTCGGCCCAGTAGCGGCGCTGCGCGGGCGACTCCTGGGTGGCGACCAGGCCGTCGTACCAGGTTTCGAACAGCACGCTGTCGCCGCGCTCGCCCGGCAGCTGCTGCCAGATTTCCTCGGCGGTGAACGCCAGCACCGGCGCCAGCCAACGCACCAGCGCCTCGGCAATACGGTACATCGCGCTCTGCGCGCTGCGCCGGCCGCGGCTGTCGGTCGGCATGGTGTAGAGCCGGTCCTTGGTGATGTCCAGGTACAGCGCACCGAGCTCGTTGGTGCAGAAGTTCTGGATGCGTGCCACCACTTCGGGGAAGTCGTAACGCTCGTACGCCGCCAGCACCGCCTGTTGCACGTCGTACGCCTGTTGCACGGCCCACTGGTCGAGCAGCAGGCTGTCTTCCACCGGCAGCAGGTGTTTCGCCGGGTCGAAACCGTCGAGGTTGCCCAGCAGGAATTTGGCGGTGTTGCGGATGCGGCGGTAGGTGTCGGAGACGCGCTTCAGGATCTCGTCGGAGACGGTCATCTCGTTGCGGTAGTCGGCCGAAGCCACCCACAGGCGCAACACGTCGGCGCCCAGCGTGTCCATCACCTTCTGGGGCGCCACCACGTTGCCCAGCGACTTGGACATCTTGCGGCCGTTGGCGTCCACCGCGAAACCGTGGGTCAGCACATCCTGGTACGGCGCACGACCGAAGATCGCCGA
>JBIQMK010000171.1:0-7411 GCA_044463365.1 Rhodanobacter sp. | reverse complement strand
GCAGAAGAAGGCCAGCCGGAACGCCAAACCCACCTCCATCGACAGCGCAAGCTGGGCCGAGAATGGCACCCTGGTGCTGAAGCGCCACGAGGCCGATGGCAAGACCGAGACGCTGGATTCGGATACGGCATCGAGCCTGCACAAACAGGCCGTGGATATCCTGAGCCTGGCGACCGGCGGCAAGAACAAGTAATAACCGGTCTCCGCACCGCAAAACAAAAAAGCCGCCAGTGCAAACCGGCGGCTTTTTTCATGGCTGGCGGATCGTCAGAAGCCGATCTTCATGCCTATGTTGACGCTGTTGTACTTCTGGCTGTTGTCGCTGAAGCGGCCGCTGTAGCCGATCCAACTGCTGATGTTGGAAGTCAGTTGCGCCGAGAGCCCCAGGTTGGCCGTACCCCAGCTGTCGTCGGGGATGAAGCCGGTCAGGGCAAACGTCCCGTTCATGCTGTTGAGGCCGGCGCTGACGGTGCGCGGATCGGCCTTGCTGTCGTGGTTCCAGGCCACTTCGGCGTAAGGCGACAGCACGGTGTTGCCGGCCTGCCAATGGCCCTGCAGACGCCAGCCGGCGGTGGCCACCAGTGCGTCGCGCTGCTGCCGGCCGAACCACATCGCGGTACTGTCGTTGCCGTTTTCGGTATAGCCGTTGATCTTGACGGTTTGCCATTCCACGGTGGCAAACGGCCCGGTACGCAGGCCGCTGAAATCGAACCACCAGCCACCCGTCAGTCCGCCACCCAGATGCGAGCCGTCCGCCTTGCCCGTTTCACTGCGGTGGGCCGCGCCGATCGTCATGCGGCGCTCGATATCCTTGAAGTTGGATTGGCCAAAGTTTGCGTAACCGCCCACGTAACCACCGCCGGCATGGTACGTGACATAGGCCAGTCCGCTGATGTCCTGCAGTTTGTAGCCACCACCGCCCTCGAAATCGGCGGTGTGCTGGCCCACGCCCAGCGCCATGCCGGCGGAAACGTGATCGGTGGCGCGCACGTCCGCGCCCAGGGTGAGGTTGACGTTGTTGCTGTCGGTTTTCGGCGCGCCGTTGACAGCCTTGAAGCGCTGGCGGCCGTAATCGATGTTGAGGAAGGCACGCGTATCGCTGCCGGTGCCATCGGCCAGCATTTCGTTGCGGATCGCGCGGGTCTGCGCATTGTTGGCGGCCAGCGGGGCTTCGCCCAGCAGCGAGATCTGCTCCGGCGCCCGCAATACCGACAGCACGTACTGGCCCAGCATGGCGTGGGCCGCGGTGGTGGGATGCACGCCATCGGCGAACAGGTAACTGTTTTCCGTACCAGGCGCGTAGGTGACCGTGGCGCCCGGCGTGCCTTGCACCGCGCACGCCACCGAGCTGCCGCTGCCGCCGGTGCAGGCCGGGTCGGTGACATTGCTGAAGCCGTACGTCTGCGGGCTGGCCACCACCTCGTTCAACAGACTGTAGGTGTTGATCGGGATGATGCCCGTGCCCAGCTGCGAAAGGCCGGTGTTGAGTTGGCCGTTGAAGATCAGGCTCAACCCGCTCAGCGAGGCCGCCGCGTCCGCGCCCTGCGACCTGGCCGAAGGCGTGATGCCGACGTTGGGCAGGTTGAACACCAGGATGTTGGTGGCGCCCGCGGCCTGCAGCTCGCCGATCAGTTTGACCTCCTGCTGCGCGGCGGCGGCGACGTTGGCCTGCACCTGCTCGGCGGTTTCGAACGCGCTGACCTTGGCCGTGGCCAGCGCCTGCGCCGCGATCTGTTCCGCGACCTGCTGCGCGACCAGGGGCGGCAGGCCGGCCGTGTTGGCGGCGATCGCCGCCTGCGCCTGGGCACCGGCCGCCGCCGCCGTGGCGTGATAGAACACGTCGTTGGCGCCGCCCCAGACCGAGTAAAGCGCCTGCCCATCAACGGTGCCGGCGGCAAGATAACCATCGATCTGCGCGGTGAGCGTGGGCACGCCCGCGGGCGTACCCGGCGAATTCGTGTTGACGCCTGCGCCGCCCCACGCGTAGTCGCTGCCGCCGGCAAGCGACGGCGCCAAGGTGAAGCCCAGGCCCGTGGCCACGTTCTCGATGGTGGTGGTGCCCGGGTTGGTGGTGAACCGCATCGGCACCGGCGATTGCGCGAACGTGGAAATGTTGCCGCTGTCGCTGAGGCTGTCACCAAAGACGACGACGTTGCTGAACTGGGCGGCGGTGGCGCTGGCGCTGAACAGCAGCGCCGCGGAAATGGCCCCGGTGAGATAACGAGAACGCGGCATGGAAGTACTCCTGATCGGAAACTTGTTATGTCCGAGTTACGTTAATCCAATCCATACGGAAGCGCATGCTGCGGTGCACGGCAGCCGGCGAACCGGCGTCAGCGCTGGCGCGCTTTCGCCAGCGCATCGGCAAAAGCGCTGTTCGCAGGGGCGGCTGCCGGCCGGGGAGCGGCACTGCCGAAACGACCGCCACGTCCATCACGTGGGCCACGCGCGGCCGACTCGCCGTTGCCGGCAGGCTTGGCGCCGCGCGTCTGCCCTGGCTCGTCGTCCAGCCGCATGCTCAGCCCGATGCGCTGGCGCGGCAGGTCGATCTCCATCACCTTGACCTTGACGATATCGCCGGCCTTCACCGCGTCGCGCGGATCCTTGACGAAGCTGTGCGAGAGCGCCGAAACATGGACCAGGCCGTCCTGGTGCACGCCGATGTCGATGAAGGCGCCGAACGCGGCCACGTTGGTGACGCGGCCTTCGAGGATCATGCCGGGCTTGAGGTCCTTCATGTCCTCCACGCCCTCGGCGAAGCTGGGCGCCACGAATTCGGGGCGGGGATCGCGGCCGGGCTTCTCCAGTTCCTTCAGGATGTCGCGCACGGTGGGTACGCCGAACTTCTCGTCGGTGAACTGCTCGGGCATGAGCGCGCGCAGGAAGCTGGTGTCGCCGATGACGCTTTTCACCTCGCGGCCGCACTGGGCGATGATCCGCTCGACGACCGGGTAGGCCTCCGGATGCACCGCGCTGGCGTCCAGCGGGTTGTCGCCGTTGGATACACGCAGGAAACCGGCGCACTGCTCGAATGCCTTGTCGCCCAGCCGCGGCACTTTCAGCAACGCCCTGCGGTTGGCGAACGGACCGTTGCTGTCGCGATGCTTCACCACGTTTTCCGCCACGCTGGCGGAAAGCCCGGCCACCCGCGACAGCAGCGCGGCCGAGGCGGTGTTCACGTCGACGCCCACCGCGTTGACGCAATCCTCCACCTTCGCATCCAGCGCGCGGGCCAGCTTGATCTGGTTCACGTCATGCTGGTACTGGCCCACGCCGATCGCCTTGGGCTCGATCTTCACCAGCTCGGCCAGCGGGTCCTGCAATCGCCGCGCGATCGACACGGCGCCGCGCAGGCTCACGTCCAGATCCGGGAACTCCTTCGCCGCGGTTTCCGAGGCGGAATACACCGAGGCGCCGGCCTCGCTCACCACCACCTTCGACAGCTTGTGCTCCGGGTGGGTCTTGGCCAGGCCCTTGATCAGTTCGGCGGCCAGCTTGTCGGTTTCGCGCGAGGCGGTGCCGTTGCCGATGGCGATCAGATCCACGCCGTGCTGCTTGCACAGCCGCGCCAGCGCGGCCAGCGATTCGTTCCATTGCCGCCGCGGCTCCAGCGGATAAATGGTGTCGGTAGCCAGCAATTTGCCGGTGGGGTCGACCACGGCCACCTTGCAGCCGGTGCGGATGCCCGGGTCCAGGCCCATCACGGTTTTGGCGCCGGCCGGTGCGGCCAGCATCAGGTCTTTCAGGTTGTCGCCGAAGACGCGGATCGCCTCGTCCTCGGCGCCCTCGCGCACGCGGCCGAACAGGTCCAGGGTCAGGTGCAGATGCAGTTTCACGCGCCAGGTCAGGCGCACGGTTTCGCGCAGCCAGGCATCGGCGGCGCGGCCGCGGTCGTGAATGTCCGCGCGGGCGGCGACGCGGCCTTCGGCTTCGGCGTGGCCCTGGTCGGCGTCGGTATCGGGCGCCAGTTCCAGCTCCAGCACGCCTTCGTTGCGCGCCCGCATCAGCGCCAGCAGACGATGCGAGGGAATCTTGCCGATCGGCTCGACGTGATCGAAGTAGTCGCGGAATTTCGCGCCTGCCGCTTCCTTGCCCTCGACTACCTTGGCGCGGATCTGCCCCTTGCTCCACAGCCAGTCGCGCAGCTCGCCCACCAGCGCGGCGTCCTCGGCGATGCTTTCCATCAGGATCGCGCGCGCGCCGTCCAGCGCGGCGCGCACGTCGGCCACGCCTTTTTCCGCATCGTCGAAGGCTTCGGCGAAGGTTTCCGGCGTTTGCGTGGGGTCGTCGCGCAAGCCCAGCGCCAGCGGTTCCAGCCCGGCTTCGCGGGCGATCTGCGCCTTGGTGCGGCGCTTGGGTTTGTAGGGCAGGTACAAGTCTTCCAGCCGCGCCTTGGTGTCGGCGGCGAGCAGGTCGTTCTTCAGGGCGTCGGTGAGCTTGCCCTGTTCCTCGATGCTGGCCAGGATCGCCGCGCGCCGGTCTTCCATTTCGCGCAGATAGTGCAGGCGTTCTTCCAGCAGGCGCAGCTGTGTGTCGTCGAGCCCGCCGGTGACCTCCTTGCGGTAGCGCGCGATGAACGGCACGGTGGCTCCGCCATCAAGCAGATCCACGGCGGCGCGAACCTGCTCGGTCCTGGCGGCGATATCGGTGGCGATGCGTTGTTCGATGCTGAGCATGGGTACGTCGGATTCCTGGCGACGGCGCGGGGCGCCGGTGAAGGGAAGAGCCGGCAATCATAACAAGCGCTTTTTTTGCGGACGGGTATGAACGGACGTTGGTCCGTTGAAAGCCGGGATTCGAAAAGGCCGGGGCGGCTGAATGCTTGCCTCGACGGAACGCCGCCGCGCGGATCCTGCGCGGCGCCGTGGAGAAGGTCTGGATCAGGCGTTGAACGACGCGTTCGAGTCCGATGCCGGGCGTTCGCCGGCGCGGCCGTTCAACACCAGCGTCTTCGCCAGCAAATCGTGCAGGCCCTGCCGGCGCGCGGTCCAGGCGACCGCCAGGTAGCAAATGAGGGGAATCAACGATGTCACCACATTGGCCAGCCGTACCGCATTGCGCAGCAGGCTGCGGCCCAGGGTGATCTGTTGCCCATGGAGGTCGGTGACCCGCAGGCCGAGCGCGCGCTTGCCCGGCGTGGCCTGCCAGCGCGACTGTTCGAACAGCGCGTAGTAGATGAAACCCGCCAGCAGCGCCAACAGGGCGGCCGGATGCATGGCCTGCGCGTACTCCGCCGCGGCCATCTCCAGCGCGACGCCGGCTTTCAGTTGGGCGGAGAAGTGCGCAAGGGCCGCCGGTGCGCCCATCGAAAAACCGATGACGGTGGCCGGCAGCATCAGGATCAGGTAATCGATGATCCATGCGCCCAGGCGCTTGCGGAAACTGGCGACATCCGCCAACGCGTCGGGGGGCGGCAGGCGGCATCGATGGCGCCATGGACGGCGCCATGGACGGCGCCATGGAAGTTTCGTCGTCGTCGGCCTTGGCCTGCGGAAACAGCACGGACAGCGGCTGCCAATCAGCCAGCCCCTCGTACCAGCCAAGGTCGTCGGGGCTCACTTCCCCGCTGGCCAGCCATTGCCGCACATCGGCCTCGGTGTACGGACCGTGGCGCTCGCCGTCCCGGCCGATCCAGACTTCCATCGTGCATGCTCCACCCAAAGTGATGGCGGACATGATGCCACGCGCCGCGCTTCCATCTGTAGGAGTGCAGCGAAGTGCGCGGGGCTTTTTTACGGGATTCGGGATTCGGGATTCGCAGGAGCATCACGCATGGGGTGACGCTCCTGCCTCACGCCGCGTCGCGGCGCTTCAGGTGCACCAGCAGCAGGGAAATCGCCGCGGGCGTCACGCCGCTGACGCGGGCGGCCTGGCCGACGGTGGCCGGCAGCGTGCGCTTCAGCTTCAGCAGCACCTCGGCGGACAATCCGCGCACCTTGTCATAGTCGAAGCCGGCGGGAATGGCGGTGTGCTCATGGCGCCGCTGGCGCTCGATCTCCTCGCGCTGGCGTTCGAGGTAGCCGGCGTACTTGATCTGCACCTCGACCTGCGCGGCCACGTCGTCGCGCGCCACGGCAGGGCCGAATTCGGTGAGGGCGGTGAGCTGCGCGTAATCGATTTCCGGTCGGCGCAGCAGATCCGCGGCGCTGGTCTCGCGACTCACCGCGATGCCGAGCTGGCGTTCGACGGCCGCGCCGAGCCCATTGTTGGGGCCGGCCCAGAGGCCGCCCAGTCGCTGCATCTCGCGTTCGACCGCTTCGCGTTTGGCGCGCAGCGCGTCGAAGCGCGCCTGCGGCACCACGCCCAGCGCATGGCCGGTTTCGGTGAGGCGCAGGTCGGCGTTGTCCTCGCGCAGGTGCAGCCGGTATTCGGCGCGCGAGGTGAACATGCGGTACGGCTCGATGGTGCCGTTGCTGGTGAGGTCGTCGATCAGCACGCCGATGTAGGCCTCGTCGCGGCGCGGATACCACGGTGCCTTGCCCTGCACGGCCAGCGCGGCGTTGAGCCCGGCGAGCAAGCCTTGCGCGGCGGCTTCCTCGTAGCCGGTGGTGCCGTTGATCTGGCCGGCGAAGTACAGGCCGGGGATGGCCTTGGTCTCCAGCCACGGGTTGAGTCCGCGCGGGTCGAAATAGTCGTATTCGATGGCGTAGCCGGGGCGGGTGATGTGCGCGTTCTCGAAACCCTTTATCGAGCGCACCAGCGCCAGCTGCACGTCGAACGGCAGCGAGGTGGAGATGCCGTTGGGGTAGATCTCGAAGGTGGCCAGCCCTTCGGGCTCGATGAAGATCTGGTGCGAGGATTTTTCCGCGAAACGCACCACCTTGTCCTCGATCGAGGGGCAATAGCGCGGGCCGATGCCCTCGATCTGGCCGGTGTACAGCGGCGAACGGTCCAGCGCGCCGCGGATGATCTCGTGCGTGCGCTCGTTGGTGTGGGTGATCCAGCAACTCACCTGGCGCGGGTGCTCGTCGCGAGCGCCCAGGTAGGAAAACACCGGTGCCGGCGTGTCGCCGGGCTGTTCCTGCAGCGTGCTGAAATCGATGCTGCGCTGGTCGATGCGCGGTGGCGTGCCGGTCTTCAGGCGGTCACCGGCGATGGGCAGCTCGCGCAGTTTCGCGGCCAGTGCGCTGGAGGGCGGATCGCCGGCGCGGCCGCCGACGTACTGCGCCGGGCCGATGTGGATCTTGCCGGCCAGAAACGTGCCGGCGGTGAGCACCACCGCGCGCGCGCCGAACGACAGGCCCATCTGGGTGACCACGCCGCAGACGCGGCCGTTCTCGATGATGAGGTCGTCCACCGCCTGCTGGAACAGATCCAGGTTCGGCTGGGTTTCCACAATGCGGCGGATCGCCGCCTTGTACAGCCCGCGATCGGCCTGGCATCGGGTGGCGCGCACGGCCGGGCCCTTGGA
>JBIQMK010000170.1:0-7451 GCA_044463365.1 Rhodanobacter sp. | reverse complement strand
GTGGGCACGTAGTGGGGCACGCTGCTCCACCAGTAATTCACCAGCGCGTTGAACGGTTCGAGCCCCTCCACGTGGTGCCACCACATGTTCGGGATGAATATCGCGTCGCCCGGTTCCAGCTCGGCGCCTTGGGCCGAGGCAAGGGCTTCACGAAAACGCGGATATTTCACGAAATCGGGCGCGGTAAAATCGACGATGCTGACCGCCTGGCCCCCTGGCGTCGGTTCCAGTGGCCCGGGATACAGGTTCTTGATCTGTTCCGGCGGGAACAGCGTGAATCGACGGCGACCTACGACGTTGCAGGCGATATTGTTCATCGCGTCGTAGTGTGCCGATGCAATGGTGCGGTTGCCGATCCAGATGCGTGGCGGGGCATCGATACCGCTGGCCGCGAAATTCAGATCGTCGGTATCACGCAGGCCCGGCAGCAAGGCGTCGACTGGCGCCGAGGCCATGTACCAGGTAGGTGGCTGCGGGTCGTCCAGATGTACGCCGATCTCGTCAATGAGTTCGGTAAGCGTGCCGCGCAGCACTCGGCAATTGATGGCGGTGAAGTCGTCGTTGTAGAACACGCGCCCGGCGATATCGGGCGCGCCGTAGGAGTATTGGATCGGACGCTGATTGTAAAAGCGGGCCAGGCAGGCCATGGCATCGGTTGCCGAGCGCCGTCCTGCCTTGGTCAGCTCCCAATCGCGCACCAGCCCGCGCAGGACGACGGGTTGTCCTGCTTCGAGCAATTCGTCGACGGGGAGTGCGTCGGCGCGAACATCCGATCGCTCACGGACGCTGGCAACTGGTTCCCTCATGGCAGTCAAACCGCGTTGGCGGCGACTTCCTCCCGGCTCAGGCGGCGCTGCTTCTCGGCCATCAGCCGGCGCATGTTGTGCATCGAGGCCAATACCAGGTACGCGCCCTCGAGGTAGCCTGAACGATGCAGCGAATGCAGCGATTCCGCGTCCAGCGCGGCCAGTCGCTCGCGGTCGATGCCGAGCAGGCCGGTGACGTTGGCGCCATGCTGGTCGTCGAACTTGATATCAAGCGTGAGGGGTTGGATCAGGTCGAGGGAATCGAAGGCGGCGTACATGGCCTTGCCGCCCTCCACGCCGTCGCGAATGCCGCGGAGCAGGGTGGTGACGTGTTCCAGGTACGGGCTATTGCCCCCCTGGGGAAGAAAAACCGCTTCGCCTTCTTCAAAGTTGACGCGCGGGTGTTCCAGATCGACGTTGATAACCGCTTCGTGGCGCAATTCGCCATCGACGTTCCGCTCCTGGAAACCAATCAGGAAGGGGCCACGCGCAATGTGGGCGGGCAGATAGGTCGCTTTCCATTGTTCCCCGTCGAGAAAAAGATTTTCGTTGACGCCGAAACCAAGAAGAACCACCGACTGGTATTCCCCATCTTCGTTCTTGCGGAAGAAGATCGGATATTCGCGCACCAGTTCGGCATATTCAGTGGGGTAGGCCGGCACCATGCCGATGTCATCCCCATAAGCCGCGCCAAAGCGGGTGGCAACGCGCAGATTCTTGTGCGCCACATTGTTGAGCAGTTCGTAACGTGCCATTCGGTTCCCCAGGGAATTGCTTTTGCACACTTAATTCAAGTCGTTTGTCAGCCTTCGATCTTACCGCAGGCGCCGCAAAAAAAGGGGCCACTGCAAGCAGTGGCCCCCGTTTTTAACGCTACTACTGACGCAATCAGAACTTGTAGCGGACACCAAGCCCGTAACGCGGCTGCTGGTCAACCACTCGCACGAACTGCTTGCCCGTACGCCCATACCAGCGCACGTTCTCGCCGGTCAGGTTGATCCCTTCAAACTGGAACGACAGGTGATCGTTCAAGTTGTAGTTCACACTGAGGTCGAGCTGGTGGTACTGATCGACGTAGGTCGGGTTGGTGGCAGAGGCCGCCGTCAGGAACGCGGCACGCCAGTTGTAAGCCAAGCGTACGGAGAAGTCATACTTCTCGTACATCAGCACGGCGTTGGCGCTGTCACTGAGGCCGGTCAGCGCGAACTGATCGACGCTCGGGTCACCGGCGTTGTCGTAGTGAACGTCACCGTCGACCTTGGTGTAGTTCGCCAGGATGCCGAAGCCGGTATCACCGAGGAAGTACTGACCACCGAACTCCCAACCATGCAACATGGCGCTATGCACGTTGGCCGGCTTGGAGACCTTGTAGATGTAAAGCGGGTCGTCCGGGTTGGCGGTAACGTTGTAAGCGCTTTCCAAGGCGAGCGCCTGGGCGTCCGTGCCGTTATACGCGGCCAAGCCACCGCTTGCCGGGTTCGAAAGCAGCGCTACCGTTGAGAACAAGCTCGTATCGTTGACTGCGCACGGCGCTCCCGTCTGAGCCGCACACTGCGGGCTGTTCAGGAACGCGAGGGCCTGCTGAGCACGGGGTCCGGTGGTCGGGTCGCGCTGATCGAACATGCTCTCGTCGGTCACCGTGGTACCGATGAAGTTGTTGACGCGCTTGTCCCAGAAGGTGACCGACAAGTAGCTGGACGGTGCGAAGTACCAACCCAGGCTGAGGTCGAGGTTGTCGGAGACCAGTGGCTTCAAGGACGGATCATTGGAGTTAGCAGTCGCCTGCGACGAGGCATTGATCAGGGTGGAGCCGCCCGGGTTGTTTACGTTACCGCCCGCGTACAGGTTACCGTACGGCGCGCGTGCAATGGTCTTGCTGTACGAAGCGCGGCCCTGCAACGAGTCGGTGAGATCGATGCTGAAGTCGACGTTGGGCAGCAGGTTGCTGTAGCTGCCGGTGTCCGTAACGGGCTCGATGGTCGTGCCGGCCGGGTTCTGGAAGTCGTTGTTGGACAACCATACGATCCCGCTCGGCAGAGCGATCTGCGTGTTGGACCGCACGTCGGTCTGCTCGTAGCGCATGCCGAAGCGGGTGGTGGTCGGCAGGTCGCCCAGCTGGCCTTCCAGCACGAGTTGTGCGTAAGCAGCCTTCGTGTTCTCGATCACGGTGTTGTCGGCCGCCAAGGTCGTGTTGACCCGGTAGTTCGTGCCCGGATACTTGCTGACCGCAAACTTGGCCAGATCGTTGGCGTTGCCGATCCAGGTGCCCTGCGAGATGCCGTCGGTGTTGTAGTCCTCGAACTGGCTGGCAAAGTTGACCTGGCGAATGACGTCCGTAAGGTCCGGATAATCACCCGCGTCGTTCACGCTCCAGTCGCCCATCGCCTGATAGTTCTGCGACGCCTGGGTGCGGTGCAGCTTGGTCTTCATGATGTCGGCGCCGAACTGGAACCGACCGTTGTCGAACTCCAGCTCGCCGCCGAACTTCGCTTCCTTGACTTCGGTAGTCTGCGACTGCGCGTCGACACGCAGGGGCTGAATACCGATGTTGTTGACGCCCCACGGCTGGTTGACCACACCAGGTCCGGTGGAGTTCGTGGTCGGGTACCAGGTACGGGTGGCGATGGGCAGGCTGTTGTTGAAGAAGTACTCCTGGGCCCACGAACCGCCGCACTGCGGGCCGGTGGCGCAGTTGTTGGTGCCGGCGATGCTTACCGCCGTGGCGCCGCCGCCGGTCAGCCCATCGTTGGGCACGCTCTGGCTCTTTGCATCGTGCAGGTCAAGCGTCAGCTTGAGGCCGTCGGTGGCCTGCCACTCGGCGTTGAAGCCGATGTCGTCCAGCTTGTAGCGCTGGGCGTTGTGCTGCTGCTCCATGCCGAAGTCTTTGGTCTGCACCACGTCACGGATGTACGTAGGCGTAGCCACCTCACGGCTGGTATCGAACGTTACGTCGCTGTAGTAGCTGTTCTGCAGCCACATGCCCTGCTCACCGCGGTTCGAGGTGAGATCGTAACGGGAATACAGGTAGTCCAACGTCATCGTCAGGCCGTCGACCGGAGCAAGCTGCAGCACGGCGTGCGCGTTCGTGCGCTTGCTCTCGAAGTCGTTGACCGCGTAACGGACGTCGTTCGGCATGCCGTAGAGCTGGCCGACAGCGGGTGCGTTGGTGACGGTGGTGAGCGGCGGCTTGGTCTCGTCGAAATTGAAGCCGTTGCCGCTGGCGCCGGTCCACGGCTGGATCTTCCAGTTGTTCTCGGTTGCTTCCGCCGCACCACCGTGACGCTTGGCAAAGCTGGCATCAAGACCGATACCCCAGGTCTTGTCCGGGTTCGCGTAGCTGAAGTTGCCCGAGAATTCCGGCGTGATGCTGCTGCCGTACGGCTGCGACTTGTCCGTCGTGGCCTTGGCACCGACAGAACCGATGAGCTTGCCGCCCTCGTGGTAGAACGGGCGATCGGTGCGAATGTCGATGGTGGCGCCGATACCGCCGCTGGCGACGTCGGCACGACCGGTCTTGTAGACCTCCAGCGAACTTACGCCGTTCGGCGACAGCTGGGCGAAGTTGAACGAACGCGTACCGCCGTTGACGCCGCCGATCGGCACCTGGCCGGCTGCACCGAAGGCGTCCGCACCGGGGACCATGCGGCCGTCGATGGTGATCAGGTTGAAGTTGGGGCCGAAGCCACGAACGGTGACCTGCGAACCTTCACCGTTGCGGCGGTCGATCGACACGCCGGTGATGCGCTGCAGCGACTCAGCCAAGTTGGTGTCGGGCATCTTGCCGATGTCTTCGGCGCTGACCGCATCGACACCGCCGATGGCGTAACGCTTGATGTTCATCGACTGTTCGAGACTGTTACGCACGCCGCTGACCGTCACGGTCTGCAACGTGGTCGCATCGGGCTTCTGCGACTGCTGCGCTGCCGGCGCGGCCGGCTGCGTGTCCTGCGCGTAGAGCGGGTTGATGATGACCGCACCACCGACGATGGTGAACATCACCTTCGACCTGAGGTGCTTAAACTTGTTGTGGTTCATTCGTGTGCACTCCCCTTCCAATTAATTGAACTCAATAGCAAACAATGGTGCGTGCGAAGTTTCTTATCCACGTTGCGGGTCCTTCCACTTCATGGCCTTCAACCAAGTTCGCGCCACCGAATTCCCGTCCGGCATTCTGGTGACTGCTGGTTGACCAATAAGACGTCTCCATCCCCGGAACGCCTGCGGACATTTTGATCCGCCTTTTCTGCCTCCCTCGACTCCCCGAACAACTTCAGCCAGGCGTCCGTGGGCGCCCTTAGTCCGTCACCCCGTTCACCGCGCGCGTGGGCGCCGGGCGAACGCGATCTGATGTTAGCGTTAACATCTTTATCACAGTGCATATGCCCTGTCCAGCGCCGCAGTGCGAGCAACGCGATCTGCGCGGAACGTCGACGCCGAAGTTGTCGGGGCCGGTGCCAGTCGCGATTTTCGTGCAACAGAATGCTCGGAATAGCGGTTACTCATTTCCGGTTGTTTTCCCCGCGACAGTGCCCTGACAGCGACGGTGTACATGAGTGTGACAGCGCTGTCAATTTTTCGTAATATGGCGCCCGGGGAATCGCATGCCAGCGCCATTCGGGGGATGATGCCGGGTTGGCATATGCATATGTCGCATGGTTATGTCGGCAGCCCCAAGTTCCACATCACCGCGCCGGACAGCTACGGAAGGGGCAATCACGATGAGTACCGGAGGAGCTCGCCGATGAGGGCGCGCATCGAGGATGTGGCGCGGGAAGCGGGGGCATCCCCGAAGACGGTCTCGCGCGTGCTGAACGACGAGCCCAACGTCCGGGATGAAATGCGTCAGCGCATCCTCGCCGCGGTGGAAGCGCTCGGGTATCGGCCGAATCCGTCCGCGCGCAGTCTCGCCAGCAACCGTGCGTTCCTGGTCGCCCTGTTGTACGACAACCCCTCGCCGCACTACGTCATGGAAGTTCAGCAGGGGGCGCTGGAAGCATGCGACGCGCATCAGTACAGCATGATGGTTCGACCGCTCGTGTCGGGCGCGCACGATTTCGTCGAGCGGGTGGATGCGTTGATATCGCAGTTCAGGCTGGATGGCCTGCTGTTGACGCCGCCCATCTGCGACCACGCGGCGCTGTTGGACCTGCTTCGCGCCCGCGGTATTCCCTGGGCGAGCATTTCGCCAAAAAACTACACCGAGGGTGTCGGCGCCACGCTCGACGAACGTTCGGCATCCTGCGAAATGGTGCAGCACCTCGCGTCGCTGGGCCATCGGCGGATTGCCCATATCACCGGGCATCCAAAGCATGGGGGCAACGTGTGGCGCCTGCGCGGCTATCGCGACGGCCTGGAGCAGGCGCATCTTGCCTACGATCCGGCATTGGTCGTCGAAGGCCAGTTTTCCTTCGACTCGGGCGTGGCGGGGGCGCGCCGGCTTTTTGCGCTCGAGCATCGGCCCACGGCAATTTTCGGCGCCAACGACGACACCGCCGCGGGTGTCCTCTGGGCGGCAGCCGAAAGGGGGCTTCGGGTGCCGAAGGATGTTTCCGTCTGCGGCTTCGATGACATTCCGCTCTCGCGCCAGGTCTGGCCCGCACTGACCACCGTGCGGCAGCCCAGCCAGGACATGGGGCGGATCGCGGCGATGCAATTGCTGCGCACCATCAAGAGCGGAAAGCCGGGCCAGATGGTGTCGGTGCCGTACACGCTGCGGCTGCGGCAATCCACGGGAGTGGCGCCCAGGCGCATACGCCCCTGACGCGGGGATGATTCTTTCCTGAGGTTTTTCGGCGCGCTGGGCCGCGCGCCGTGTCGATTGACAGCGCTGTCACGTTCGGCAAATACTCGAACGGATACGAGGTCGTGGCAATCACGCCATGGCGCGGATGGGGGAGTCACCATGCAGCTTGTCTTTCGTGATCGGCGGGTGTCGATCAAACGGGCTTTCTCGACGGCAGGGGCGCTCGTTTGCGCCTTCTCCTTCGCCAGCGCCTGCAGCGCCGACGTCAAGCCCACACCGACCGACGGGGGGCGCTCGGCGGTAGTGCATCCTGACGCGTGGCCCAAGGTGAAGTGGCCGCTCGCCCATGACGCGGCGTTGGAGCAGCGCGTGAAAAGCCTGCTGGCCAGGATGTCGGACGAGGACAAGGTCGGCCAGATCATCCAGGCTGACATCGCCAGTGTCACCCCGGACGAGGTGCGCAAGTACCGGCTCGGCTCCATCCTGGCGGGTGGCAACTCCAAGCCCGGCGGCAAGCTGTCCGGCGGCAAAGCCTGGCTGGAATTGTCTGACGCGTTCTATCACGCGTCCGTCGACACCTCCGACGGTGGCCTGGGGATTCCCGTGCTGTTCGGCGTGGATGCCGTGCATGGTCACAACGACGTGGTGGGCGCCACGATCTTCCCGCAGAACTCCGCGCTGGGCGCCATGCGCGATCCCGCGCTGGTTGCCGAAATCGCCGCCGCCACGGCCGAGGAGGCGCGCGCGACAGGCATCAACTGGACGTTTGCGCCCACGCTCACGGTGCCGCAGGACGATCGCTGGGGCCGCGCGTTCGAAGGCTATTCGGAAGATCCGGCCGTGGTGGCCAGCTATGCCGCTGCCGTGGTCGAAGGCTTGCAGGGCAAGCCGGGCACCGCCGG
>JBIQMK010000169.1:0-7495 GCA_044463365.1 Rhodanobacter sp. | reverse complement strand
CTCGACCTGAAGGCCGCGTCCGAATCGCTGGTGGTCGATTACCGCACGCGCATCCTGCAGGCGCTGCTGGCCGCGGCAGTGCTGCTGGTGCTGACCATCAGCTTCGCCTTGCGCAGCGTGCGCCGCGCCTGGCACGTGCTGGCGCCGATGACCCTGGCCACCTTCCTGGTGCTGGCGGTGGAGCGCGCGGCCGGCATCGAGATATCGCTGTTCCACCTGGTGGCGCTGATCCTGGCCGGCGGGCTGGGCCTGCACTACGCGCTGTTCTTCGAACGCGACACCGGCGACCCGGCCGAGCAGCGGCGCACGCTGCACGCCACGCTGGTGTGCGTGCTGTCCGCGCTGCTGGTGTTCGGCATGCTGGCGTGGGCCACGATCCCGGTGCTGCGCGCGATCGGGCTCACCGTGAGCCTGGGCGTCGCCTTCCATTTCTGCCTGTCGATCCTAATGGCGCCGCATGCTTCCGAAAACTGACTGGGCTCATTTGATTCCGCACGCAGGCACGATGTGCCTGCTCGACGGCGTGCTGGCGTGGGACGCAAAAACGATCCACGCCATCAGCGATGGTCACGCACGCGCCGACAACCCGCTGCGCGGCGAACACGGCCTGCACGCCGTGCATCTGGCCGAGTACGGCGCCCAGGCGATGGCCGTGCACGGCGCGCTGCTGGCGCGGGCGGATGGCGTGGAGAAAGTGCGGGCGGGGCGGCTGGTCAGCCTGCGCGACGTGCAGTTGCACGCGGAATATGTCGACAGCCTGGATGGCCGTCTGGACGTCCATGCCGAATGCCTCTACGCCGACGACAGCGGCGCGCAATACGCGTTCCGCGTCGAGCATCGCGGCCGCGTGCTGGCGACGGGTCGCGCGGCCGTGATCTACGCGGTCGGCTGAGCTCGACCCGCGTCGGGCAAAACCGGCAGGTTCAGGCCGGCGCCACGAACAACAGCGGCTGCGGCTGGCCGGACGGTATGTCATCCACGTCCGCGCCACTGGCGGCCGCCTGTGCCGCCATGGCATCCGCCAGGCCCTGCAGCAAGCGCACATTCTCACGCAGCCGCTCGCGCACGCCGGCATCGTCCAGGCTGTCGTGCATGCCCGTGTTGAGGGCGACGAACCAGGGCAGCTGGCGCTGGTCGAAGATCACCGGCGGATTATGCGGCGTGGTGGTTTCGTGCCACTGGCGAAAGCAGGCCTGCATGCGCTGGTTGAGCTCCTGCGCCAGCGCCAGCTCGGGTGCCACGTCGGCGAACAGCGCCACGTCGGCCAGCCGCTGCTGGAACACCAGCTGGCACAGCACGCCCCAGTAGAACGCGTGATCCCAGATGATCTTGGCGGCCATCACGGTGACGTCGCCGAACAGCGGGTACTGGCCGCGGAAAATCTGCAGCATGCTGTCGTAGAAGGACTGGTACAGCCGCTCGTAGCTGCGCACGCGCGACGCCAGCGGCAGGCCGGCGTGGTCGTCGGCGATCAGCTGGCAGATGTAGGTGTTGCCGATGGCAATGAAGTCGCTGCCGGGGGAGTAGAACGGGTCGAGGAACGCACCGGCCTCGCCGGCCAGCGCCCAGCGGTCGGCGCTGAACAGCTGCGAGCAGCCGTAGGAATAATTGCGCAGGAAGCGGAAATCCAGCAGCTTGTCGGCACACCGCGCCACCTCGCGCGCCACCGCCGGCTGATGGCGCGCCAGCCATGCCTGGGCGCGCTCGAAGGTGTTGAACTCCTCCAGCGGATGCATGGCCGCGTCCGCCACGATGCCGACCGAATGCGCGCCCGAGGCCAGCGGAATCAGCCACACCCAGTAGCCGGGGCCGCACAGGTGGTTGGTGGAGCGCCAGCGCTCCGGCGGCGTGCAGCGGCGGCGCCAGTCCGGATCATTGGACCAGTCGTCGGGCTTGAGCCGTTCGTCGACGCGAAACCAGGCGGCGTTGACGTGGTGGCCGTTGTCCACCGTGAGATCCAGCCGCCGCCGCAGCAGCCCGGCGCGGCCGGAGGCATCCACCAGCCAGCGCGCGCGCAGCACGTGGTCGCCATCCGTATCGCCGCAGCGCACGACATGGCCGTCGCTGCCCTTGCCCAGGTCGAAGCCGCGCACGCGGGTGCCCGGGCGAAAATCGATGCCGCGGCGAAGCGCTTCCTGGCCCAGGAAATTCTCGAAGATGCCGCGGTCCAGCTGATAGCTGGGGGCGGGAAACACTTCGCTGACGCCCAGCTCGGCAACGCTGTCGATCGCGTCGCTGCCGTGGGTGAAGAAATAGCGCAGGCCGAACTTCAGGATGTGCTCGCGCTGCAGGTAATCGCGCAGGCCCAGCGTTTCGCCGAAGTAGTGCGCGCCGATATCGACGGTGGATTCGCCCACCTTGTGCGCGGCCTGCGGCAACGGATGGGTGGCGCGCTCCAGCACTACGATATCGAGCTGGGGAAGCCGGTCGTGAAGTTGCAGCGCCAGGGTCAGCCCGGCAAGGCCGCCGCCCAGGATGACGACGTCATGCGTGTTTTGGCCGTCCATGGTGGCGGTCATGTCTAGTCCAACGGGTGGGCGTGGCGCATGGTGTCGGGCGGGATCATCGGCTGCGGTGCCGCGGGCCGGCGGTCCAGTGCGACCAGCATGGGCGTGGCCATCATCGTGGTGATGATGGCGATCAGCAGCAGGATCGTGAACAGCTGGGGGCCGATCACGCCGGCATCGAGACCGACCTTCAGCACGATCAGCTCCATCATGCCGCGGGCGTTCATCAGCGAGCCCACAGCGAACGCATCGCGCCAGCGATAACCACCCAGCCGTGCGCCCACGGCGCCGCCGCACAGTTTTCCGGATGCCGCCACCAGCAGGATCAGCGCCAGGGCGCCAAACGCCTGGAAGTCCAGCGCGGCGGCGGTGGTGCTCAGGCCGGCCAGCGCGAAGAACACCGGCAGCAAGGCCATCACGGTGATGTTCTCCAGCCGCAGGATCAGGCTGGCCAGCAGGGCGTCGTTGCGCGGTAACGCGACGCCGAACAGGAAGGCGCCGAACACCGCGTGCAGGTGCATCCAGTGGGTCAGCGCGCCGCAGGCGAACGTGCCGATCAGCAGCAGCGCCAGCATGTAGCCGTCCGGATGGCCTTGCTGCGCATGGCGCCGCAACAGCCACGCCAGGCACGGACGCAGCACGCCCAGGCACAGCAGGATCATCGCCACGACGCCGATCGACGCGCGCAGGAACGGGGTCCAGTCGCCGTGCGACGAGGCCATCGCCATGGCAAACGCCAGCGCCAGCCAGGCCAGCACGTCGGCCACCGCGGCGCTCGCCAGGGCAAGTTGCCCGACCGGCGTGCAGGTGCGGCCCGAATCCTTGAGGATGCGCGCCAGCACCGGCATGGCGGTAATGCCGATGGCCGCGGCCAGGAACATGGCGAACGGCCAGAACCCGACCCCGGGCGGCGCGAAGCGTGCCTGCAGGCCGGGCGCGATCAGCAGGCCCAGCGCCATCGGCAGCAGCACCGCCAGCACGCCCACCGCGCCAGCCGTGCGCAGCGAGCGGCGCGAACCGGTCGGCAGGCGCAGTTCGGCGCCCACGATCAGCATGAACAGCACCAGGCCCAGCTGGCTCAACGCATCCAGCGCGGGCAGCGTGTCGGCCGCGAACAGCCATTGCTGCCACTGCGGCGCCAGCGCCCCCAGCAGGATCGGCCCCAGCGCCAGGCCGGCCAGCATCTCCCCGATCACCCGCGGTTGCCCGAGCCAGCGCAACACCCACGCCAGCGCCCTCGACGCCGTCAATATCACGACCAGCTGCAACAGCAACACTGCCTTCTCCCCGGAACCCTCAAACGACCTCTCGCTGCTCCTGCACGATGGTCGGCGCGCCACGCGAACGCCGATAGCTGGCGATGATATGGCCGTAATGCACCACCCGGCCAATGGTGTAAACCGTGATACGGACAACGTCGCGTACCGGGTTGAAATGACTGGGCCGGAATGGGCCATGGTAGCGCGAAGCGATCGGTACGGAGACCACGCCGATTTTCTTCTCGCGCGAGGCCACGATCAGGATGGCGGCCTCGAAAACAAAGTGCTCCGCCGGCAGGTCGACCAGCTCCAGCGCCGCACGCGGATACCAGCGCTGCCCGCTCTGGGTGTCGGCCACCGGCTGCGCGCAGGCCCAGGACACGCCCCAGTCGGCCACGGCGTTGGCGCGGCGGCGGCCCTTGGGCTGCTGCTGCTTGTCGAGCAGGCGCGCGCCGATCACGATGTGGCCCGGATAGCGGGCGGCGGCGGCCACCATGCGCGGGATGTCGGCGGCCAGGTGCTGGCCGTCGCCGTCCATCGTCACCACGGCGTCGTAGCCCTGGCGCAACGCCTCGCGAAAGCCGCGCCGCAGCGCTTCGCCCTTGCCGCGGCGCCGCGTATGGCGCAGCAGGGTCACCGGCAGCGCGGCCACGATTTCCGGGGTGCGGTCGTCCGAGCCGTCGTCGACCACGATTACCGGCGCGCCCAGCGCCAGCACCGACTCGACCACCGACCGGATCGCCGCCTCCTCGTTGAGGCAGGGGATCAGCACGCACCAGCGCGGGGCGGTCAAGCGGTGGTCTCCGTGTCGATCCGCAAACCCAGCGCGGGGCCGGCGGCCAGCTGGCAGTGGCCGGAACCGCGGGCAAGCCGGACCAGCAAGGGCAACGCCTCAGCCGAGGCATTGCCTGCGCGCCAGCCATCCAGCGGCGGCGGCAATCCGGTCTCGGCGCCACCGGCGTCGAGCTGGATATCGAGGCGCGCCCGCGTGGCCGGGCTTGCCGCCGGCGCCAGCACCAGCGCACAGGCGAAGGATTGGTCGCCGCCGATGACCTCGCCCAGCGGGCCGCTGCTGGCGGTGTCGACGCACACCAGCAACACCGGGCGCTGTTCGGCCAGCGCCTGGCCGGCCGCCTCCAGCAGGCCGGCGCCGAAGCTGGCGCGATGGGCGCACACGGCGGTGGACGGTTCGCGGCAACCGACGGCGATGGTCCAGTAGCCGGCCGGCGCGTTGTGCACCGAGTTGTGGAAGCGGATCGGCGACAGTTCGGCCGGCGAGCGCGCCAGCGTGGCGCACATGTAGTCGGTGATCGACTGCTCGCCATGCGACGAGGCGAAGACGCAAGCGAGGGTGGTGGCATCGCGTCCGCTCATGGCCACCGCCTGGCCGGCCGCCTCCACCGCCAGCAGCACGCTTTCGGGTGCGCGACGGCGCTCGTTCGGCGGCATCCTGGCCGCGGCCGGACGCGCCGGCGGCGGTGCCGGCGAGCCGCCATCGAGCAGGCTGCGCAAAGCATCGAAATCGGCCAGCTGCGGCGACCACAAACCCATGCCCTCGACGTGGATACGCAGCGCGCTCATGTCGCAAACCCCGCCGCGGCAAACGCCAGGCAGGCGTTGTTGCCGCCGAAACCGAACGAATTGCTCAACGCCGCCCGCACCGCCCGCCGCTCGTTGCGCCAGGCGAAGCTGGGGCCGCAGGCCGGGTCCGGCGTATCGCCGCCCAGATTGCCGGGGACCAGGCCGTGTTCGATCGCCTGCAGCGCCACGGTCGCCTCCAGGATGCCGGCCGCGCCCAGCGTATGGCCGGTGAAGCCCTTGGTGGAGCTGGCGCGCGTGGTGGCGGGAAAGGTGCGGTTGACCAGCGCGGCTTCCACCTCGTCGTTCTTCTGGCTGGCGGTGCCGTGCAGGTTGATGTAGTCGACCTGCGCCGGGGCGAGCCCGGCCCGTGCCAGCGCCGCCTGCAGCGCCAGCTCGGCGCCCAGCCCCTGCGGGTGCGGCGTGGACATGTGATGCGCATCGCTGGCTTCGCCATAGCCCAGCAACCGCGGTGCCTGTGGCGCCAGCTCCACCGGCTGCAGCAGCGCGAAGCCCGCCGCCTCGCCGATCGAAATGCCGTCGCGCGCCGCGTCGAACGGGCGGCATGGCCGTGACGACACCAGCTCCAGCGCGTTGAAGCCGAACAGCACGCTGTCGCACAAGGTATCCACACCACCTACCACCGCCGCATCGATCAGCCCCAGCGCGATCATCCGCTGGGCGCTGGCGAACACCTTGGCGCTGGACGAGCAGGCAGTGGACACGGTGAGGCAGGGGCCTTCCAGCTGCAGCGCCGTGGCCACGAAGGCCGCCAGCGAGTGCGGCGTGTGGATCGACGGGCGCAGCATGTCGTCCGGCAGGCCGCCATCGGGGTCGAGCCGCCGATAGGCCTCCTCGGTGGCGCCGATGCTGGACGTGGACGTACCCATGAACAACCCGATGCGACCGGCGCCATGGCGTCGCCGCGCGGCCTGCACCCGGGTAAGGAAGTCGTCCTGGTTCAGTCCCAGCCAGGCCAGCCGGTTGTTGCGGCATTCCCAGACCGCGTATGACGCTGGCAGGGCGGCCTGTTCCAAGCCGTCGACCCGGCCGATCCAGCACGCCAGCGGCGCGCTGCTGAAATCGTTGGGGCGCAGACCGCTGCGCATGCACTCCAGCGTCTCGCGCTGGGCGGCCAGGCCGTGGCCCATGGCGGAAGTGGCGGTGTACGCGGTCACCGCGAGAGGCATCATCGACAAGGACATCCACCGAAGCGTAGCGGTCGCTCCGGGGCTTGCCTAGTCTGATCGGAGCCTTGTCGCGATGCTGACAAATGTGAGGATCGTCTTCACGGCGTTTGCACGGTCCGTGGCGTTTGCGCACACTGCCCCTCCTTTTGCGCATGCATCCATCCGTGTCTCCCCCTCTCTCTCCCGCGCAACGACGCCTGCGCTACCTGCGTGACCGCGACGTGCAATACGCGGCGCTGGTGACGGTGCTGGTGGGACTGCTGAGCGCCGGACTGGTATGGCTGGGCTACCTGATCCACGTCTGGCGGATCGCCGCGCGCAGCCCGCTGGCACCACCGAGTCGGATGACGGTGCTGGTGTTCGGGCAGCGGTTGGGCCACGGCCAGCCGCAGGCCGATTACCGCCAGCGCCTGCGCCGGGCGCTGGAACTGCTCCGGCAGGAGCAGACCGCCCACCTGCTGTTGCTGGGTGGCCGCAGCGGCGGCAGTTGCAGCGAGGCGGAGGCCGGCTTGCTCTGGCTGCGACAGCGAGGCCTGCCCGCGGCGGCACGGATCGAGCTGGAGCAGGATTCGATCGATTCGCTGGAAAACCTGCGCCACGCCCGCCGCCTGTTGCAGGCACAACCGCCCGCCGGCGAGCTGCCCGCCGTGGCCCTGGTCACCAGCCGTTACCACCTGGCGCGCTGTCTGCTGCTGGCCCGGCGGCTGGGTTTCGACAGCGTGCCGATCGCCGCCGAGCCGGTATTGCCACGGCGACCGCGCTACCTGGGCCGGTTGTTGATGGAAGCCACCTACCTGATGTGGATCGACATCGGCCTGCGCTGGGCGCGCCTGACCGGCCGCCACCGCATGACCGAACGGATCAGTTAGCGAAGGCCTGAACAAGCCGTCATCCCAGCGCAAGCTGGGATCCAGTGTCTCGGTAACGGCATGAAGGCACTTGATTCCAGCTTTCGCTGGAA
>JBIQMK010000168.1:0-7519 GCA_044463365.1 Rhodanobacter sp. | reverse complement strand
CACCGGGGCCGCCCACAGCAGCGCGATCACCGACCACACGATCGGCGGCACGCACAGCCAGTGGAAAACCTGGTTGGTGGGGTTCTGGTGATCCCGGCTGTAGCTGTCGAGCCAATCCTGCATGGTGCGCATGGGGATCTCCGGAGCCTGGTTGCCGATCAGTCGAGCCGGATGCCGGCCAGCTTGTGCAGCGCCTCGCCGTATTTCGCGGCGGTGCGGGCGATCACCTCGTCGGGGATCACCGGGCCGGGCGCGGTCTTGTTCCAGTCCTGCGTTTCCAGCCAGTCGCGCACGAACTGCTTGTCGTAGCTGGGTGGGCTGATGCCCACGCGGTATTCGTCGGCGGGCCAGAAGCGCGAGGAGTCGGGCGTCAGCATCTCGTCCATCACGTACAGCTTGCCGCTGGCATCGGTGCCGAATTCCAGCTTGGTGTCGGCGATGATGATGCCGCGCTCGGCCGCATAGGCCGCTGCCCAGCGGTAGATTGCCAGCGTGGCCTCGCGCACCTTGCCGGCCAGCTCGGCGCCCACCGCGTCCACCATCACTTCGTAGCTGACGTTCTGGTCGTGGTCGCCCACGGCGGCCTTGGTCGACGGGGTGAAGATCGGTTCGGACAGTTGCTGTGCCTGCTGCAGTCCGGCCGGCAAGGTGATGCCGCACAGCGCGCCCGTGGCGCGGTAATCCTTCCAGCCGGAGCCGATCAGGTAGCCGCGGGCGATCGCCTCCACCGGCACCGGCTTCAGCCGCCGCGTTACCACCGCGCGCTTTTCGTACAGCGCCAGGTCGGTGCCGGGCGGCAGTACCTCGGCCAGCGGCACGTCGAGCAGGTGGTTGGGTACCAGGTGCGCGGTCTTGGCGAACCAGAAGTTGGAGATCTGGGTCAGCATCTCGCCCTTGCCCGGGATCGGGTTGGGCAGCACCACGTCGAAGGCCGAGAGCCGGTCGGTCGCCACCATCAGCAAGCGGTCGTCGGACAGCGCGTAGACGTCGCGCACCTTGCCACGGTGAATCAATTCCAGGCCGGGCAGGTTCGATTGCAGCAAGGTGGTGGGCACGACGGCGGTTCCGCTGGGGGAGAGACGCCCATTCTAACGGCTGCGGCCGGGCGGCCGGAAATGCGGCATCGGCGCACACGGCGTCCGGTCCGCGCGGCGGGTTGCGGGTGCACTGCTAGAATTGTCGACCTTTAGCCCCATGTGTTGCCGATGCGAATTTCATTGCTCGCGGGACTGTGCCTTGTCGCCGCTTCCACGCTTTGCGCCCAGACCGTGCCGCGCCCCGCGCGGCTGGGCTTGTGCGCGGCCTGCCACGGCGCCAATGGCGAAGCCACCATGCCCGGTGCGCCGAACCTGGCCGGCCAGCGGCTCGACTACCTGCGCGACGCGCTGGCGCAGTATCGCGACGGCCGCCGCGACGTGCCGGTGATGCGCACCGCCATCGGCGCCGTCAGCGCCGCCGACCTCGACGCGCTGGCGCGCTGGTACAGCGCGCAGCCCACCACGCGGCAGGCGCAGCCATGAGTTACTCGTATACCTTGTGGTTCACGTTCTTCGGCCTGCTGATCGCGCACGGCGCCGGCGCGATCACCGGCGCGATCATCGGCTTCATCTTCGACAACCTGCGCCACAGCCAGCGCAAGCGCGCCACGCCGGAGGCGGGTGGTTTCGTGGGTCCGCTGTTCACCCTGCTGGGCGCGGTGGCGAAATCCGATGGCCGCGTGTCGGAGGCGGAAATCGCCATCGCCGAGCGCCTGATGAGCCGCATGGGCCTGGGCGCCGAGCAGCGCAAGCAGGCGGCCACCAGTTTCAACGTGGGCAAGCAGCCGGAGTTCGACGTCACCCACACCATCAACGAGTTGCGCCAGTGGGTGGGCATGCGCCGCGACCACGCGTTCCCGGTGCTGGATGTGGTGATCGAGACCGTGCTGGCCGAAGGCAACCCGCCGCCGGAGAAGATGGCCATCCTGCGCCAGCTGGCGTTCGCGCTGCGGATCAGTGACATGGAGCTGATGGCGCTGATGGCGATGAAGGGTTATGCGTGGAACGCCGGTCCCGGCCGCCGCGGCCATGGCCCGGGTGCGGGTCCGGGCGGCTACGTGCCGCCGCAACGCTCCAGCCAGGGTCCCGACCCGTACACGGTGCTGGGCGTCGACCGCAACGCCGACGATCGCGCGATCAAGCGCGCCTACCGCAAGCTGATTTCCGAACACCATCCCGACCGCCTGGGTGACCTGCCCGACGACATGCGCAAGCGCGCCGAGTCGCGCGCCAGCGAGATCAACGCGGCGTACGACCGGATCAAGGAAGCGCGCGGGTTCAAGTGACGGGAATGGGAAATAGGGAATCGGGAATCGGTAGACGCGGTCGGCCGTGACGTGTCGGTTGGCCGGGGTATCCGTTTCAGAGCATGATGATTACCGTATTCCCCACGGATTTCGTGAACTTCCCATTCCCTATTCCCCATTCCCGATTCCCGGCCCTCCAATGACCAAGCAAGCCCCGATCATCGCCCCCTCCATCCTCGCCGCCGATTTCGCGCGGCTGGGCGAGGACACCGCCGCCGCGCTGGCGGCCGGTGCGGATTGGGTGCATTTCGACGTGATGGACAACCATTACGTGCCCAACCTCACCATGGGCCCGATGGTGCTGGGCGCGCTGCGCAAGTACGGCATCACGGCGCCGATCGACGTGCACCTGATGGTCAAGCCGGTGGACCGCATCGTGCCCGACTTCGCCAAGGCCGGTGCCAGCCTGATCAGCTTCCACCCCGAAGCCAGCGAGCACATCGATCGCACGCTGGGGCTGATCAAGGATTCGGGCTGCCAGGCCGGTCTGGTGTTCAACCCGGCCACGCCGCTGGACCATCTCGATTACGTGATGGACAAGCTCGACATGATCCTCATCATGTCGGTCAACCCGGGTTTCGGCGGGCAGAAGTTCATCCCTGCCGCGCTGGAGAAACTGCGCCAGGCGCGAGCGCGCATCGACGCCAGCGGCCGTGCGATCCGGCTGGAGATCGACGGCGGCGTCACCGCGCAGAATATAGGGGCCATCGCGGCCGCTGGTGCCGACACCTTCGTGGCCGGCTCGGCGATCTTCCACGCCGGCGATTACCGCGCCGAGATCGCCGCGATGCGCGAAGCCATCGCCCAGGCTCGCTGAGCCGCGCATAAAAATCCCGACCAGCAGGGACTGGCCGGGAGAAACGTCATCGTCGACGTGTGAGTCACCACTTGATTGGCCCGCCGACCGGTGCCGCCGCTGCAGAGAGGGATCAGCGGCGGTCCCCGGTATCCACGGCAATGGCATGACGAGGCCAATCCCCTGTTCTGACCCAGGCCGGCCGGGTTGGTTCCCCGGCCAACACGGCGGATTTGTTCAGGTTTCCGCCGCCGCCGTCAGTACGCCCCCAGCAGGAAGCCCAGCAGCAGCGCGCCGAGCGCCAGCGAGACACGTAGCGGCTCGAAGCTGCGCAGCTCGGCGTTGGGGTCCACGTTCAATCGATCGGAAGCAGGCATGGCATTCACGGGGTTGGGGGTACACGACGGATTTGAACGGTTCGTGGGGTGGGATTACTGTCCGAAGCAGGCAATTCGGCGGCAGATATCTGGCGATACCGGGGCAGCGGCGTTGCTCGGCCCCTCGGGTCATTGGAGGAGGTGGCGGTCATGGATTTCAAGAGCTTGGGTGGAGCGGTTCTCGCCGGGGCACTGGGTCTGGCCTCATGCGCGAGCGCCGCCGGGATCGACCAGCAAAAATCTGCCCCGACAACCGGCGGCACCGGTTCGGCGAGCCTGTTTGAAATCGACCGCACGGTCGATGACCTGGGCAAGGTCTATTGCCCGCAGGGCCTGGAGCACTTCCTGCCGGGCAGCTACTACTACTGCGTCGGGGTTCGCGACCTGGCCAGGGGAAACTATCCCCGCAGCAGGAGGATGCTGCGGATCGCAGCCGGCTGGGGCAACAAGTCGGCGCAGTTCCTGCTGGGCATCGGCTATTTCAAGGGCGACACCGGCCAGCTTGACCGACCGCTCGGGCTGGCCTGGATGGGCCTGGCGGCGGAACGCAAAGACCCCAACTACAGCGCGATCTTCACCTCGGCGTGGCAACAGGCCACGCCGCAGGAGCGGGTACGGGCGCAGGCCCTGTGGCAGTCGATGCTGCCCACGTATGAGGATGCGCACGCGGCGCGGCGCGCGGAAATGCGTTTCGAGCATGAGCGCGATGCCCTGGTGGCGCGGTCCAGCGCGGGTCAGCAGGTCTGCATCGCCGGCTTGAACGTGTCCCACATCGGTACGGTCGTGCCCGAATACCAGGCCAACAACAACATGTCCGCCTGCGGCGGGGCCGACATGCCGGTGGAGCTCGTGGCGAAGAAGCTGGATGTGTACGCCGAGCAGTTGTTCGATGGCTGGGCCGGGCATGTCAGCGTGGGTGCGCTGAAAGCGGTCGGGGCGCCTTCCAAGTAGGTTCCGGCAAGGCAATCCCGGGTGTTGCCCATGGCAAAACGCGGGCGTCGCGTCGCCGCGCCTTGCGTGGCGGCAGCGCGCATAGCACGCTGCACGCTCCACACGGGAGCCAGCCATGGGTCGCAGCATTGCCATCGTCGAGGACGAGCCGTCCATTCGCGCCAACTACGTCGAGGCGTTGAACCGTTTCGGCTATGACGCGCGCGGCTACGCGTCGCGCCAGGAAGCGTCCAGCGCATTCGCGATGCGGCTGCCGGAGTTGGTGATCATCGACATCGGCCTGGGTGACGAGCCGGAAGGCGGTTTCGACCTGTGCCGCGAACTGCGGGCGAAGTCGGCCACCTTGCCGCTGATCTTCCTCACCGCGCGCGATTCGGATTTCGACGTGATCTCCGGCCTGCGCCTGGGTGCCGACGACTACCTCAGCAAGGACACCAGCCTGCATCAGCTGGCCGCGCGCATCGCGGCGCTGTTCCGCCGCATAGAGTCGCTGAAGGCGCCGGCGTCCAGCGAAACGGTGATCGAGCACGGCCCGCTGAAGCTGGAGTCCGAGCGCATGCGCATCACCTGGAACGATGCCGAGGTGCCGCTGACCGTCACCGAATTCTGGATGGTGCATACGCTGATCCGCTTCCCCGGCCACGTGAAAAACCGCGACCAGTTGATGCGCGAGGCGGAACTGGTGGTGGACGACGCCACCATCACCTCGCACATCAAGCGCATCCGCAAGAAGTTCATCGCGGTGGCGCCGGAGTTCGACGCGATCGAGACCGTGCACGGCGTGGGCTACCGGTGGAAGCCGTGATGCCACGCATGTGGATGATGCTGGCGCTGCTGCTCGTGGCCGGCACGGCCGCCGCCGCGTCGCCGGCCAATGACGTGCTGGCGCACGGCGCGCGCGACGGCGACGTGCCCGCGTGGTCGATCGCCGTGGCGACACCGCCGGGCTGGACCCGCGACTGCTGCCTGTACGCCCGCGCGATCGGCGTCGACGCCGTGCTCTACCGCGGCGAATGGACCGGCAAGCCGCAGCGCGTGATGGTGCTGAACGTATGGCCGCGGAAACTGCCCACGATGGCGGACGAACTGCAGGCCGACCACAAGCGCTACCTGCAGCTCGATCCCGCCGGCAAGGTGTCGGGCTTTGCCGTACGGCACCGAAGCATGATCTGCGAGGCCACGGTCTACCAGGGCAGCGACCACATCGACGACGTGCTGGTGTTCTGCGACCCGGGCAAGGACAGCGGGATCCGCCTGAGCTGGTCGATGACGGTGGACGACAACGACCCGCAGCGGCGCGCCCTGCTGAATGACTTCATGCGCGTGGTGGTCGCCACGCGCTATGCGCCTTATCGCGGCGGCGCCGCGCCTGCCCGTGCGCGCAACGCACGTGGCGGCTGAACGGCGCGGCCGCTGATCGACCGATGACGCTGCGTCGCAAACTGCTGCTGGTGGCGCTGTGCACGCTGGCCTTGCCGGTGGCCGGCTGGCAATACGCGCGGCAGATGGAATCGCTGCTGCGCGAAGGCCAGGCGCAGGCCTTGCTGGCCTCGGCGCGGGCGGTGGCGCGCAGCCTGGCGGTGACCGGCGCGGTGCAGGCCCAGGGCGACGCGGGCTGGTACGTGCAGACCGCAATCAACCCGATCACCGTGGACGGCTATGCCGACGACTGGGCGCCGCTGACCCCGTGGCGCCAGCCGCTGCATCCCCATCGTGGTTCCGATGGCACGCTGCTGCTGGCGCGCGATGGCGACGGCCTGTACCTGTACGCCCAGGTCAGCGACACCCAGCGCACCCGCGCCGACGCGGGCGACGCGAACGCGCTGGCCGCCGACCACCTGATCCTGGCGCTGGCCAACGACGCCGGCCAGCAGCGCTATCTGCTGGCCAGTGCCGCGCCAGGTGCGGTGACGGCGCCACCGCTCGACCCGCCGGTGCCCGGTCTGCCCGACCAGCTTGCGGCGCAATGGCAGGAGGACGGCAGCGGCTTCCGGGTGGAACTGCGCCTGCCGGCCACGCTGCCGTTGCGCGGCTTGGGCGTGGGTGCCTACGTCGCCGCCATCGGTGGCGACCGCATGGCGGCCCCGGTGCGACCGTTGCTGGGCTACTCGGAGGCGCTGTCGGCCGAACTGGCGCAGCTGGCGCCCGACCGCGTGCAGGCACGCGTGTTGGCACCCGGCGGCTGGTTGCTGGCGCGCAGTGGCGATCTGCATACCCGGCCCGGTGTGGAAGCGCAGCCCGGCTGGTTTGCCGCGCTGGTCTACCGCTCGCTGCTGGCCGCGCGGCTGGAGGACGCCGATCTGTGGTCGCAGGACGTGCCGCGCCTGGTGACCGGCGAAGTGGCGACCGCTGCATCGGGCCATCCCGCCAGCGTCTGGCGCGCCGGCGAGGAGCGCGGCAGCGTGGTGTTGTCGGCGGCGGTGCCGATCGTTCGCGATGGCCGGATCGACGGTGTGCTGCTGCTGGAACAGGCCAGCCGCGCCGTGCCGTTGCTGGCCAACCGCGCCTTGCTGGGCCTGCTGCTGACCAGTATCGGCGTGCTGCTGGTGGCCGGCGCGATCCTGCTGGCGTTCGCCACCCGACTCGGCGTGCGCCTGGCGCGCCTGCGCAACGCGGCCGAGCGGGCGCAGTTGAACGATGGCCGTCTGGACGGCCAGACCCAGCGCATCACCTTTCCGATGAGCGACGCCCGCGACGAGATCGGCGACCTGGCGCGCAGCTTCGAGAAACTGTTCGATGTGGTGGGCGGCTATACCGATTACCTGCGCACGCTGGCATCGAAGCTGTCGCACGAGTTGAACACCCCGCTGGCCATCGTGAAGTCCTCGCTGGACAACCTCGAACATGCCCAGCTCCCCGCCGAGGCGCAGCCTTACCTGGCCCGCGCCCGCGATGGCGCCGCACGTCTCGGTGCGCTGGTGCGCGCCATGGGCGAGGCCAGCCGCATGGAACGCGCGATCGCCGCCGCCGAGGCCGAGGATGTGGACCTGCGCGATGTGGTGCGCGGCTCCGCCCACGCGTACCGCCCGCTGCCCGGCGCACGCCGCCTCG
>JBIQMK010000167.1:0-7520 GCA_044463365.1 Rhodanobacter sp. | reverse complement strand
CATCGACGGCACCAGCCTCACCGTCAACGAAGTTTCGGGCCATCGCTTCGGCGTCAACCTGATCCCGCACACCGTCGAGCACACCGCGTTCCATGCCCGCCGCGTGGGCGATGCGGTGAACATCGAGGTGGACGTGGTGGCGCGCTACATCGAACGGCTGCTGTCCAGCGGCGAGGCGCCGAAGCTGGATGAGGCGTTCCTCAAACAGCATGGTTTCGCATAGCCGCCCACCCTCTTCACCGTCATTCCAGCGAAAGCTGGAATCCAGGGCCTCCAAAAACCTGCGGAAGTCGCTGGATTCCAGCTTTCGCTGGAATGACGATTTCTACTTAGCTTCCCCGCTATCCCCTCCGGACCTGCCATGCCCTTCAACACCATCCCCGAAATCCTCGAAGACATCCGCGCCGGCCGCATGGTCGTCATCGTCGACGACGAAGACCGCGAGAACGAGGGCGACCTGATCATGGCCGCCGAGAAAGTGCGCCCCGAGGACATCAACTTCATGGTGCGCGAGGCGCGCGGCCTGGTCTGCGTCACGCTCACCGAGCAGCGCACGCGGCAGTTGGGCCTGAAGCCGATGGTCAGCGACAACACCTCGGCCTACCACACCAACTTCACCGTCTCGATCGAAGCGGCCGAAGGCGTCACCACCGGCATCTCCGCGTACGACCGCGCGCGCACCATCCAGGTGGCCGCGCAGGCGGATGCGAAGCCGCAGGACCTCACCCAGCCTGGCCACATCTTCCCGCTCACCGCCCAGCCCGGCGGTGTGCTGAGCCGCGCCGGCCACACCGAGGCCGGCTGCGATCTGGCCGCGCTGGCGGGGCTGGAGCCGGCGGCGGTGCTGATCGAGATCCTGCATGAGGACGGCTCGATGGCACGCCGGCCGGAGCTGGAGGTTTTCGCGCGCAAGCACGGGCTGAAGATCGGCTCCATCGCCGACCTGATCCGCCATCGGCTGGAAACCGAGAAGACGGTGCAGCGCGTGCACGAGGAAGAGGTGCAGACCGAGTTCGGCGCGTTCCGGCTGGTCGCGTATCGCGACCAGATCCGCAAGGGCCTGCACTTCGCCCTGGTACGCGGCACGGTGGACGACGGCGCGCCGGTGCTGTCACGCGTGCACGTGCGCAACACCTTGTCCGACGTGCTGCACCTGCAACGCGACGACCTCGGCATCACCGTGACCGAAGCCCTGCGCCGCATCGCCGTCGAGGATCGCGGCGTGCTGCTGGTGCTGTCGGGCGACGACAGCCCCGAAGCCCTGCTGGCCGGCCTGCAACGCCAGCCGCAAACGGAAAACCGCCGCCGCGATACCCAGCAGGAATGGCGCCAGCTGGGCCTTGGCGCGCAGATCCTGTCCGACCTGGGCGTGCACCGCCTGCGCGTGCTCGGCACCCCGCGCAAGCTGGTGGGCCTGGGCGGTTTCGATCTGGAGGTCGTCGAGTACGTTTGACTCGCACCTGCCGGTGTAGGAGCGGCTTCAGCCGCGACGCTTTTACGGGACTCGGGATTCGGAGGAGCCAAGAGCGTCGCGGTTGAAGCCGCTCCAACAGAAAAATCACCGCGTCGCGCCCGTCTCCGCCCTGCAACCGCCACCCCGTCACCGCATAATCGACCGGTGCCCACCGAACCCACGCCCATGTCCGAAACCCGCATCCGCCTGATCGCCCCTTCCGGCTATCCGCACGATCGCGCCGCGATGACGCGCGGCGTGGAACGGCTGCGCGAGGCCGGTTGCGTCGTGGATGCGCTGGATGTGCTCGACCGCACCGAGCAGCGCTACGCCGGCAGCGACGCCCAGCGGGCGGCCGACATCAATGCGCTGGCCACGCTGGATGCGCTGCCGGATATCGCGCTGGCGATCCGCGGCGGCTACGGCGCCACGCGGTTGCTGGCCGAGCTGCATTACGACGCCTTGCGCGAGCGGTTGGGCGGCAGCGACACCATGCTGGTCGGCTACAGCGACTTCACGGCGCTGCAACTGGCGCTGCACGCAAGGAGCGGCCTGTGCACCTTCAGCGGCCCGATGCTGGGCGCGGATTTCGGCGCGGAAACCCTGAGCGATTTCACTTGGCAGCACTTCTGGCAGACGGCGCGCTCGCCGACGACCGAGGTCGCATGGCGCACCACGGGCACGGCGGAAGTGGAGGTCGAAGGCCCGCTGTGGGGCGGCAACCTGGCCGTGCTGTGCAGCCTGATCGGTACGCCGTATTTCCCCACCATCGAGGGTGGCATCCTGTTCGTGGAGGACGTGGGCGAGCCGCCGTTCCGGATCGAGCGGCTGCTATACCAACTGCACCTGTCTGGCGTGCTGGGGCGGCAACGCGCGCTGCTGCTGGGCGACTTCAGCCAGTGCCGCGCCAGCACCTACGACAACGGCTACAGCCTGGAACACGGCTTCGCGCAGATCCGCGCCGCCAGCGGCATCCCGGTGATCGACGGCCTGCCCACCGGCCACGAACCGGACAAGTTCACGCTGCCCTTCGGCGCGCCGGCACGGTTGCGCGTGGGCGGCGGCGAGGCCAGCCTGAGTTTCAGCCACTACCCGCATCTGCCGCAGCCGTGACGCTTTTGCTCCTCCCCCTGCTCGCAGGGGGAGGTTGGGAGGGGGTTCGCTTTTGACTTTACAGATCAAGAGCAACCCCACCCCAGCCCTCCCCTGCAAAGCAGGGGAGGGAGCAAAGAAAGCAGGCGAAGCCCCAAACCCGTAAAATGGCCGGCCAGCACGGGCGACGCCCACCCAAGGAATCCGCAATGAAGATCATCGAAGGCGATTTCGCCACGCCCAAAGGCCGCTTTGTTATCGTCGCCGGCCGCTTCAACGGCTTCGTCGTCGAACCGCTGGTGGCCGGTGCGCGTGACGCGCTGGTGCGCCACGGCGTGGCGGACGACGCGATCGACCTGGTCCGCGTGCCCGGCGCCTGGGAGATCGCGCTGGCTGCGCACAAGCTGGCCAACAGCGGCAAGTACACGGCGGTGATCGCGCTGGGCGCGGTGATCCGCGGTTCCACTCCGCACTTCGACTACGTGGCCGGCGAATGCGCCAAGGGCCTGGCGCAGGCGGCGTACGCGTCCGGCGTGCCGGTGGCGTTCGGCGTGCTCACCACCGACAGCATCGAGCAGGCGATCGAGCGCTCCGGCACCAAGGCCGGCAACAAGGGCGCCGACGCCGCCATGGCCGCGCTGGAAATGGTCAACCTCTACGGCAAGCTGGCATGAACCAGGGCATCGACATGCAGGCGCGTTCGCGCGCCCGCCGCCGCGCGCTGCAGGCGCTGTATGCGTGGCAGTTGAGCGGCAGCCACATGAACGCGGTGATCGACCAGTTCCGCCACGAGCAGGACATGGAGATTGCCGACCTGGAGTACTTCGAAGACCTGCTGCACGGCGTGGAAACCAACGTCGACGCACTCGACGAAAGCCTGCGCCCGCATATCGACCGCGAAGTCGCCCAGATCGATCCGATCGAACGCGCCGCGCTGCGCCTGGCCGCCTACGAGCTGAAATTCCGCCCTGACGTGCCGTACCGCGTGGTGATCAACGAGGCTATCGAAGTCACCAAGCGCTTCGGCGCCGACCACGGCCACAGCTACGTCAACGGCGTGCTGGACAAACTCGCCAGCGAACTGCGCGCGGTCGAGAAGCGCGGCTGACCCACCCGCAAACACCTGACCCACCCGCAAACACCTGTAGAAGCGGCTTCAGCCGCGATGCTTTTCGCGATTCCCGATTCCCGATTCCCGGCCAAAAAGCATCGCGGCTGAAGCCGCTCCTACAAAAAACACAAAGGGCCTCGATGGAATTCCGGCTGATCGATCGCATCCGCGAACTCACCGCCCAGCCACGCGACGACGTGCGCCTGGGCATCGGTGACGACGCCGCCGTGCTGGCGGTGCCGGCGGGGCAGGAGTTGGTGGTGGCCATCGACACCATGGTGGAAGGCACGCATTTCCTGCCCGCCACCGCACCGGCCGACCTGGGCTGGAAGGCGCTGGCGGTCAACCTCTCCGATCTCGCCGCGATGGGCGCCACGCCCGCCTGGGCCTTGCTGGCGCTGACCTTGCCCAAAGCTGACGCGGCCTTCGTGGACGGTTTCGCTGAAGGTTTCGCGCAACTGGCGCAGCCGCACCGGCTGGCCCTGGTTGGCGGTGATACCACCGGCGGGCCGCTTTGCATCAGCGTAGCCGTGCACGGCTTCGTGCCGCCGGGCCAGGCGCTGACCCGCGCCGGTGCGCAGGTGGGTGACGAGGTGCTGGTTACCGGCACACTGGGCGATGCGCTGGCGGGCTTGTATGCCTTGCGCGAACCGCCGCAAGACGACGCGCACCAGTCCACTCTCCGCCGGTCCCTGATCGAACGATTGACCCGCCCCGAGCCGCGCGTGGCCGCTGGCATCGCCCTGCGGGGGCTGGCCAGCGCCTGCGTGGATATTTCCGACGGTCTGCTGGCCGACCTCGGCCATATCTGCAGCGCCAGCGGCGTGGGCGCGGAACTGGAGGCGGCACAACTGCCGCGCTCGCCCGCGCTGCGTGAACTGCATGGCGAAGACGAATCCGTACAACTGGCGCTGAGCGGCGGCGACAACTACGAACTCTGCTTCACCGTGCCGCCGCAGCGGCTGGCCGACGCACTGGCGGCGCTGGCCGAAACCGGTTGCCCCGTGACCCGCATCGGCCGCATCGTCGAAGGCCACGACGTGCGCGTGCGCGCCGCCGATGGCAGCCCGCTCACCGTCACCATGAAGGGCTGGGAGCATTTCGCATGAGCGCCAAAAAAACCCTCAGCCCCGACCAACGCCGCGCCCTGCTGTCCACACCCGCGGGCTGGCTGGCCTGCGGCTTCGGCTCCGGCCTGGCACCCATCGCCCAAGGCACCTTCGGCTCGGTCGCCGCCTTCATCCCCTGGCTGGCCCTGCGCCACCTGCCGTTGTCCCTTTACGTTGCCGTATTGGCCATCGGTTTCGCCATCGGCGTCTGGGCCTGCACCATCGCCGGCCGCGCCCTGGGCGTGGACGACCACCGCAGCCTGGTCTGGGACGAATTCGTCGGCCAATGGATCGCCCTGCTGCCGCTGGGCATCGCCACCCTGCTGCCGCCCACCGGCCTGGCGTGGTGGATGCCCATCGCCGCCTTCGCCCTGTTCCGCCTATTCGACGTGTGGAAACCGTGGCCGATCCGTTGGCTGGATCGACGGGTCAAAGGCGGGTTCGGTGTGATGATTGATGATGTGATTGCGGGGGTGTTTGCGGCGGTGGTGTTGGGAGTAGGGTTGTGGGGGTTGGGGTAAGCGGTGGTCGGTCGCTCGCTGGGGAAAGCGTGCCTGCCCGAATCACCGTTTGACGGGGGCTTCTCTGCACAATAGGCCAGTTGTGGATAGGAGCGGGATAGATCGAAGGATTAGATTGCGCCGTTGGGAACAACTATCTGATCTTGCAAGGCGCCGCAGCGCGCCGAATCGAACGATTTGAAAACTGAGTTAGGCTGCAGGATTACAGCGCGTTTTGAAATCAACAGTTAGATCTGCATGTGAGTACGAGGAAAGCCTCAAATGTTCCTACAAACATATGGCAAGGAAATTGTCTCTCTCCTCGTGACGTTCATCGGCTGGATCCTAAACACCCTGTTTCGTTCCAAGGCAAGGCTCCTCATTGCGCGACCACATGCATTCACGTTCTTGGTCCAACAACCACTCTTGGATCAAGACGGGAATCAAGTTTCTCCTACGCAGACAATGCATACGAGCTCCTTCTTTCTATCCAATGCGGGACGTGAAGCAGCTACAAAGGTTGAGGTAGTTTTCAATTGGAAGCCTCTTTGCATAAATTTGTGGCCAGCGCGCCACTATGACGAGAGAATAGAGTCTGACGGGCGCTTCTCAATAATCCTCAACAGCCTTTCACCTCGCGAGAATGTTGGGATTGAAATGTTCACCATCAACAACGAGATGCCAGTTCTAATTGTCGCCCGCTGCGATCAGTGTGTGGCACAGTTCACTAACATGATCCCGCAGCCCATAGTTGAGGCGTGGAAACGTCGAGTTGCCATCTTCTTGGTTTTTGCTGGTCTTGCTATCTCAATCTACACGGCAATTTTGGTCATACAATTTCTTGTGCTAAAAACGCCATATGGTCATTGAGAAAAAATCTAACAACTCGTTAACGGCGGACGGCTTCGCCGCCGCTTAACTCAAGCGTTATGCCTCATGATGAAAGTTTCACGAGCCATCAAACGCCGACTGCTTGAGATCCCACTCAAGCGTCCGTCTCCGGACCGAATCCCACGGAGTGGTGAGGCCGGCGAGGCCGTTAACTGCTTCACTACACGAGTGATGCGCCGTGCGTCGGAGCCGCTGATTATCGAGTCCGCCATTGGCGAGACACTCGAATGCTTGGCCTTCGACGGCGAGAAGTACTCCATTAACGCTAACGTCCAATTTAGTGAGATTCTTGACGAGCCATTCGAGTTTACCCATTTTTACGGGTTAGCAACCATTACCTATAACGGTTGGCGTGATCTGGCGATCGGCCAAATCTTTCGTCTGCCATACATTCAAGTGTGGGTGCAGCGTCAACGTAGTCGGCTTTCGCAAGGTTTTTACAACCGCCGTAAGCTGGTTACTAGCGATCGCATGGACATTCTAAAAGCTGTCCTTGATACTCAATTGAACGGCTCCGACCAGGTATCCTCCCTAGACGTAATGACGGCAATACATTCGATAAGATGGTACCTTCATCCTAACAACAAGGTCGAGCACGACAAGGTCAAGCTTTACCTGCATGCACTGGCCGATACCGGTGAGGTACGTGGTCAATTCAATTACCGGATTACTGGCAAAGGCATAGCGGCAATTGAGCTCTACGAGGAGCAAGAACGGCTCCACGCAAAAAGTATGTCTAGTCAACGCAAGATGGTATGGCTCACGGTCGTCATCGTCCTGCTTACCATCGTGCAGGCTGGCTTGGTTAAGCTGCCGCCGTTGCTTGATTTGTCGGGCAAATGAGTAAAGAAAAGGGGTCGGGTTCATTTATTAGCTGTCATTTTCAACAGTAAATGAACATGCCCCCTTTTTGTTTCCCTCGGCGGCTCGCGGAAGGCCGAGTCACTGGATTCCTTCCTTCGCAGGAATGACGAGAAAAAAAGATCCTGCGCTTGGGTAAGTGCTATTCGATGTGACGCCGGCTTCGCCCGAAAACCACATCGTTTCGATCAGTCTGGCGGCGTAAGCTTCAGTCACCGCCGCCCGAGGATGCGCCATGTCCAGTCCCGTCATGCCCGCCGCGTTCATCGGCCACGGCAGTCCGATGAATGCGCTGGAGCGCAACCGCTATACGGAGGCATGGCGTGCGTTCGGCGCATCGGTGCCGAAGCCGCGGGCGATCCTGATGGTGTCGGCGCATTGGTACGTCAACGCCACGGCGGTGACGGCGATGGCGCGGCCGAAGACGATCCACGATTTCTACGGCTTTCCGCAGGCGCTGTTCGATGTGGATTACCCGGCGCCCGGCTTGCCGGAGCTGGCCG
>JBIQMK010000166.1:0-7542 GCA_044463365.1 Rhodanobacter sp. | reverse complement strand
CACCTGCGCGTGGCTGATCAAGGCGAAGATGCAACTGCCGCCCACGATATTGCCCAGCAGGGTGGGCAGGCCGAAGTGGAAGACATAGTCGCCGAATCCGGCGCCGCCGCTGAACACCAGGTACAGCACCTCCACCGAGCCCACGATGATGTGGGTGAACCCGCCCAGCGCGATCAGGTAGGTGGTGAGCACGATGACGGTGATCCGCGCCTGCTCGGCGGCGGGCACCAGCCATACCATGGTGGCGATGAGCCAGCCGGCGAGAATGCCCTTGGAGAACATCTGCCCTGGCGAGTTGGCCATCACCTCGGCGCCGATGCCGACCAGGGCCTCGTGCGTGGCATGGTCGAACACGGGCATGTGCAGGATGCCGTAGGCAAACAGGGCGGTGCCGATGATGTTGCCCACGAAAACCACCGACCACAGCCGCAGCAGCGAAGCGAGCTTGGCCAGGTCCGGATGGGTCATCAGCGGCAGCACGGCCGTCATCGTGTTCTCGGTGAACAGTTGCTGCCGCGCCAGGATCACCACCAGAAAGCCGAGCGGATAGCCCAGGCTTTCGATCAGGAAGGCGCCGGGTGCGTCGCCGAGATGGCGATGCAGCAGGCCGCGCGCCAGCATGGAAAAGCCCATCGACAAACCCGCCGCCAGCGCCGACCAGCCCAGCGCGGGGATGCTGCGGCCCAGTTCCTCCTCGCCCTGCAACCGAATCGTTTCGTGCAGCACGGCGGCGCGGGGCGGCTGCTTCTCCTCCACGTCATGCTTTTCTTCGGTGGAAAGGGAGAAGCCGTCCTTCTCGTCGGCAGTCTGGTGATCGTCCGGCGTGGCGTCGGTGGCGAGTCGATGCTTGTTGTCGTTCATGGCGCGCTCCGCGGCGGGACGGGCGCTCAATCGGCGCCGGTTCGTGCCGGTGTTACGCGCCACACCGTGTTGCCGACGTCATCGGCCACCAGCAGGGCGCCTTTCGCATCCTCCGCCACACCGACCGGCCGGCCGCGCGCGCGGCCTTCGCTGTCGAGGAATCCCGTCAACACGTCCTGCGCCGGGCCGGCGGGCTCACCGTTGGCGAACGGCACGAAAATGACCTTGTAACCGCTGCGCGGCCGGCGGTTCCACGAGCCGTGCTGGCCCACGAATGCGCCGTTGCGATAGTGCGCACCCAGCAACTGGCCGCGGTAGAACATCAGGCCCAGCGAGGCGGTGTGCGGACCCAGCGCGTAGTCGGGCACGAGCGCCGAAGCCACCACCGCGGGGTTCTGCGGCTTCACCCGCGTATCGACGTGCTGGCCGTAGTAGCTGAAGGGCCAGCCGTAGAAACCGCCGTCCTTCACCGAGGTCATGTAATCGGGTACCAGGTCGCTGCCCAGTTCATCGCGTTCGTTGACCGCCGTCCACAGCGCGCCGCTTTGCGGCTGCCAGCCCATGCCGTTGGGGTTGCGCAGGCCGGTGGCGAATGCGCGCGCCTTGCCGCTGGCGATGTCCACTTCGAGGATGCGCGCGCGATCCTTTTCCACGGCCAGGCCGTTCTCGCCCACGTTGCTGTTGGAGCCCACGGTGACGTAGAGCTTGCGGCCGTTCTGGCTGGCGATGACGTTCTTGGTCCAGTGGTGGTTGATGGTGCCGGCGGGGAGATCGATCACCCTGCGGCGCGGCGCGGCGATGCTTGTTTCACCGGCGCGGTACGGAAAGGCCAGCAACGCGTCGGTGTCGGCGACGTAGAAGGTATCGCCCACCAATGCCATGCCGAACGGGGAGTTGAGATGCTGCAGGAAGACGCTGCGCGTCTCGGCGACGCCATCGCCATCGGCGTCGCGCAGCAGGGTGATGCGGTTGGCGCTGGGGACGCCGGCGCCGGCGCCGGCCATGATCAGCCTGGCGACCCAGCCCTTGATGCCCTTGCTGTCGTCGGGTCTGGGGGGCGCGTTGGTTTCCGCCACCAGCACGTCGCCGTTGGGCAGTGTGTAGAGCCAGCGGGGATGATCCAGATCGCGGGCAAAGGCGTGGACCGTCAGGCCCGGCGCAGCGATGGGGTGTTCATGGGTGGACCAGCCAATCGCCTTGGCGGTGTTGACGGTGGGGATCAGGGTTTTGTGCGGCGGCGGCAGTTGCGGGTTCGGGCCCATGCCTTGATGCACGGTCAACCGGGCTGACTCGCCGCAGCTGGCGAGGGCGAGTGGGGCGAGGGCGATGAAGGCTATGGCGAATGCGTGGCGCATGGCATCGCTCCGGGGCACGTAAAGCGCAGTGCATACCGTGGGTAGGCAAGCGGGTGTGAATAGCGGGTCGCCAAGAGCGCCCTCATCCGCCCTTCGGGCACCTTCTCCCGCAAGCGGGAGAAGGGAGTGTTTCGACTTTACCAATCGGTGGGGCGGTAGTCCTTCAGGAACTGGCCCCACACGTGCTCGCCGGTATTGATGCCGTGGATGATCGGGTCGACGATGCGGGCGGCGCCGTCGACGATGTCCAGCGGTGGGTGGAAGCGTTCTTCCAGCACCTTCTTCGCGGCCAGTTCGGCCGGATCCTCGTCGGTCACCCAGCCGGTGTCGACCGAGTTCATGTGGATGCCGTCGTTGTGGTAATCGGTGGCCGAGGTGCGCGTCATCATGTTCAGCGCGGCCTTGGCCATGTTGGTGTGCGGGTGGCGGGTGGTCTTGAAGCTGCGGTAGAACTGGCCTTCCATTGCGGACACGTTGACGATGTGCTTGTCGCGCTCGGTCGTGCGCAGCATCAGCGGCTTCAGCCGCGCGTTGATGATGAACGGCGCGATGGCGTTGACCAGCTGCACTTCCAGCAACTCCACCGACGGCACCTCGGCCATCAGCAGCCGCCATGAGTTGCGCTGGCGCAGGTCGACCTGCTGCAGGTCCTGGTCCAGCCGGCCTTCGGGGAACAGGTGGCTCTGCGCCAGCAGCTCCTCGGGCAGCAGCGGCAGTTGCGACAATTCGGCGGCGCGGGTCAGGCCGGGGACGGCGGTGTCGCTGCCGTTGCCTTGAGGCAGGATGTTCGAGCCACGCAGGCCTTCGTAATGACCGACCAGCTTGCGCACGTGCTCGGGCATGTCGTGCAGCGCGGCGGTTTCGCCTTCCATCATGTGCGCGTAGAAGTCCGGCGGGCGGCGCACGGTCTGGCAGGCGTTGTTGATGATGAAATCCAGCCGCGGCCGGGTCGCCACCAGCTCCTGGCAGAACGCCTCCACGCTGGGCGTGTGGCGCAGGTCCAGGCCGTAGACCTGCAGGCGATGGCCCCACTCGGCAAAGTCGGGCTCCGCCGCGTAGCGCGCCGCCGAATCGCGCGGGAAGCGCGTGGTGACGATCAACTCGGCGCCGGCGCGCAGCAGCTTCAGGCCGGCCTGGTAGCCGATCTTGACGCGGCCGCCGGTAAGCAATGCCACGCGTCCATGCAGGTCGGCCAGCTCGGTGCGCTTGGCGTAATTGAACGCGGCACAGGTCGGGCACAGCTGGTCGTAGAAGAAGTGCAGCGTCGTGTATTTCTGCTTGCACACGTAGCAATGCTTCGGCTCGACCGATTCGCGCGGCTGCGCCGCGTCGGCGTCGGGACCGACGTCGTGCGCGATGAATCCCTCGGGCGCGAACACGTTGGGCGTGGTGAACACCGGTTTTCGACGCAGGGTGCGGATGCCGGTCCGGTTCAGCACGCCGTCCTCGGCCTGCACCTTGGCCGCGTGGCGCGCCTTCTCGGCCGCCTTCAACTTCACCCGCCGCGCCACCGGGTCGGGATGGTAGACGTTGGCCACGGCCTGGTGCAGCCGCGCGCGCTCGTCCGCGGGCAGGCGGTCCAGCAACTGGCGATCGGCGGCCAGCGCTTCGAGCAGCGCGGTGGTCTCGCGCAATTGCGCCAGCAATGCGGACTCGTCGTCGTCCTGCGCAGGCAGGGTCGGGTGGGCATTCATCGAAAGGTCTACCGCTGTGAGGATGGATCGGCGCGACCCTTGCAGGAGCGACTTCAGTCGCGACCCGCACCAGGCAGAAGCAACATCGCAAGCGCCGAAACCGCGTATTTTGCCTGCTTTCCCCCATCCCCGCCCGCCGCGCACGTTTCCCCGCGCCGCGACGGCGACCGTGGACAGTAGAATGACTGGCTGATCCCGCCGCACCACGCGACCGCTGCGCCCCGCACCCGCCATTCAACAAGAAGCTTTCGCATGACCCGCAACCTCGCCGAATGGCTGGCCTATCAGGAACACGTCAACGTACACAGCATCGAGCTGGGGCTCGATCGGGTGCGGCAGGTGTGGCAGCGGATGGGTGCGCCGCCGGTGGCGCGGCGCGTCATCACGGTGGGCGGCACCAATGGCAAGGGTTCCACCGTGGCCTTGCTTGAGGCGATGGCGCGGGCAGCCGGCCTGTGCACGGGCAGTTTCACTTCGCCGCATCTGCTGCGCTACAACGAGCGGGTGCGGATCGACGGCGCCGACGTGGACGACGCCGCGCTGGTGGCCTCGTTCGAGCGCATCGAGGCGGCACGCACGGCCGGTTCCGATCCGGCCATACCGCTGACCTATTTCGAATTCGGCACGCTGGCCGCGCTGGACCTGTTCGCGCGCGCGGGGCTTGATCTGGCCGTGCTGGAAGTGGGCCTGGGCGGACGGCTGGACGCGGTGAACATCATCGATGCCGACGTGGCGGTGATCACTACGGTGGATCTGGACCACATGGACTGGCTGGGCCCCGACCGCGACAGCATCGGCCGCGAGAAGGCCGGCATCGCGCGCCGCGGGCGGCCGGCGATCGTGGGCGAGCTGGAGCCGCCGGCGGGATTGCTGGAAGCACTGGCGGCATGCGGCGCCGTGGTCGCGCGGGCCGGCGTGGATTTTCACGCACAGCGTCACGCCGGCGGTGGCTGGCGTTGGCAACACCGCGACGGCACCGACATGGAACTGCCCGATCCGCGGCTGTCCGCGCCGGTGCAATACGCCAACGCGGCGGCCGCGGTTGCGGCCCTGCACGCGCTGTGGCCGTCGGAGCCGGTGCTGTCGACGCGCGACTGGCCCACGGCGATCGGCGAGGGATTGCGGGCCGCCTCGCCATCGGCACGCCTGCAGCCGCTGGGCGGCGACCCGCCGGTGTTCGTTGACGTGGGCCACAATCCGCAGGCCGCGCGCGCGCTGGCAGCCTGGCTGGACCTGCAACCGCCGACGAAGGTGCACGCGGTGTACGGCGCGCTGGGCGACAAGGATGTGGCTGGCGTCATCGACGCGTTGGGCGCGCGCATCGATCACTGGCATCTGGCCGGGCTGGAGCAGGCCAGCCCCCGCGGCCTTGCCGTGGAGGGGCTCGCGGGAATCCTGCAACGGACCCAGCCAGGTGCCACGTTCCACACGTATGCGGACGTGCCCTCTGCGCTGGCCGGTGCGCGCTGGGCGGCACAGCCCGGGGACCGCGTGCTGGCGTTCGGCTCTTTCTTCGTGGCCAGCGCCGTGCTGGCGCAGATGGCGCGGGAGCCGGCATCGTCCACCGTGCCGGTTGGGGCGGTTCCATGAGCGGGGACGCTGGCGGTTATAATCGCGCCCTGCCTGCCGCGAGCCGCCTTGGAGCGAAACCTTGAATACACGCCTGCTGGGTGCTGCCGTCCTGATCGCCTTGGCGGTTCTGTTCATTCCCATGTTCTTTTCCGGCAAGCCGCCGGCAGAAAGCGGCGACGCGGCGGTGAGTCTGGCGATTCCGCCGGCGCCGGACCGCGACCTGCAGACGCGCACCATGGACCTGTCCACCAGCGGCACGACCCAGGCGCAGGCACCGGTCTCCGGGGATCAACTGGCCACGGTGAACATCGGTTCCAACCGCCCGCTGGATGTGGAAAACGACCCGCGCGCGGGCAAGGCGCATGAACCCACCACGGTGACCACGGGAACCGGCACGTCGGTCACCGAGCCGGTAATCCCAATGCAGCCCGCGACGCGCAACGAAACTCCCGCACCCGCCGCTGCCGACCAGCCCGCCGCGACCAAGCCGGCGGCTCCCGCCAAGACCGAGGCCAAGCCCGAAGCCGCTCCGCCCCCGGCGCCCAAGCCCGCACCCAAGCCCGCCGAACCCGCGTCCCACGTGGCGGATGCCGGCGGGCAGGGCAGCTACATGATCAATCTCAGCGCCTACGCCAGCGCCTCGGGCGCGGCCAGCTTGCAGCAGAAGGTGCGCGCCCTGGGTTATCCGGTCAGCAGCCACCCGATCACCCAGGCCGGGCAGCGCCGCACCAAGGTCGTTGCCGGACCGTTTGCCACGCGCACGGCGGCCGAGGCCGCGCGGTTGAAAATCACCCACAGCATCTCGGGTGTGCCGGCGACGCTGGAACACGGCGACGCGCAGGCCAGCTCCGCCAGCCCGACGACATCCGCGCATACCGCCAGCGCCAGCAAGGCCGGTGGCTGGGCGGTGCAACTGGCGGCGGTGAGCGGCCAGGCCGATGCCAATGCGCTGCGCGACAAGCTGCGCGCGGCGGGCTTCGACGGCTTTGTCGATTCGGTCAACGTGGGCGGCAAGCAGCTGTGGCGGGTGCGCGCCGGTCCGCAGACGCAGCGCGCGGACGCGCAGCGCGTGCACGACCAGATCAAGACCAGGCTGGGTATCGACGGCAACATCGTGTCGGTGCCCTGAGCTTGCGTCGCCCATTGCGAGCCGGACGAACGCATCCATGAACTGGATCGACTACGCGATCATCGGCGTGCTCGGCCTGTCCGTATTGATCGGGCTGTGGCGCGGCCTGGTGGCCGAGGTGCTGGCGCTGGTGGTGTGGGCGGCGGCGTTTTGGGTGGCCTGGGTTTTCGGGCCGGCGGTGGCGTCGCATTTCGGCACGATCATCACGCTGCCGTCCGTGCGGATCATCGCCGGCTACGGCCTGTGTTTCGTGGCGGTGCTGATCCTGGGCGCGCTGCTGCGTTTCGTGGTGGCCCGGCTGGTGGCGGGTACCGGCCTGTCCGGCACCGATCGGTTGCTGGGCATGATCTTCGGTTTCGTGCGCGGCGTGCTGCTGGTGACCCTGCTGGTGTTCCTGATCGGCTTCACCGCATTCACCCGCGATCCGTGGTGGCAGCAGTCGGTGTTGTTGCCGCATTTCCAGCATGTGGCCACCTGGCTGGAACAGCGCGTGCCGGCGGAGGTGCGCAACCTGCACGCGCCCGCGCAGCTCAGCCAGCTGCCGCGCTTGCCGGCTTCGCTGCTGGCCCCCATATCGGACCGGACGCCGGCCCCGGCAAGCACCGCCCGCCCGGCCTATCCCGCGGCGGCACGCAGCGCTCCCGCCTCTCATTTTTGAACGACTTTCGAAGCAGGCAACAACATGTGCGGAATCATCGGCATTGTCGGTACCACCCAGGTGGCATCGGCGCTTTATGACGGCTTGACGGTGTTGCAGCACCGCGGCCAGGACGCTGCCGGCATCGCCACCGTGGACGGTTCGCGGCTGCGCCTGCACAAGGGCAACGGGCTGGTGCGCGACGTGTTCACCGAGGCATCGATGAAGACGCTGCCCGGCCGCATCGGCATCGGCCATTGCCGCTACCCCACCGCCGGTTCGGAAGGGTCGGCC
>JBIQMK010000165.1:0-7578 GCA_044463365.1 Rhodanobacter sp. | reverse complement strand
TGGCGCTGCCCACGCGGGTGGCCGATTCGCTGCGCTCATTCGCCAGCGCAAACGCGGCGGCCTTGTGCGGCAGGGTGACGTTGGCGCCGCGACCGCCATCGAGGAAAAAGCGCCGCACCGTTTCGGCAAACGCCTCCGGCGCGGCGTCGATGGCGCGGTAGTCCAGCTCGATGCCGAACTGCTGGCCAAAGGCGTGGTGGATCTGCGGCGACAGGCTGTGGCTGATGGGGTGGCCGAACACGGCGAACTGGGCGGCTGGCATGTGGATTCCCTGATGATGACCGATGCCATTCTACTGGGGCGGGAATCGGGAATCGGGAATCGGGAATCGCAAAAGCCCAAGGAAAGCCTGAACAAGCCGTCATCCCAGCGCAAGCTGGACAAAAGCGAGCTATGCGAGCGTTGAACAAGCCCAAGGCTGGCCCCGAAGGGGCGAGCGGAGCGAGTCATCAGCGCCTTGGTAGCGGCATGAGGGCACTGGATTCCAGCTTGCGCTGGAATGACGAGCAAGTGCCACGCGCTGGTGTCGGGGTCGCAGTCCTTGAGATGGGTGGGTCGCAAGCTGCGGCCTCCATTATCGAACGGAGACTGCCATGCGTATCCCGCCGCCCTCCCCGCACCACCCGCGCCTGGTGGCCGTTGCCCTGCTGTGGCTGGTCGCCGGTGCCGCGATGCTGCTGACCACGCTGGTGCCGGCGCATACCGAGTTGCTGGGGTGGACACCGCTGTTCTGGCTGCTCGGCGCGCCTCTCGTCGCACTGCTGGGGCTGGAGCCGGCACTGTTGCCGTGGCTGGCGCGTCGGCGCCGTCGTGTCAGTCACGGTGCGGTGTGGCATTGAAAAAAAGTGGGACTGAATCGGGTGCCGATCAGTGCCCGCCACCCTGGCGCTTGTGCTCCATCCGGCGCAGGAATTCGCGCATGACGCGCAGGTACAGCTCCTCGCCCAGGTGCGCGTCTTCCACGCCAGCGTCGATTGAGGGATTGTCGTTCACCTCGATCACCACCGGCTTGCTGCCGACCTGTTTCAGGTCGACGCCATAAAGCCCGTTGCCGATCGGATGGGTGGCCTTCAGGGCCAGCTTGACCACCTCCGGCGGCGCGTCGGCCACCGCGATCGTCTCGAAGCCGCCGCTCCTGGCCGCGCCCTTGGCGCCGTGGTTGTAGATCTGCCAGTGGCCGCGTGACATGAAGTATTTGCAGGCATACAGCGGTTCGCGATTGAGCACGCCGATGCGCCAGTCGAATTCGGTGTAGACGTACTCCTGCGCCAGCACCAGCGCGCTGTGCTGGAACAGGCGACCCGCCGCCTCGGCCAGTGCCTGCTCGTTCTCCACCTTCACCACGCCGCGCGAAAACGAGCCGTCGGGAATCTTCAGCACCAGCGGAAAGCCCAGCCGTTCCACCACCTCGTGCGTGCCCTTGGCGTCGTCGCGGTAGAGAATTTCCGTACGGGGGACGGCCAGCTTGCGCGACACCATCAGGTCGTTCAGGAAGATCTTGTTGGTGCAGCGAAGGATCGAGGTGGGGTCGTCGATCACCACCATCCCTTCCTTCTCCGCGCGATGGGAGAAGCGGTAGGTGTGGTTGTCCGAAGCCGTGGTTTCGCGGATGAACAGGCCGTCGTATTCGGCCAGGCGCTGGTAGTCGTTCTTGTCGATCGGATCGACTTCGATGCCCAGCTCGCGGCCGGCGGCGATGAACGATTTCAGCGCGCGCTTGTTCGATGGCGGCATCGCCTCGTTGGGGTCCACCAGCATCGCGATGTCGTAGCGATACAGCTTACGCGCCCGCGGCCTGCGCCACAGCTTCTTGGAGAAGCGGTCCAGCTCCTGCGCGAAGGCGTCCTCCTGTGCATCGTCCAGCGTGTGCAGGCCCACCGGCTTGATCGAGCTGACCTGCCACACGCGATCGCGCTCGAACTCGATCCGCAACAGCGGGCAGGGGAACATCTCGAACAGCTGCCGCGCCAGATCCTGCAGCGCCGGATACGCGGTCTCGCCGAAGTAGACCAGGATGCCGAAGTCGGTGGTGTCGCGGCCGCCGGCGGGCAGGAAGTGGGTGAGCTTCTGGTTGAGGTCGACGATGTCCAGCCCGTACAGCGAGCGCCGGCGCAGGTCGTTCACCGTGCGCACCGAAGGCATCACCTTGTGCCCCCGCGCCTCGGCCAGCAGCGACACGTAATAGCCCGTGCCCAGGTATTTGTAGCTGCGGCAAAGATTGATGACGTGGGTGCGTTCGTCGTCGGCACCCACCGGCTGGCGCAGGTAATCCATCGCACTCATGACATCGACGGACGGGTAGTACGAGCCCCAGTCGGAGGCTTTTTCCACAACGATGACCAAACGGGCCATGACACCACTCGGGCGATGTTCGACTTTCGGCGGCGAACCCGATGACAGGTGGCCGGCTGGCGCAAAGCGCGCAGTTTGGCACAGCGTTGGCGGGGTACAAGGGTGGGCGCTGAAGGGCTGGTAAATGGGTGGGCGGGGTGCTTTTCAAGAGCGCCCCCTTCCGCCCTGTCGGGCACCTTCCCCCGTTGCACGGGGGAAGGAAGCTGGCTGCACCGAGGGGTCCGGTTGCCTTCCTTCCCCCGCTTGCGGGGGAAGGTGCCCGACAGGGCGGAAGGGGGCCGCTCTTGGCTTTCCCCTTAAACTGCAGCTCTCCCCACCACCGCACTCCAAACGTGCAACCCACACCCCCCTCCTGCATCAAAGTCCGCCGCGCCAACCCCGCCGATCTCGACGCCCTGGTCGCATTGGAGCAGCACAGCTTCGACAGCGACCAGCTCAGCCGTGCGCAATACCGGCGGCATCTGGCCAGCGACTCTGCACTGGTGCTGGTGGTCGATGGCGCCGGCCCATCCCTGGCCGGAGCCGCCGTGCTGTTCTTCCGCAAGGGCAGCGCGGTGGCGCGCCTGTATTCGCTGGCCACCGCCGTCGAGGCGCGCGGCAAAGGCGTCGCCTCGGCGCTGATGGAGGCGGTCGCGACGGTCGCCCGTGATCGCGGCTGCCGCGTCTTGCGGCTGGAGGTGCGTGTCGACAACGTCGCCGCCATCCATCTCTACGAGCGACAGGGTTTCCGCCGCATCGGCCGGCTGGCGGCCTACTACGCCGACGGCGCCGACGGTTGGCGCTACGAGCGGCCGGTGGAGAGCCCCGCGATGGCGGCCGGGTGAGCGGGCAACGCGATTTGTAGGAGCGACTTCAGTCGCGATGCTCTTTCTGGAGCTCCAAAGAAGAAGCGTCGCGACTGAAGTCGCTGCCGCCGGAGGCGTATCGTCAACGCCGAACGTCCAGCGTTTCCTCGTCCATCAAGGCCATCACATCCGCCACGCCGACGGGGCAGAAGTCGCCCGGGATGGCATGTTTCAGGCAGCCTGCGGCCAAGCCGAAGCGGATGGTGGCCTCGTTGTCGAAACCTTCCATCAGGCCATGCAGCACGCCGGCGGCGAAGGCGTCGCCGGCACCGATGCGGTCGACGATGCCATCCAGTTCCCGCACCGGCGCCAGTGCGCGGGTACCGTCGCGGCCGAGCAGCATTGCGCCCAGCGAATGCCGGCCGGCGTTGTGCGTGGTGCGCTGGGTGCAGGCCATGTACTGCAGCCGGGAAAACGCCGCGAACGCCATCGCCGCCGCCGCATCCACGCGCGCCTGCGCATCGCCTTGGGCGAACTCGCCGCCCAGCACCACGCCGATGTCGCGGTGGTCGGCAAACACGACATGCGCACAGGCGAACAATTCACGCAGGATCGCCGCTGCGTCGCCACCCCAGCGTTGCCACAGGCGTGGGCGGAAATTGCCATCGAACGACACCTTCACGCCCATGCCGTTGGCGGCCCGCGCCGCCGCCAGGGTCGCTTGCGCCGCCTGCGGGCCCAGCGCCGGACTGATACCGGAAAGATGCAGCCACTGCGCGCCCTGCAACAGCGTTGGCCAGTCGTAGCTGTCCGCCGGTGCCATGGCGAAAGCCGACTCCGCGCGGTCGTACACCACCTCGCCCGGACGCAGGCTGGCGCCGGTGGTCGCGAAATAAAGGCCCATGCGCCCCGCATCGCGCCGTACGCGGCGGGTGTCCACGCCATGCCGGCGCAACTCGCTCAAGGCGGCCGTACCCAGTGCGTTGTCGGCCACCACGCCGGCCATGGCCACGTGGTGGCCGAAGTGCGTCAGCGCCACGCCGACGTTGGCTTCCGCGCCACCGACGTGCACGTCGAGTGACGGCGTCTGCAGCAGCAGCTGTTTGCCGGGCGCGCCCAGGCGCAGCAAGAGTTCGCCAAAACACAGCACACTGGAACTCATGGAGGTTTCCCCTTTGACGGATGAGACGAGAATGTTGGCACAGACCGATGTTCACCGGTGTCATAAAGGCTTGTGCGGTGTTACCGCTATCATTGGCAATGCACGTAAGCTGCTGTGTTAAATGTGCTTATTGCGGATTTTCCGGTTTTGCTGCGATGCAAGATGCGATGCCAGAAGGTAGCTGTTACGTTTCCGTATGACTAGCGGTGTCATTTGCTGTTCACATGTCGCGTGGCCAGGTCGCGTGACCAGATAACGGGGCAAACCTTCGGGAGGGGAACAACATGCATTTACTCGATAGCCAGAAAAAGACACCGGTTACCGCGCTTGCGCTGGCGATCGGTCTGGCCTTGCAGACGGGCGCGGTCATGGCCCAGGACACCAACGCGCCCAGCCAGGACAACGTGGCGCAGAGCGCCGCCGCCGACAAGGACGTGACCTCGCTCACCTCGGTGACCGTCACCGGCTACCGCGCCAGCGTGGCCAAGGCGCTGGATGTAAAACGCGGCGAGCTGGGCATGGTCGACGCGATCATGGCCGAGGACGTGGGCAAGTTTCCGGACCTGAACCTGGCCGAATCGCTGCAGCGCATTCCCGGCGTGGTCATCACCCGCGATGCCGGCGAGGGCCGCAACATCACCGTGCGCGGCCTGGGTCCGGATTTCACCCGCGTGCGCATCAACGGCATGGAAGCGCTGACCACCGTCGGCAGCAGCGACCAGAGCGGCGGCACCAACCGCAGCCGCGGTTTCGATTTCAATGTCTTCGCCGCCGACCTGTTCTCCAGCATGATCGTGCACAAGACCGCGTCGGCCGACGTGGAAGAGGGTTCGCTGGGGGCCACGGTCGACCTGAATACGGCGCACCCGTTCGACTATGACGGATTCACCGTGGCGGCCAATACCGAGGCCAGCTACGGCAGCATGTCCGAGAAGACCGACCCCCGCGTGTCGGGCCTGATCGCCAACACCTGGGCCGACGGCACTTTCGGCGCCCTGCTCTCGGTGGCCTATTCGGAAAAGCACACCCTGGAAGAAGGCACCGGCAGCGGTCGCTGGGCCAATGGCCCCAGCAATGGCGGGTTCGCCAAGAGCTCGCCGTTCACGGACGCCATGCGCGACGACGTCTACACGCCGCGCTTCCCGCGCTACACGCAGATGCTGCATGACCAGAAGCGCCTGGGCGTCACCGGCTCGCTGCAGTGGAAGCCCAGCGCCGATACCTTGTTCACCCTGGATGCGATGTATTCCAAGATCGACGCCGAGCGCGACGAGCACTACATCGAAGCCATCTCGTTCAGCCGCAACGTGACCAAGCTGCCGGATGGCACCTCGTTCACCGGCAAGCCCGAAACCATCGTCAACGACGGCTACGTCGACGCCGCCACCGGCGGCCTGCTGTACGGCAACTTCGACAACGTGGACGTGCGTGCGGAAAACCGCCACGACGAATGGTCCACGGTATTCAAGCAGCTCTCGCTGACCGGCAAGCACAGCTTCTCCGACGACTTCTCGATCGACGGCAAGGTTGGCACCTCATCGTCCAATCACGACAACCCGGTGCAGACCACGGTGATGATGGACAAGCGCAACGTCGACAACTACAGCTACGACTACCGCGGCAACAAGTGGGCGCCGGTGATCGACTACGGCATCAGCCCGACCGACCCGACCGGCTGGAATCTCTCCACCATCCGCATGCGCCAGTCCACCGTCGACAACGACTTCCACAGCGGCGAGCTCAACTTCAACTGGCGCCTGTCGAACGCGTTCACCCTGCGCGGCGGCGTGCTGGCCAAGAACTACAGCTTCGAGTCGACCGAGGCGCGGCGCACCGCCAACGAGGCGATCGTGCCCACCTTTGCCGACGGCACCACGGTGGTCCCCACCGACCTGATCGACCAGGTCGGCCTGAAGGGCATTTCCGGCTCGCCGGGCACCTGGGTGGTGCCGGACTTCGGCGGCATCGCCGATCATTTCAACATCTTCAGCGGCCAGGGCACGTTCGCGCTGAGCCCGTACGCGGCCAGCGACCGCAGCGTCACCGAGAAGGATCGCGGCGGCTGGTTGATGGGTGAATTCAGCTTCAACGTGGGCTCGATCCCGGTGTCGGGCAACCTCGGCGTGCGTTACGTCAAGACCAGTCAGAGCTCGCACGGCGTGGCCGTCCTCAATGGCGAAAACACCCCGGTCGAGGCCAAGCGCGATTACAACGACACGCTGCCCTCGCTGAACCTGGTGGCCGAGCTGACGCCCGACTTCCTGCTGCGCTTCGGCGCCGCCAAGGTGATGGCGCGTCCAGGCCTGGGCAGCCTCACTCCGGGCGTCACGGTCAGCGTCAGCGGCGGTGCGCGCACGGTCAAGGGTGGCAACCCGAACCTGGACCCGATCCGCGCCAAGACCTACGACTTCGCCGCCGAGTGGTACTTCAACGAAGCATCGCTGCTCAGCGTCGGCCTGTTCTATAAGGACATCGACAGCTTCGCGCAGAACACCAACGAGCGGCGCGCGTTCAACACCAGCGGCCTGCCCGACAGCGTGGCCACCGACCTGGGCGCCAGCCCCACCGACGACTTCTCGTTCCAGGTGCCGATCAACACGCCTGGAGGCGCGCTCAAGGGCGCCGAGGCGAACTACGTGCAGACGTTCACCTTCCTGCCTGGCAAGTGGAGCAACTTCGGCGCGCAGCTGAACTACACCTTCGTCGATTCGAAGATCCAGTACATGACCAGCAGCGGCGCCAATTCGCTGAAGACGGATCTCACCGGCCTGTCGCGGCATTCCTGGAGCGCCACCTTGTTCTACCAGGGCGACCGCTTCTCCGGTCGCGTCTCGGCCACCAACCGCGACGACTACCTGATCCAGGTGCCGGGTACCGAGCAGGGCTTCACCGACGATGTCCACGGCCAGAGCGGCAACACCTTCGTGGACGCCTCGCTGCGCTACAAGCTCAACGACCAGATGGAATTGAGCCTGGAAGGCACCAACCTCACCAACGAGCCCTCGCAGACCTGGGTTGGCGCCGGCTCGCAATTGCCGCTGGACTACAGCAAGACAGGTCGCGTGTATCTTGTGGGCTTCCGTTACAAGCTCTGACGCCGTCCCACGTCCCGGTCGCGAGGCCGGGACGTTGTCGCAAGGAGCGACATCCGTGTGCACCGCGGGTGTCGCTCACTTTCCACCGTGTGCGAGACGGCATTCCGCGCATGTTGCCGGGGGATGCACGATGTCACCACGTTTCAACCGCTGTTCGCGTTACCTCCTCATGCTGGCCGGCGCG
>JBIQMK010000164.1:0-7589 GCA_044463365.1 Rhodanobacter sp. | reverse complement strand
CGCCCTTGTTGCCGTGGCGGCCGGCCATCTTGTCGCCCGGCTGGATGCGGCGCTTCACGGCCAGGAACACTTTGACCATCTTCAGCACGCCGGGGGCCAGATCGTCACCCTGGGTGATCTTGGCCTGCTTCTCCTTGAAGCGCTTGTCGAACTCCTCCTTGTGACGCTTGACCTGATCGGCCGCACGCTCCAGGAATTCGGTGACGCTCTCGTCCTTGACGTTGATCTTGAACCAGTCGTCCTTCTTCAGGCCGTCCAGATAGGCGTCGGTGATCTCGGTGCCGCGCTTCAGGCCGCCCGGACCGCTCATCGCGGACTGGCCCACCAGTTGGGTGCGCATGCGGTTGTAGATCGCGCCCTCGAGGATGCGGAACTGATCGTCGAAATCCTTGCGGATCCGCTTGATCTCCATGTCCTCGATCTGCTTGGCGCGCTTGTCCTTCTCGATGCCGTCGCGGGTGAACACCTGCACGTCGATGACGGTGCCGTCCATGCCCGGCGGCACGCGCAGCGAGCTGTCCTTCACGTCGGACGCCTTCTCGCCGAAGATCGCACGCAGCAGCTTCTCTTCCGGCGTCAGCTGGCTCTCGCCCTTGGGCGTGACCTTGCCGACCATGATGTCGCCGGCCTTCACTTCCGCACCGATGTAGACGATGCCGCTCTCGTCGAGTCGGGCAAGGGCTTGCTCACCCACGTTCGGGATGTCGGCGGTGATTTCCTCGGCGCCCAGCTTGGTGTCGCGCGCGATGCAGGACAGCTCCTCGATGTGGATCGAGGTGTAGCGGTCCTCCTGCACGACGCGCTCGGAGAGCAGGATCGAGTCTTCGAAGTTGTAGCCGTTCCACGGCATGAAGGCGATCAGCATGTTCTGGCCGAGCGCGAGCTCGCCCAGGTCGGTCGACGAACCGTCGGCCAGCGTGTCGCCCTTCGCCACCACGTCACCCACGTTCACCAGCGGACGCTGGTTGAGGTTGGTGTTCTGGTTGGAGCGGGTGTACTTGGTCAGCGTGTAGATGTCGACGCCGGCGTCGTTGTCGCCAACCTCTTCCTCGTTCACGCGCACCACGATGCGGGCCGCGTCGACCTGGTCGATCACGCCGCCGCGCTTGGCGCTGACGATGACGCCCGAGTCGCGTGCCACGGCACGCTCGATGCCGGTGCCGACCAGCGGGGTCTGCGAGCGCAGCGTCGGCACGGCCTGGCGCTGCATGTTCGCGCCCATCAGCGCGCGGTTCGCGTCATCGTGCTCCAGGAACGGCACCAGCGCCGCCGCCACCGACACGGTCTGCATCGGCGAGACGTCCATGTAGTTGATCTCGGACGCCGGGCGCAGCTCGGATTCACCGCGGAAACGGCAGGACACGAAGTCCTCGATGAACTCGCCGTGCTTGTCCAGCGGCGAGTTCGCCTGCGCGATCACGTGGTCGCCCTCCTCGATCGCCGACAGGTAATCCACCTTGTCGGTCACCTTGCCGTCCACCACCTTGCGGTATGGCGTCTCGAGGAAGCCATACTGGTTGGTGCGGGCGTACACGGCCAGCGAGTTGATCAGGCCGATGTTCGGGCCTTCCGGCGTTTCGATGGTGCAGACGCGGCCGTAGTGGGTCGGATGCACGTCGCGCACCTCGAAGCCGGCGCGTTCGCGGGTCAGGCCGCCCGGCCCGAGCGCGGAAACGCGACGCTTGTGCGTCACTTCCGACAGCGGATTGTTCTGGTCCATGAACTGGGACAGCTGCGAGGAGCCGAAGAACTCCTTCACCGCCGCCGCCACCGGCTTGGCGTTGATCAGGTCCTGCGGGGTCAGGCCATCGGCCTCGGCCAGCGACAGGCGTTCGCGCACCGCGCGTTCCACGCGGACCAGGCCGATGCGGAAGGTGTTCTCGGCCATTTCGCCGACCGAACGCACGCGACGGTTGCCCAGGTGGTCGATGTCGTCCACGGTGCCATGGCCGTTCTTGATGTCGATCAGCACCTTCAGCACGTCGAGGATGTCGGACCGCTCGCCCTGCTCCTTGACCAGTTCCTGCGACGACTCTTCCTTGCGCTCGCTGAAGAACTTGTGGTCGTACAGCACGCCCGGGCCCAGGATGTCCTGGCGACCCACGCGACGGTTGAACTTCATCCGGCCCACGGCCGACAGGTCGTAGCGGTCGAAGGTGAAGAACAGGTTGAAGAACAGGTTCTGCGCGGCGTCCTTGGTCGGCGGCTCGCCCGGACGCATCATGCGGTAGATCTCCACCAGCGCCTCCAGCGGCGTCTTGGTGTTGTCGATGCGCAGGGTGTGCGAGATGTAGGCGCCGCGATCGAGGTCGTTGACGTACAGCGTGGGCAGCGTCTCGATGCCGGCCTTGCGGAAGGCTTCCAGATGCTCGGCGGTGATCTCGTCGTTGGCCGAGGCCAGCAGTTCACCGGTCTGCGCATCGACGATGTCGGTGGCCAGGATGCGGCCCACCGGGTAGTCGTCGGGCACTTCCAGCGCGGTGATGTCCTCGGCCGCCAGCTGGCGCACGTGGCGCGCGGTGATGCGCTTGCCGGCTTCCACCAGCACCTTGCCGCCCACCGCCAGGTCGAAGCTCAGCGTTTCGCCGCGCAGACGCTCGGCCACCAGCTCCAGCGTGGTGCCGCCCTTCTTGCCCAGGTGGAACACGTTGTGCTCGAAGAAGATGGCGAGCATCTCCTCGTTCGAGTAACCGAGCGCGCGCAGCAGCACCGTCACCGGCAGCTTGCGGCGACGGTCGATACGGGTGAACAGCGCGTCCTTCGGGTCGAACTCGAAGTCCAGCCACGAGCCGCGGTAGGGAATCACGCGGGCGGAGAACAGCAGCTTGCCCGAGCTGTGGGTCTTGCCGCGGTCGTGGTCGAAGAACACGCCCGGCGAACGGTGCAGCTGCGAGACGATGACGCGCTCGGTGCCGTTGATGATGAAGGTGCCGGTGTCGGTCATGAGCGGGATCTCGCCCATGTAGACCTCCTGCTCCTTGATGTACTTCACCACTTTCTTCGAGGCCGGGCTGTCCTTGTCATAGATGACCAGGCGCACGGTGGTGCGCAGCGGCGCACCGAAGGTCATGCCGCGGTTGCGGCACTCGCGCTCGTCGAATGCCGGCTCGCCCAGGCGGTAGTCCACGTACTCCAGCGCGGCATTGCCGGAATAACTGGAAATCGGGAACACCGATTTCAACGCCGCGTGCAGGCCCTTCTCGTCGCGCTGCTTGGGCGCGACATGCTCCTGCAGGAACTCCCGGTAGGAATCGGTCTGGATGGTCAGCAGGTTGGGCACGCCCAGTACGGGTGGACGTTTGCCAAAATCCTTGCGGATGCGCTTCTTCTCGGTATACGAGTAGGCCATGGTGAATACCGCCTCGGTTCGCTGTGACGCCGGTGGTGCACACACCGGCTGAATGAAAAAACTGGAGACTCGGGAATCGAGAATGGGGAATCGTCAGAGCAAAACAGCCTGCGTCTCTCGACGATTCCCCATTCTCCATTCCCCATTCCCGCTTAAAGCAGGCAAAGCCCGGGAGCTTTCGCCCCCAGGCTTGCCTGAAACTAGATCAAACTGACGACGCGCAAGGGCGCCAATTACTTCAGTTCGACCGTGGCGCCGGCAGCTTCCAGATCCTTCTTGAACTTCTCGGCGTCTTCCTTCGACACGCCTTCCTTCAGCACGCCGCCGGCCTCGGTGAGGTCCTTGGCTTCCTTCAGGCCCAGGCCGGTGATCGCGCGGACGGCCTTGATCACGTCGACCTTCTTGGCGCCGGCGGTCTTCAGCACGACGTCGAACTCGGTCTGCGCTTCGGCAGCCGGGGCAGCAGCAGCCGGGCCGGCCACGGCAACCGGAGCGGCGGCGGTCACGCCAAACTTCTCTTCGATGGCCTTCACCAGGTCCATCACTTCCATCAGCGACTTGGCGGCGACGGCTTCAACGATTTCTTCGTTGGACAGGGACATTTCATTTACCTCTGGATGTGATTCGATTCAGTATGTAAGTCGATGAACTCAGGCGGGCTCGGCTTCAGCCGGGGCTTCGGCGGCGACTTCGCCACCACCCTGCTGATCGGCGACGGCCTTGACCACGCGGGCAAACATCGTGGCCGGTTCGGCCAGCACGCGGGCCAGCATGGCCAACGCCTGTTCGCGGGTCGGCAGCGAGGCCAGCACTTCGACGTGCTCGGCCGGCAGCAGCTTGCCTTCCACCGAGACGACCTTCGCCTTCAGCTTGTCGTTGCCCTTGGCAAATTCCTTGATCAGACGCCCGGCAGCACCGGGCTCTTCCGTCGAGAATGCGTACAGCAGCGGACCGACCAGGGCGTCCTTGACGACCTCGAATTCGGTACCGGCCACGGCGCGCGACGCCAGCGTGTTCTTGACAACCCGCAAGTACACACCGGATTCGCGGGCCTTCTTGCGCATCGCGGTCATCTGTTCGACCGTGGTGCCCGCATACTCGGCAGCGACCAGGGAGTGAGCCGTTGCGGCGACACCTGCCAGTTCGGCGACTACTTCTTTCTTCTGTGACAGATTGAGAGCCATTGCACTCCTCCAAATGAACTCCGCTTGCGGCTCCTGCCGCTTGCGGTCCTGGGCGACGCCATCCGTGACGCCGGGGACACACGTCCCGGGTGATGGCCTTTCCAGAACAAATCGAACATTCCAGAAGGGCAGCACCATCTGCGCAGGCCGGATCCTCGCGAACCCGATTAAGCGATCCCGTTGGCGGTGACGGCGATTCCCTGCCAGATGCGAGCGTCCTGCCCGTCGTCACCGCGCGCTGAGCGCGCCTGCGGTCTTTGACGGCGGCATCGACCAGTGGCCGAAACTGCCCTCAAAAACGTGCCCGCACCGGAATGACCGGTACGGGACTTGATACTTACTTGGCGGCAAGCGTCAGCGTGGAGGTATCCACTGCGACACCGACACCCATCGTGCTGGACAACGCGACCTTCTGCAGGAACTGGCCCTTCGCCGTCGCCGGCTTGGCCTTCAGCAGGTCGCCGATCAACGTGTTGAGGTTGTCGGCCAGCTGCGACGCTTCGAAACTCGCCTTGCCGATGGTGGCGTGGATGATGCCGCCCTTGTCGTTGCGGAACTTCACCTGGCCAGCCTTGGCATTGGTGACGGCCGTGGCGACGTCGGCGGTGACCGAGCCATCCTTCGGGTTCGGCATCAGGCCACGCGGGCCAAGCAGCTGACCCAGCTTGCCGACCACGCGCATCGCATCCGGCGTGGCGATCACGCGACCGAAGTCGAGTTCACCCGCTTGCATGCGCTCGGCCAGATCGTCCATGCCGACGGCGTCGGCACCGGCGGCCTTGGCGGCCTCGGCCTTTTCGCCCGGCGGGCAGAACACGGCGACCTTGACGGTCTTGCCGGTGCCGTGCGGCAGCAGCGAGGAACCACGCACGCCCTGGTCCGACTTCTTCGCGTCGATGCCCAGGCGGACGGCCACATCGACGGATTCGACGAACTTGGCCTTGGCGTTGTTCTTGATGATGTTCAGGGCTTCTTCCAGGGCGTAGACCTTGCCCGGCTGCACCGCGGCCTGAGCCGCCTTCATACGCTTCGTGAGCTTTGCCATGTCTTAACCCTCCACCACAAGGCCCATGCTGCGGGCGCTACCGGCAATGGTGCGCACCGCGGCGTCGAGATCGGCAGCCGTCAGATCCGGCTCCTTCTGCTTGGCAATGTCTTCCAGCTGCTTGCGGGTGACCTTGCCGACCTTGTCGGTGTTCGGCTTCTGCGAACCCTTGGCGACGCCGGTGGCCTTCTTCAGAAGGATCGTGGCGGGCGGGGTCTTGGTGATGAAGGTGAAGCTGCGGTCGGAGTAGGCCGTGATGATGGTGGGAATCGGCAGGCCCGGCTCCAGCTTCTGCGTGGCGGCATTGAACGCCTTGCAGAATTCCATGATGTTCAGACCGCGCTGACCGAGGGCGGGACCCACCGGCGGCGACGGGTTGGCCTGCCCGGCCTTGACCTGCAACTTGATGTAACCAATAACTTTCTTTGCCATGGGATTTCCTCGCGAGTGCAGGCGCCTTGCGGCTCCTCGCTGTTCACCGGTCCGTGGATGGAAGGAAGATCCGCCTCGTGCGGATCCCGAAACGCAGGCACGCCGAGTCGAAAAGACCCAGCGTGAACCGCGTAGTGTAGAGATTTATGTGTTTTTGAGCAAGCCCCGTGCCATAGGGCGTCGAGGTGAAGCAAAACTGGTGAAGGTTCCGGTTGAGCGCCCCCTCTCCAACTCTCCCCGCAAGCGGGGGAGAGGGCGAAGGTGCCGAGCGGGGTCGCTTCGGGCAACTTTCTCCCTGAGTTCAAGCCTTTTCGACTTGGCCAAACTCCAGTTCGACAGGCGTGGAGCGACCAAAGATCAGCACCGCGACGCGCAAGCGGCTCTTCTCGTAATTGACTTCCTCGACCACGCCATTGAAATCGTTGAACGGGCCCTCGGTGACGCGAACCATCTCGCCCGGCTCGAACAGCACCTTCGGCCGCGGCTTCTCGACGCCTTCGCGGACCCGGCTGAGGATGGCTTCCGCCTCGCCGTCGCGGATCGGCAAGGGGCGATCGGCCGTGCCGCCGATGAAACCCATCACCTTCGGCGTTTCCTTGATCAGATGCCAGCACTCGTCGTCGATGCGCGGCACCTTTCCCTCGGTATTGGCCTCGATCTGCACCAGCACGTAACCGGGAAAGAACTTGCGCTCGCTGCGCCGTTTCTGGCCGCCGCGCATTTCGATCACTTCCTCGGTCGGCACCAGCACTTCGCCGAACTTCTCCTCCATGCCGGCACGCTGGATGCGCTCATCCAGCGAACGCTTCACCTGGTTCTCGAAACCGGAATAGGCATGTACCACGTACCAGCGCTTGCTCATGCTTGCCACCTCAGGAACCCAACTTGAGCAGCCAGTCGAGGATGACTGACTTCAGAATCAGGTCGATCAAACCCAACAGCAGCGACAGGATGATCACCACCACGATAATGATGCCGGTCGTCTTCAGCGTTTCGTCGCGCGTCGGCCAGACGACCTTGCGCATTTCGAACTGGGATTCGCTGATGAAGTGCCGCACACGCCGGCCGGGCGCGGTAAAGGCCGCGATGGCCAGCGCGATCACCAGCGCGGCCAACACGCCCAGAAGGCGGACCGTACCGGGAACGTTGGCGTCGTTGTTGAACCAGGAATAGGCAAAGATACCGGCGGCCAGCACCAGCCCCGCCAGTACCAGCTTGCCGATATCGGCGGCGTTCGTGCCCTTGGGCTGTTCTGCCTTGGTATTCATGCGCAGTTGCCGTGTGTCATCGGCATACCGGACCTTGCAGCCGGTATCGCCATCCGCCACCCGTCATTGCTCCTTGGAAAGTGGCACGCCAGGAGGGACTTGAACCCCCAACCTGCGGTTTTGGAGACCGCTGCTCTGCCAATTGAGCTACTGGCGTATGAACGGGAATCGGGAATGGGGAATCGGGAATCGAGGAGCCGGAAAGCGCGTGCCGCCTGCTTTTCCGATTCCCGATTCCCGATTCCCGAATCCCGCAGTATTACTTGATGACCTTGGCCACCACGCCGGCGCCGACGGTGCGGCCGCCTTCG
>JBIQMK010000163.1:0-7671 GCA_044463365.1 Rhodanobacter sp. | reverse complement strand
GCCGAGATCGCCGCGTTGCTGATCCACATCCGTCGGTCGGCACGGCAGGCCGCCGCCGTGGACGCTCTCGCGCCGCGCAAGTCGCGCCGGCTGGCCAGCCATCTGCGCGACTTGCGCGCCACCGCCCGGCAGTGGCCCGACGCGGTGGTGATACTGGATCGCGATCAGCGCATACGCTGGTTCAACCGCGCCGCGGAAACACTGCTGGGCCTGCAGCGCCCGGCCGACCGCGATGCGCGCTGGCCAGACCGCATGGCCGGCACCGAACTGGCCACATGCCTGGAGCCGGGCGCCACCGAAGGGCTGCATGAGGTGGCCTCCCCCGGCCACGGCGACAGCCTGCTCAGCATCGACCTGCTGCCGCTCAGCGACCGGCAGCAGCTGTTGCTGGCGCGCGACGTCAGCCATATCAACCGGCTCGAACAGATCCGCCGCGATTTCGTGGCCAACGTGTCGCACGAGCTGCGCACGCCGCTGACGGTGATCCACGGCTATCTGGAACTGCTCGATCCCGATGACGTGCCGGAACTGGCCCCCGTACTGACCGAAATGCGCGCGCAATCCCGGCGCATGGGCCAGATCGTGGAAGACCTGCTCACCTTGTCGCGGCTGGAAACCCAGCATGACGTCACCGACGAACGCGTGCCGATGGCTGCCCTGCTGGCCGTCGTGCACAAGGAGGCGCTGGCGCTGAGCCAGGGGCGGCACAGGATCGCACTGGAGTCCACCGCGGGGCTGGACCTGCTCGGTTCACCGCGCGACCTGCACAGTGCGCTGTCCAACCTGGTCAGCAACGCGGTGCGCTACACGCCGGCCGGCGGCAGCATCACGATCCGCTGGCAACGCACGCCCGAGGGTGCGCTCTATTCGGTCAGCGACACCGGTTTCGGCATCCCGGCCACGCACCTGGCGCGCCTCACCGAGCGCTTCTACCGGGTTTCCTCCAGCCGCTCGCGCGAAACCGGCGGCACCGGCCTGGGCCTGTCCATCGTCAAGCACGTGCTGAACCTGCATCAGGCGCGATTGCAGGTGGACAGCGCGCCGGGTGTCGGCTCCACTTTCGCCTGTCATTTCGGACATGCCCGCCTGTTGCCGCCCGAGCAGCCCGATGCGCCGTGACGCGCCGCCACCGAAGTCCGTACAGCGTCATTCGGCACCCGGGATGTGCCGGGCCGGTACATGGGCCAGAATGCACTGATGCGCGATCAAATCTCCCCCGTTCCCGCCGACGCGGATTTGTCCGCCCCCGAGCTGTTTTTCAGCCGCGAACTGGCTGCGCTGGAATTCAACTTCCGGGTATTGGCGATGGCGCGCGACGCCACCGTGCCGCTGCTGGAGCGCCTGCGCTACCTCAGCATCGTGGCCAGCAACCTGGACGAATTCTTCGAAGTGCGCGTGGCGATGCTCAAGCACCATCACGCCTACGGCTCGGCCGCGCCGGGGCCGGATGGCCTGCTGTCGGGCGAATTGCTGTCGCGCATCCGCAGCCGGGTGCTGGACCTGGTGGCGCTGCAGTACGCCACCTGGCAGGAGCAACTGAGCCCGCAGCTCGATGCGGAGCGCATCCACATCCTCACCCGCCAGCAGTGGGAGCCGCGCCAGCGCCGCTGGCTGCAGGGTTATTTCGAGCACGAAGTGCTGCCGGTGCTGTCGCCGCTGGGGCTGGACCCGTCGCATCCGTTCCCGCGCATCCTCAACAAGACGCTGAACATCGCGGTGGTGCTGAAGGGGCGCGACGCGTTCGGCCATGAAGGCCACATGGCGCTGGTGCGGGCGCCGCGCTCGCTGCCGCGGATCATCCGCCTGCCCGACGAGGTATGCGGCGAGGGCGACCACTTCGTGTTCCTGGCCGAGCTGCTGCAGGCGTTTGTCGACCTGATGTTTCCGGGCTTCAAGGTGGTCGGTTCGTACCAGTTCCGCGTCACCCGCAACAGCGAGCTGATGGTGGAAGAGGCGGAGATCGAGAACCTGGCGCTGGCGTTGAGCGAGGAGCTGATCGGCCGCGGTTATGCGCGACCGGTGCGGCTGGAAGTCGCCGACGATTGCCCGAAGTCGATCACCGCCATGCTCACCCGGAATTTCCAGCTGGAGGAGGCCGACGTCTACCGTTGCGACGGCCCGGTCAACATCATCCGCGCGGGCATGATCTACGAGTGGGTCGACCGGAGCGAGCTGAAGTTTCCCCATTTCGTGTCGCAAATGCCGCCCGCGCTGGATGCCAGCCACAACAAGTTCGATCTGATCGCGCAGCGCGACGTGCTGCTGCACCACCCGTACCAGAGTTTCGGCGCGGTGGTCGATCTGCTGCGCCAGGCCTCGGTCGACCCGCAGGTGCTGGCGATCAAGCAGACGCTGTACCGCGCCGGCGAGGACACGCCGCTGGTCGACCTGCTGGTGGAGGCGGCGCGCCATGGCAAGGACGTGACCGTGGTGATCGAACTGCGCGCGCGTTTCGACGAGGCCGCCAACATCCACCTGGCCACGCGGCTGCAGGAAGCCGGCGTGCAGGTGGTCTACGGCGTGGTGGGCTACAAGACGCACGCCAAGATGCTGCTGATCGTACGCCGCGAGGGCGACGTGCTGCGCCGCTACGCGCACCTGTCCACCGGCAACTACCACCAGGGCAACAGCCGGGTGTACACCGACATCGGCCTGATGACCGCCAACCCGGAAATCGGCGAGGACCTGCACAAGGTGTTCCAGCAACTGTCGGGCCTGGGCCCGGTGATCGAGCTGAAACGGCTGCTGCACTCGCCGTTCACGCTGTACCCCAGTGTGGTGGCGAAGATCGCGCGCGAAACCGAACACGCCCGCGCCGGACGCCCCGCCCGCATCGTGGCCAAGCTCAACGCGCTGAACGACGCACGGGTGATCGCGGCGCTGTACCGCGCCTCGCAGGCCGGCGTGGAGATCGACCTGATCGTGCGCGGCGCCTGCACCCTGCGGCCGGGGCTGCCCGGCATTTCCGAGTGCATTCGGGTGCGCTCGATCGTGGGTCGTTTCCTGGAGCACAGCCGCGTGTACTGGTTCGCCAACGACGGCGACCCCGAGCTGTATTGCGCCAGTGCCGACTGGATGGAACGCAACCTGATGCGCCGCATCGAGGTCGCCTTCCCCATCCTCGACCCGCAACTGGCCGCCCGCGTGTTCGAGGAGACACTGGCCAACGGCCTGGCCGACAACACCCAGGCGTGGCTGCTCGACAGCGACGGCCACTACGTTCGCGCCGAGGCGGGCGACGACCCGCCGTACAGCGCCCAGCGCGCCCTGCTGCAGCGGTTCTGCGCATGACGCACGGTTGCTGCACTGCGCCATCCGCGTGCGAGAATGCGCGCCCGGCCCCCCACGGAGTACGCGCTTGAGCCCGGCGGAACAAACCCCCATTCGCGACGGCGAGCTGATCGCCTCGGTGGACATGGGTTCCAACAGTTTCCACATGGTGGTGGCCCGGGTCGAACACGGCGAACCGCGCGTGATCGACCGCCTGCGCGACACCGTGCGCATGGCCGCCGGCCTGCGCGCGGACGGGTCGCTCGATGCCGCCCACCGCACCCGCGCGCTGGCCTGCCTGGCGCGTTTCGGCCAGCGCATCGCCGGGCTTCCCGCCCTGCGGGTGCGCGCGGTGGCCACCAATACCGTGCGCCGGCTGGCGTCGCCGCAGGTTTTCCTGACCGCGGCCGAGGCGGCGCTGGGCCACCCGATCGAGATCGTCTCCGGCCGCGAGGAAGGCCGGCTGATCTTCCTCGGCGCCGCGCACGACCTGCCCGCCTCGCGCGAACCGCGGCTGGTGATCGACGTGGGTGGCGGCAGCACCGAGTTCATCATCGGCCGCGGCCTGGCGCCGCTGCATACCGAGAGCGTGCAGGCAGGCTGCATCGCCTCCACCTTGCGCTTTTTCCCCGGCGGCAAGCTCACCCGCAAACGCTGGCAGCGGGCCACCCGCGACATCGGCGTGCTGCTGCAGCAGTTTGCCGAGGACTACCGCGAATCGGGCTGGCGCGACGCGTTCGGTTCATCGGGCACCGCCAAGTCGATCGGCGCGGTGGCGCAGGCGATGAGATTCTCCGACGACGGCATCACCCCCGCGGCGCTGGCCTCGCTGCGCGAGGTGCTGCTGGAACAGGGCAACATCAACGCGATCAAGCTGCCCGGACTGGTCGAGGAGCGTGTGCCGGTGATCGCCGGCGGCCTGGTGGTGTTCGAGGCTGCCTTCGACGCGCTGGGCATCGAACGCCTGCAAGTCTGCGAGAGCTCGATGCGAGAAGGCGTGTTGTGGGATCTGCTGGGCCGCGCCGGCGGCGACGATCCGCGCACCGCCAGCATCGACGCCCTGGCCGCCCGTTATGGCGTCGACCGCGCGCAATCGCGGCGGGTGGAAGCGACCGCGCTCAACCTGTTCGACCAGGCGGCCAAACCCTGGAAACTGGCGGCCGATGCGCGCGAATGGCTGTCCTGGGCCGCGCGCGTGCACGAGATCGGCCTGGCCATCGCGCACAGCCAGCACCACCATCACGGCGCATATATCCTGCGCCACGCCGACCTGGCCGGCTTCTCGCGGCAGGAGCAGCAACTGCTGGCGGCGGTGGTCGAACTGCACCGGCGCAAGCCGGACAAGGCGGTGATTTCCGCGCTGCCGCAGCGCTATCGCCAGCTGGCACGCCATATCACCGCGTTGCTGCGGCTGGCCGTGCTGTTCCGCCGCGCCCGCCGCGCCGAATCGCTGCCGCCGATGCGCCTGAACGCCACGCGCCAGCGCCTGCGGCTGGCACTTCCCGCCGACTGGCTGGAACAGCATCCGCTGAGCGAAGCCGACCTGCAGCACGAGCAGGCGCCGATGGCGGAACTCGGCCTCACCCTGGAAATCACCCGCTGCTGATCGGCTCCGCTCCCTCCCCTGCTCGCAGGGGAGGGTTGGGGTGGGGTCCGCTCTTGATCTTCCCACCAGCCCGAGCCCCCCTCCCAACCTCCCCCTGCACGCAGGGGGAGGAGCCCGAGACCTGCACCTCTCGGCTCCCTCCCCTGCAACGCAGGGGAGGGCTGGGGTGGGGTTCGCTCTTGATCTTCCCGCCAGCCCGAGCAACCCCCTCCCAACCTCCCCCTGCACGCAGGGGGAGGAGCCCGAGACCTGCACCTCTCCGCTCCCTCCCCTGCAACGCAGGGGAGGGCTGGGGTGGGGTCCGCTCTTGATCTTCCCACCCAACCCAGGCACTCCTACCGATCAACCCCCGCGCCCGTGCCTTCCAGCAAGCCTGCCGCGTATCATGGCCGGCACGTCCCGAAACGTTGATGCCCATGTTCAAGACCGTTCTCGCCGCCCTTCTGCTGATCGTGCCACTGTCGTTGCAGGCACAAACGGCCAAGCCCGCATCACCCGCCGAAGCCGCAACGACCGCCCCCGCGCCACCTCCGCAGGTGCTGCTAGAAACCTCCCAGGGCGACATCACGCTGGAGCTGTACCCGGACAAGGCGCCGAAAAGCGTGGCCAATTTCCTGCAGTACGTGCGCGACGGCTTCTACAACGGCACCCTGCTGCACCGGGCCATTCCCGGCTATCTGGTGCAAGGCGGCCTGTATACCCGCGATCTGCAGCCCAAGCGCACGCGCCCGGCCGTGGCCAGCGAGGCGGACAACGGGCTGTCGAACCTGCGCGGCACGGTGGCGGTGGCGCGCGGCGCCGACCCCAACTCGGGCACCGCACAGTTCTTCTTCAACCTGGTCGACAACCGCCGGCTGGATTTCGTGGGCAGCCAGAGCGGGTTGACCTGGGGCTACGCGGTATTCGGCAAGGTCACAAAGGGCATGGACGTGGTCGACAAGATCGCCGCCCTGCCCACCCGCGCACTGGGGCCGTTCGCGGGCGACGTGCCCAATCCGCTGGTGGTGATCGAGAACGCCCAGGTGATCGGCGAGGAGCCGCCCGCGGCGGCCAGCGCCGCGGCGCCCGCGAAGCCCGCCCCCGTCAAGGAAAAGAAACCCGCCAAACCGGCCAAGGGCTGATCCGGCGATGACCACCTTGTTCATCGCCGACCTGCACCTGGACCCGTCGCGCCCGCACATCACCGAACTGTTCGAGCGCTACCTGGCCAGCGACGAAGTACGCCACGCCGACGCGCTGTACATCCTGGGCGACCTGGTGGAAGCATGGATCGGCGACGACGACGATGCCGAACTCCCCGCGCGCATCGCCCGCGCCATTCGCGGCGTGCGCGACGCCGGCGTGCCGGTGTACTTCATGGTCGGCAACCGTGATTTCCTGCTCGGTCAGGATTTCGCCCGCCGCGCCGGCTTCGAGCTGCTGGACGACGGCACCGTGCACACCCTGCACGGCCGTCCCACCCTGCTGATGCACGGCGACGTGCTGTGCACCGACGACGTGGCTTACCAGGCGGTGCGCAAGCAGGTGCGTACACCGCAATGGCAGGCGCAGATCCTGTCGATGCCGCTGGATGCGCGCCGGGCCTTTGCCGCCAAGGCCCGCGAGGACAGCCGCGCCCACACCGGCAGCACCATGGAAACCATCATGGACGTGAACGCGGATGCCGTTGCCGACACCATGCGCCAGGCCGGCGTGACGCGACTGATCCACGGCCATACCCATCGTCCCGCCGTGCATCGGTTCGAGCTGGATGGCCGGGCCGCCGAACGCATCGTGCTGGGCGACTGGTACGAGCACGGCTCGGTGCTGAAGGTCGACGAGGACGGTGTCACGCTGCACGGTCTGGGTGCCGACTGACGGCCACGCGCCACCCCTTTTTCCGCACCGACCGACACCGCGACGGCATCACCTTGCGCATACGCGCGGATGACCAGCATCGGGTTTCCATCGAAACCCGGAGTATCGCCCCATGCCCATGGTTCGCTTTCGCCTGACCGGCGGCCGTGCCGACGCCGACGCCATGATCGCCGCCCTGCACGGCATCAACGACATCGAACACGTCGAGGAGATCGACGACATGATGGCCGGCATGCGCGACGACTCCAGCTCCAGCGATTCGATAAGCGACAGCGAAGCGCAGCTCTATCGCATCGAGGTCGACGCGCCCAACGACGAGCTTGCCGACACCGTCCGCGTCAGCGCCGAGGCGCTCGCCCACGAGCTCGATGCGGGCATCGAATTCACCGACGAATTCTGAATGCGCTGCCAAACGCGTGCTTCTCCCGACGCGGCGACCTCAGTCCGCCGCGCGCGGCACCAGCATGTGCTTGGCCAGATACCCGTGCAGCCGCCCGATCCCCCGTGCCAGGTGCAGTGTGGCAAACAGCAGCAACACGCCCACCACGCTCGCCGCCAGCGCATCACCCCAGCCCGGCGGGTGCGAACCGAAGCCCCAGTCGATCATGACGCGGTGGTCCACATAGAGTCCGCCCAGCCAGTCGTGGCGGAAAAGCAGCGCCAGCGGAAATGCGATCAGCCCCACGGCGACGCCGAGCAAGGCTACGGCCAGCGTGAAATAGGCCACACCCAGCGGCAGCATCAACCACATGTAGCAAAGCGTGGTCCAGGTATGCACATCGCTGAACATGCGGCCGATCCGCTGCATCAGCGTCGTGCCCTGCGTGGGATACACCGGCCTGCGCGGCATGCGCACACCGAGCATGGCCTCCACGATGCGCCCTTCCACCAGCGACAGCACACGCACGCTGCCGAAGAACAGCACGATGAACGGCAAC
>JBIQMK010000162.1:0-7681 GCA_044463365.1 Rhodanobacter sp. | reverse complement strand
AGCGCGGCCGTCGCCAGCCTGGTCGGCGGCTTCCGCTTGCAGCACTGGGCACAGCGGCCCACTTGCTGTCCGCACCATTCGGCCAGCGCGGTGGCGCTGGTGGCCGGCGGCTCGCCCCCACGGCCGGGCGAGATTTCGCTGGCACACAATGGCGTGCTGTTTCTGGATGAGCTGCCCGAATTCAGCCGGCAGGTGCTCGAGGTGCTGCGCGAACCGATGGAGTCCGGCCAGATCCTGATTTCGCGGGCGGCGCGCCAGACGGTGTTTCCCGCCCAGTTCCAACTGGTGGGTGCGATGAATCCCTGCCCTTGCGGCTACGCCGGCGATCCCGGTCAGCGCTGCCGGTGCACGCCCGACCAGATCCAGCGCTATCGCTCGCGCATCTCCGGGCCGCTGCTCGATCGCATCGACCTGTGCGTCGAAGTGCCGCAGGTGCCGCTGGCCGATCTGGGTTCGCCGCGGTCGGGGATGGACGAGGATTCGGCCACGGTCCGCGCGCGGGTGCTGGCCGCACGGCGGCAATCGCTGATGCGGGCGGGGCGGCCCAACGCGGAAATCAGCGTGCGCGAACTGGAGCGCGATTGTGCGCTGGGCCCGGCCGAACGGCGCTGGTTCGAGGCCGCGCTGGAGCGGCTGGGTCTGTCGGCCCGCGCGTATCACCGCGTCTTGCGGGTGGCGCGCACCATCGCCGATCTCGATGGCGGCGCCGCCTTGCTGGAGCGCGAGCATCTGGCCGAGGCGCTGCAATATCGGCGGGTCCAGGGCGCGGGCCAGTAGCGCGGCCATCGGCCGTTGTCTGGACGCGCCGGCCGTCGCGTGGTTCGATGGCGCCCCGATATTCCCAAGGAATGCGATGACTATCGAGCTCGGCCTGATGCTCGCCGGCATGCTGATGATCGGCTTCCTGGCGCAATGGCTGGCCTGGCGGGTGCGGTTGCCGGCGATTCTTTTCCTGCTGCTGGCAGGTATCGTGCTGGGCCCCGTCAGCGGCGTGCTGGATCCGGACAAGCTGCTGGGCGACCTGCTGTTTCCGATCGTGTCGCTGGCGGTGGCGCTGATCCTGTTCGAAGGCAGCCTCACCCTGCGTTTCAACGAATTGCGCGGCATCGGCAACGCCGTGCGTGGCCTGGTCAGCTATGGCGCCGTCGCCGCGCTGCTGTTGCTGGCGTCGGCCGCGCATGTGGTCGCCGGGCTGAGCTGGCCGATCGCGTTGCTGTTCGGCGCGCTGGCCTGTGTCACCGGCCCCACCGTGATCGCACCGATGCTGCGTACGTTGCGGCCGAACGCGCGCATCGCCAACACGCTGCGCTGGGAAGGGATCGTGATCGACCCGCTGGGCGCGTTGTTCGCGGTGCTGATCTACGAAGCCATCGTGTCGCAGCGCGAAGGCCATACGCTGGGCGTTTTCGTGGCCACCATCCTCTGCGGGGCGGTGATCGGTGGTCTGGCCGCCATGGTGATCGGCTTCCTGCTGCGCCGACAGATGATTCCGGAATATCTGCAAAATTACGCCGTACTGGCGACCGTGCCGCTGGCCTTCAGCGTCTCCAATGCACTGACGCACGAGTCGGGCCTGCTGGCCGTCACGATCATGGGCATCGCGCTGGGCAACATGCGCAACGTGCACATGGACGACATCCTCGACTTCAAGGAAAGCCTCACCACGGTGCTGGTGTCGCTGCTCTTCATCCTGCTGGCGGCGCGGCTGCACTGGCCGCTGCCCGACGGCATGCTGGGCGCGGGCATCGCCCTGTTCGTCATTGCGCAACTGCTGGTGCGACCGGTAACGGTGGCCTTGTCCAGCATGGGCAGCAGCCTGAACTGGCGCGAGCGCGCGCTGATCGGCTGGGTGGCGCCGCGCGGCATCGTGGCGGCGTCGGTATCGGCATTGTTCGCCCTGCGACTGGACGCGCTGGGCGTGCCCGGTGCCGATGCGTTGGTGCCATTGGTGTTCACCCTGATCATCGGCACCGTGGTGCTGCAAAGTGCCACGGCGCGACCGCTGGCGCTGTGGTTGAAGGTGGCCGAACCCGAGCCACGCGGTGTGCTGATCTTCGGCTCCGATTACGTGGCCCGCGCGATCGGCACGTCGTTGAAGGATGCCGGCTTCCGCGTGGTGCTGGCGGACGACGACTGGGATGGCATTCGCCAGGCACGCATGGACGGGCTCAGCACGTTCTTTGGCAACCCCGCCTCGCCGCACGCGGAGCGCCATCTCGATCTCGCTGGCATCGGCCGGCTGCTGGCCATGTCCACCAACCGCGAGCGCAACTCGCTGGCCTGCGTGCATTACCGGCAGGAGTTCGGGCGCGACAAGGTCTATCGCCTGCGCAACCTGACACCGCAGGAAAGCACCGAGCGCGCGGCATTTTCCGGCGGCTTGCTGTCGCCGCCGCTGTTCGACGAGAACATGACCCACGGCCGCTTCGGCGAGATGATGGCCAACGGCTGGCGGGTGAAATCGACGCGGCTCACCGCCACCTTCGACTGGCCGCATTTCATCGAGCAGTACGGCTCCGATACGGTGCTGATGTTCGGCGTCGAGGAAAAGGGCGTGCTGCGGGTGGCGTCATCCAAGCGCGAGCTGGAGCCGCGGCCGGGGTGGACCGTGATCGCGCTGGTACCGCCCAACAGAAGCGAGTGACTGGCAGCGGGCGCGAACGACGGTCCGAACCATCGAACGCATGACATCCCCTCGTTAGCCCTGTTCACGCCCACGATCGGGCTACGGTTCGCCTTCGCGGAATACGGCGCGCTCCGACATCGCGCCGGACTCGTATCGGGTATAACGCATCGATGCGCCCCGCCAAGGAAGATCGCGCCATGTCCGTTCTGTCGTCCGAGGATTGCGCCGGCGTGCGCATCGCACAGTCAACGCCACCATCGACCCAGCAGGGAGTGCTCATGGCTGATCGAACGTCCTTCCGCGCCTTCCTTTGCGCCGCCACACTGTTGCTGATGACAGGATGCCACCCCGCCATGTCGACCCAGTCCGATTCCGAACCAAAACAACGCATGGCATCCAATCAATTTCCTCTGAAATTCGTCGATCACAGCTTTGAGTCGTTTTGTTACAACACGCTCGCCTGCAAGGTCATCTACAACCATTACGACTTCAATCTGCTTGATGCTGAAAAGCCATCCGGGCCGCCTCATTCGGCTGATTACAAGGATGACTGGTGGCCCGCATCACATGGTGGTATCCGTAATTTTCCTCATCCCGCTGAAGTGCATTGGGTCTCACTGGATGGTGTGGCACATGAGGCGAACGTGGATATCGGGGCCATCTTCAAAGACGAACGCGTTTTGTACACGGTCCCCAACTCCGAGATAAAGGCGGGGATGTTTCCTCAAGGCCTAGTCGCGGACCCAAGTATCTTTCTGGAAGTCAACGATCGCACCATCAACGTCTACATGTGCGTGTTGATTCCGACCAAAGTTGAGCAGATTCCAGGGAACAAGAATAGCGACGCCAGAACCGACATGATTCTGGCGTGGACGCAAACCTACTAAGCATGGAGCGCAACCGTGGGCCAGATAGACAAACTGGATGCCGACGGCATCCTCGATGATGGCGTTGGGCATGACCCTGCAGGCTCGAAACTGCATGCTTATGCCGATGATCGCCAGCAACTCAGGATGTTTCAGGAGCCCGTGTTGTTGCATGCGAGTAACCCTCACGAGCGACTATACGTAGCGGCATTAGATGGGACCGGCAACGACAAGCTTGGTAATCCCCAACATGAAACCAATGTTGGTTTGATCTCGGATCAGATCAAACGTCTGAAGGAGTCCAGCAATTCCAGGATTAGTGGCGGTTATGTTCCCGGCCCCGGCACCCAGCGAGACCCACCTTTTGCGCATGTTGCGGATGGCGCTCGCGGTTACACCGTGGATGAGCGGGCCGAGGAGATGTACAAGAAGTTCATCGATCAAGCTTGGAAATGGAAGCGGGAAGATCCGGACGCAGAGATTCGTCTGGTCAGCGTCAGCTTCAGCCGGGGTTGCGAAGAAGCCGCTCTGTTTGCGCGATTGGTGGAGGAGCGCGGTATTCAGAACCCGGCGGGCGCGCGTTACACCTACGATTCCCATCACCAGATCAAGCATGTCGAATACACCAGGCCACCATTGGTGCCACCACATCAGGTGGCGCAGGCGGTGGCCATGTTCGATCCGGTGGGCACCGGTAGTGCGATGACGATGGACCGCCGGCTGCCGCCGTCGGTGATATCCGGCATCCAGTTCATCGCGATGGACGAGCACCGCGGCCTGTTCAAGTCCGACCGCATCATCGATCCGGGCATTACGTCGGACGGGCGCTTTGCCGGCATCTACGTGCCCGGCGCGCATTCGGATGTCGGCGGCAGTTACCACCGTGATGGCTTGTCGATTCGCAGCGGCAACCTTGCGGTCGATTATCTCAACGGCCTGAGCGACACGCCGTTTCTGGCCAAGTCTTCGGAGCCCGACGATCCGCGCCTGAACGTGGTCCACCATTCGCAGGAAGGCTTGCTGCTGTATCGCCTGTGGCCCAGGATCGACCGGCTCCAGCCGGGCGGCTACAACGAGCGGGAGGTGTCCAGGCGTGCGCTGAACCGGGTGCCCGATGCGTACAACGCCGAGCCGCGCAACGAAACGTTGAGCCGGCAATTCGAGCGGCAAACGATGCCCGACGGCCCGGTGCCGGGTGCATTGCAGATGCCGCACGACACCACGCGCGGCGAACTCGACCAGTGGATCGATCGCATGTATCTGGCGTCGCAAAACCCGGACGACGCCGTGTGGGACCGGGCGCAGCACCAAGCGGCGCATGCCTATCTGCGCACGGCGGACGGCCAGCAATTCCAGCAGCAGGCCGACGGCCTGAACGCGACCTGGGACATGCAACTGTTGGCGCAACAACAGGCCGCGCAGCAGATGTTGCCGCAGGCCCAGGGATTCAGTCGTTAGACCGCCAAGGACGTGGCCATGGATAGTTCCGCTGTTGATGATGTCGAGACGGTGCGGCAGGCATTGATCCGGTTGATGGCGATTGCCGATCGCCTTGAGTCGCGCAACGCGCACACCTTGCAGCGGATCGAAGCGGCAACCGCCGCGCTCGAGCAAGGTGTGAGCCGTCTGGATGCGGGTGGCGAGCGGTTCGCGGAGCGCGCACTGCAGGTGATCGGAAACAATGCACGGCAAGCGCTAGCTCAAGGCGCCGGCCAAGCCGCGGACGAACTGCGGCAGCGGCTGCAGCAAAGTGCCAACAGCGCCCAGGCGGCTGCCCGGGCGATGGACGAACAGCGCCGGGGATTGGCCAGCGCGCGGCGCAGCCTGGTCTGGAACGCGGCGGTCGCCTTGCTGCTCGGCTCCATGTTGGCCATGGGCACGGCGGCGTGGACCATCCACCGCAGCGTGCAGCAACTGGCGCAACTGCATTTCGGCCAGGACATCCTGCGGGCGACGCAGCGCGGCGCAATCAACCGTTGCGGCGATTCGCTGTGCGCCAAGGTAGGCAGGAAACCGGCACGCTTCGGCAAGGACGGCCAGTACGTGTTGCTGGACGACTGAGCCCGCTCACTCCGTATTGCGGTGCTTGCCCCGGTAGGGCCTGAACAACGCCCGGATCGCTGACATGTCTGCTTCCACGTCGCCGCTGGCATGGACCAGCGGGCCCAGCGTGAACGTTTTCGTGGGGTAGTCCAGGAACAGGGTCTGGATCGGCACGTTGGCGCCGTGGGCGATGCGCAGGAAACCCTGCTTCCAGCGTCGCACCGGCTTGCGCGTACCCTCGGGCGTGATGCCCAGCCACATCCGCTCGCGTTCGGCGAAACGCTGCACCATCTGCGCGGGCACATTGGCGGCGGCACGGCGGTCGATGCCAATCATGCCCAGCGGTCGCAGGATGATGCCGAAGGGGCCGTTCAGCACTTCGCGCTTGATCATGATGCTGATGTCCACGCCTAGCCCCACCTTCATCACCAGACCCCACACGCCGTCCCAGTACGAGGAATGCGGTGCGCCGATGATGACCAGTTTCGGCACGTTGGGCAGTTCGCCCAGTAGCCGCCAGCCGCTGAGGCGCAGGATGACGCGCGCCAGCCATGGCCAGAATCGGCTGTTGAGGCGCGGTGCCAGCGGCGGAGTGGGGGGCAGCATCGGTGCGTTCATTCGGAATTCCATGCGCGCGAACGCGTCTGCTTGATCTTGCCGCGCTGCTGTTTGCCGGCCAGGCGGCGCTCTTTGGACGCGCGTGTGGGGCGCGTGGCCACGCGCTTCTTCGGCGGCCGCAACACGGTGCGGATCAGTTCGGCCAGCCGTTCGCGCACGTCGTCGCGGTTGCGCGCCTGGTCACGGAAGCGCCGGCCCTGGATCACCAGCACGCCGTCAGCGGTAAGTCGCCGGTCACGCCGGGCCAGCAGCCGTGCGCGCACTTCGTCAGGCAGAGAGGGTGAATTGACGACGTCGAAGCGCAACTCCACCGCACTCTCGGTGTGGTTCACATGCTGCCCGCCGGGACCATCGGCACGCAGGAAACGTTCGACGAGTTCGGATTCGGGTAGCGCGAGGGTGGGGCTGATGGTCAGCATGCGGGAAGTTTAGGCGGTTGCGTTGCGCGGAGCGAGGCGCGCTCGATCCAGTCGCCGCCGCCGCGCGGCAACGCCCGGGGCGAGCAGCGCGGGAATGTTCTAGTTGCCGGAGTTGCTGGCATTCGGTGGCAACGCCCATTCGAACCGTGCCAGCAGCGATGTAAACGCATCGTCCAGTGGGGCTTCCAGCGTCATCGGCGCGCCGCTCAACGGATGATGGAAATCGAGCCGCCACGCATGCAGCAGCATCCGGTGGCAGCCGAAATACTGCTTGTACAATCGATTGTGGTCGCCGCGTCCGTGCTGGCAGTCGCCGATCACCGGGTGATGGATATGCGCCAGATGTTTGCGGATCTGGCGGAAGCGGCCGCTTTCCGGTTCGGCCAGCAAGAAGGCGTAGCGTTGCTGCGGATAACGACCCAGTGCGATCGGCACCTCGGTCGTGGCCAGTTGGCGATAGCGGGTGCGCGCCTCGCGTCGCGGCCCGGTTTCGCGTGAGCCGGGCAAGGGGTAATCGATCACGTCCTCCCCCGGCTCCGGCCAGCCACGCACCACCACCAGGTATTGCTTGCGCACCGTGCGGGCCATGAACTGCTCGCCCAGTGCGGCCGCAATCTCCTTGTTGCGCGCCACCAGCAGCACGCCGCTGGTGGCGCGATCGAGTCGGTGCGCCAGGTACACGTTGTCGCCGACCTGCTCGCGCAATGCATCGATGAGAAACGTGTCGGCATTGCCAACCATCTTCGAACGGTGCACGGCCAGGTTCGCGGGCTTGTTCACCGCGATCAGCGCGTCGTCCTGGTAGAGAATTTCAAGCATGTCGATCCGTCAGGGAAGTTCGGACTCATGTAGGAGCGACTTCAGTCGCGCTGCTCTTGCTCTGGAGCCCCAGGCAAGAGCATCGCGGCTGAAGCCGCTCTTACAGAAAACCCGCTTCCGCGGGTAGCGTTGCGCGCTCAGCGCGAGCGCGGCCAGCCGATCGCGAAGGCCAGCAAGCCGGCTACGCCGGCGCCCAGCGGAGGCCAAATCCCGTGCTGCGGCGCCAAGGTCCACAACAACGCCGAGCCGACCAGCAACAACCATATTCGCCAAGCATTGAAATATGGCTG
>JBIQMK010000161.1:0-7684 GCA_044463365.1 Rhodanobacter sp. | reverse complement strand
GTCGAACAGCCGGTCGTAGGCCGGGTGCGAGGCCACCAGTTGTCCCTGCAGATGCGTGGACAGCTCGGTCACCGCCAGCCCGTGTTCGGCCAGCATCCCGGCGACGTCGTCGCAATACGTCTTGCTGGCGGCGGCCTGCTCCAGGTCGAACAGGCGGATGTCGTTGCTGGGAATCTGCACGCCCACGAAACCCAGCGACGCCGCCCAGCGGGCGATGTTGGGCAGGGTGTCGAAGGGCGCGGTGTTGCCCGCGTACTGGGCCAGGAAAATGCCCGGGCCTTTGAGTGTTTTCATGGGTCAGAGCCTCAAGACGGTTTCGACGGCCCAGGCGCGACCGTTGCCCGCCTTGGACAGGGGCACGTCGGCCTGGTAGCCGCCGGGGACGGCCACGTACTGCAGCACCTGCGTGCAGCCGGGTTCGGACATGAAATAACCCAGCATCGCCAGTTTCTTGGTCATCAGCACGAAGGCGGGGGCGGAGTCCGGATCGATATCGCGGCCTTTGGCGAGCGCTTCGGCATGCAGCCGCGTGACCAGCGCCTTGCGCCGGGCGGCATCGAGCTGCAGGAAGGGCGTGTCGCTGGCGCCACGGAAGCTGGCCATCGCGGCCAGGTAGCGCGTTTGCTCGGCCTTCGAATACACGTCCTTGAACATCTGGTCGATGAAACGCGGCACGCCCGCGTCCACGGCGCCGGGCGTGTCGGTGCGGGGAATGATGATGTCGACCACGGCGGCGATCAGCTCGCCCTGCGGTTTGGTGAAGAAGCCGGGCCCGGCAGCGGGTTTCTGCGCGGCGGCGTGCGCGTCGAACACGGCCAGCAGCGGCGCGCCCGCCGCGCTGAGCGCCAGCGCGGACATGCATTTCAACCATTCGCGACGGTTCATGGCATCCTCCTCAGATATTGCCGCGTTTCAGTTCTTCCACCGCATGGCTGGCCGCGCGCGCCGTCAACGCCATGTAGGTGAGCGACGGGTTCTGGCAGGCGGACGAGGCCATGCAGGAGCCGTCGGTGACGAACACGTTCTTGCAGGCGTGCATCTGGTTCCAGCCGTTGAGTACCGAGGTCTTCGGGTCGCGGCCCATGCGCGCGGTGCCCATCTCGTGGATGCCGGCGCCCACGTTCGCCTTGATCTTGAACGGCGTCACGTTGCGGTAGCCGGCGGCGGTGAGCATTTCCACGGCGTCGTTGACGATGTCCTTCTGCATGCGGATCTCGTTCTCGCCGTGGGCGGCGTCGAAGTTGAGCAGGGGCAGGCCGTACTTGTCCTTGCGGTTGCGGTCCAGGGTGACGTGGTTGCTGTGCGACGGCAGCATCTCGCCGAAGCCGGTCATCCCGATGCGCCACTGGCCCGGCGCCTCGGCCGCGCGCTTCAGCTCGTCGCCAAGCAACGGCTCGTCGACCAGCCGCGTCCAGTCCTGGCGGCTGGCGCCGCCCTGGAAGCCGAAGCCGCGCAGGTAGCCGCGCTTGTCGTTGCCGATGTTGCGGTAGCGGGGGATGTAGAAGCCGTTGGGGCGGCGGCCGGTGTAGTAGCGGTCCTCGTGGCCGTCCACCACGGCGCCGGCACCGCTGCCGAACACGTGGTCCATGATGTTGTGGCCCAGCTCGCCGCTGTCGTTGCCGAAGCCGTTGGGGAAGCGGCTGGAGGTGGAGTTGAGCAGCAGGTGTGCGGTGCCGAAGGTGGAGGCGCAAACGAAGATGATGCGCGCGAAATAGTCGGTCTGCTGGCCGGTTTCGGCGTTCAATACGCGCACGCCGGTGGCCTTGCCCTTGGCGTTGTCGTAGATCAGCTCGTGCACGATGGCGTTGGCCACCATGGTCATGTTGCCGGTGCGCTGGGCCGAGGGCAGGGTGGACGAGTTGCTGCTGAAATAGGCGCCGTACGGGCAGCCGCGCATGCACAGGTTGCGGTATTGGCAGGGCGCGCGTTGCGGACTCTTGTCGTGTTTCAGCGGCGCGGACAGGTTGGCGGTGCGGCCGATGATGAGCCGGCGCCCCAGCTTGCTGGCCAGCTTCGCGCGGAAATCCTTCTCGACGACATTGAGCTCCATCGGCGGCAGGTACTGGCCGTCGGGCAGTTGCGCCAGGTGATCGGTGTTGCCGCTGACGCCGATGAACTCCTCGACGTAGTCGTACCAGGGCGCCAGGTCGTCATAGCGGATCGGCCAGTCCACGCCGACGCCATCTTTGGCGTTGGCCTCGAAATCCATCGGGCTGAAGCGGTAGCTCTGGCGCCCCCACATCAGCGAGCGGCCGCCGACCTGGTAGCCGCGAAACCAGTCGAACGGTTTGGTTTCCTCGTACGGGTTGTCGAGGTCGTCGACGAACCAGTGCTTGGTGGATTGCTTGATGCCGTAGAAGGAGGGGCGCGTGTGGACCGGATGCCGGCGGATGTCCTCACGCGTGGGCTCGTCGGCGTAAGGCAGTTCCCACGGCGCCTTCATGGCGGTGGGGTAGTCGCCGTGCTCGACCATGCGGCCGCGTTCCAGCACCAGGGTCTTGAGTCCTTTCTCGGTCAGTTCCTTGGCGGCCCAGCCGCCGCTGATGCCGGTGCCGATGACGATGGCGTCGTAGATGTGGTTGTTCATGGAGCCCTCGGGGAAAAGGCGATCAAACGGAAGTCCGCGGTTAGCGCCACGGACGCAGGTAGTCGTAGTCGATGCGCGCCGCATCGAGCTGGCTGATGCGGGAGAACGGGCCTTCCTGCTCGACGAAGCAATGCTTCAGTCCGGCCTGGTCGGCCGCGGCCATGATTGGTTTGTAGTCCAGCGTGCCGCGGCCCAGCTCGGAGCCTGGGTAGCTGCCGTTTTTGCCAGCGCCGGGCAGGAAATCCTTGGCGTGCATCAGCGGCATGCGGCCGGGGTTGGCCTTGAAGTAATCCACGGGGTTCTTGCCGCCCATGTGGACCCAGCCGCAATCCAGTTCGAACTTCACCAGGTCGTGCTGGGTTTCCTTCAGCAGCACGTCGTAGAACGTCTGCCCGCCGCCCACGTCGGAAAATTCCAGGTGGTGGTTGTGGTACGCGTACTGCAAGCCTGCCTGCTTCGCTTTTTCGCCCAGGCGGTTGGCATATTCCGCGGTGCGCCTGGCGCCGTCGAGCGAATAGTCCTGCTCGCCAGGCTTGCCCTTGGCGGCCGCCTCTTTCTGCATGATCGCCGGCAGCATGCTGCTGACGATGTAGTGCGCGCCCAGCGTGTGCGCGGCCTCGATACCGGGCTCGAAACCGATGCCGTCGAAATGCAGGCTCGGGCAGCGCAGGCCGGTGGCGTCCAGCTGGCCGCGCAGGTTGGCGGCGGTGCTGGTGATGATGGCCTCGATCTCGCTGTAGCCGATGGTCCTCAGCGTTTTCAGCGCGCCGACCGGATCATCCTGGTAGGCCTTGAGCACCATGTAGAGCTGGATGCCCATCGGCTTGCCCTGCGCGGCGGCGGCGAACGCCTTGCCGGCGGGGCTGGTGGCCAGCCACGCGGCGGTGCCGCAAAGCGCCGAGCGGGCCAGGAACTGCCTGCGGGTCATCGTCATGGGGTGTTCTCCCGGGTGGCCAGGTTGGGGTGGGGAAGGTCGGCGTCCGCGACGCGCTCGCGGTCCTTGAACAGCAGCAGGAACAGCACCAGCACGCCAGCGGCAAAGCCCGCGGCGGTCAGCCAGATCGGACGCCATTGATGCGCCACGATGCCCTGGGCATCCGTCGCGGCGTAGGCATCGACGGCCAGCCCGGACAGCCACGAGCCCACGAACATGCCCAGGCCATAGGTGATGAAGGTGATCAGTCCCTGGGTGGCCGCGCGCAGGGCCGGCGGCGCCTCGCGGTCGATGTAGATCTGGCCGACCACGAAGAAGAAGTCGAAGCAGATGCCGTGCAGGATGATGCCCAGCCACAACATCCACATCAGCTCGTCCGGTGTGCCGAAGGCGAACATCACGTAGCGCACTACCCAGGCCAGCATGCCTACCGCCAGCATGTACTTCACGCCCAGGCGGCGGAAGAACCAGGGGATCAGCAGCATGCAGAGGACTTCCGACATCTGCCCACCGGTCATCTTGCCGGCCGCATTCACCACGCCCACCTCGTTGAGGAACAGGTTGGTGAACGCGTAATAGAACTGCAGCGGAATGCAGATCAGGAACGACGCCAACGCGAACACCGCCATCGAGCGCCCGCGCAGCAGGTGCAACGCTTCCAGCGGCAGCGCCTGGCGCAGCTCGAAACGCTGGTTACGCGCCAGCGGCGGAGTGGCGGGAAGGGTGAGGCAATAGACCGCCATGGCGATCGAAAGGCCAGCAGCCAGGTGCAGTGGCGATGCGGTGGCCTCGATGCCGGCGGCCCCGACGACCAACCCCACCACGATCCAGCCGATCGAGCCGAACACGCGGATGGCGCCGAATTCCTCGCGCGGATCGTCGATGTGCCGCATCGCCAGCGAGGTCGTCAGCGCCAGGGTCGGCATGTAGCTGAGGCTGTAGACCAGCAGCGTGGCATACAGCACGCCGAACGCGTGCTGCTGCGCCGCGAACACCAGCAGCGCGGCGCCCAGCACGTGCAGGGCCGCCAGCACGCCGCGGGTATCGAACCAGCGATCCGCCAGCAGCCCGGCGAACAGCGGCGAGATCATCGCGCCGATGGCCGTGGTGCCGGCGATCGCGCCGATCTCCGTGCCGCTGAAGTGCAGCGTCTGGCCCAGCCAGGTGCCCACGGTGACGTACCACGCACCCCAGATCGCGTATTGGAAAAGCATCATCAAGCGAAGGCGCCACTTCATTTCCGTACTCCCCTTTTGCGTGGTGGTTCGCGGTCGTCTTCCACGGTTTGCCATGCGCCGCCCGCGGCATGGCTCTTGAGCATGGCATCGATCACCAGGGCGTTGCGGTAGCCGTCGGCGAAGGTCGGCAAGGCGGCGGGCTTCGCTTGCGGCGTGCCGCCCTTGCGGATCCAGGCGTAGGCATCGGCGATCAGGTTGCGGAAGGCGTCGCTCCACGCTTCCGGATGGCCGGCGGGCAGGTGTGCGTAGCCGCGCGCGGCGGGATCGAGCAGGGCCGGATCGCGCGACAGCACGGCGTTGGCGCGCTCGTGGTGGCCGATCCACAGTTCGTTCGGGTTTTCCTGGCGCCATGCCAGCGAGGCGAGGCGGCCATTCACTTCCAGCCGAAGATCGTTCTTGTGGCCGGGGAGTACCTGGCCCACGGTGACGCAGCCGCGGGCGCCGTTGTCGAAACGCAGCAGCACGCTGGCCGTGTCCTCGCTGGTGATCTTCACCTCGCGCCGCGTTGTTGCTTTTGCCTTGGCGAAAGCGCGCGTCGGCGCCGCCGCCACGTGGCGCACCGGCACGCCTGTGTACAGATCCGCCAGCACCGCGGTGATGCGCGCGCCGGTGACGTGTTCGGCCAGGTCGCACCAGTGCGAACCGATGTCGCCCAAGGCGGAACTGGCGCCGCCGCGCTTGGGATCGAGGCGCCACGAATAGGTCGTGTCGTCGGTGAGCCAATCCTGCAGGTAGCAGCCGTGCACGAAGACGGGTGCGCCCAATTTGCCCTTGGCGATCATGGCGCGCGCCTGTTGCACCAGCGCGTGGCTGCGGTAATTGAACGTCACCACGTGCGCCACGCCGGCGTCGCGCGCGGCCTCGTGCAGTTCGCGGCTTTCCTGCAGGTTGCTGGCCAGCGGCTTGTCGGAGATCACGTGCTTGCCGGCGTGCAAGGCCGCCAGGGAAATCTCCCGGTGCAGGTGATTGGGCGTGGTGTTGTGGACCACCTGCACGGCCGGGTCGGCCAGCAATTCGCGGTAATCGGCGTAAGCACGTCCGACCCCCAGCTCGCGCGCCCGCTTCCGCGCCGATTCCAGGCTGGAACCGGCAAGCCCCACGATCTCGACATTGCCCAGCCGGCGTACCGCATCGATGTGATGCGCGGCGATAAAGCCAGGCCCGACCAGGGCCATGCCAAGCGTCTTCATGCGGACGCCCCGCGGCAGGAGGGCATCGTGCCGCGCGGAACGTGGCGGTGGGGCGACGGGGCGGTAGGGGCCGTCGTCGCGTGGATGCCGGTCACCATGGGTTGGCCTGCCATTTCCCCTCCGGCGGCCTCGCGGCCGCGTGCGATGTATTCGATTACATGTCCCACAAGGTCTGGCGTCTCCGGCCCTCGGGCACTTTGGGGCCGTTCACGAAAAACAGCCGGATACGTGGCAATCTGTGTAGCAGATGCGCAAATGAGGGCGCAAGCGTTTCATGTAATCCATTACATTGCGTCGCACAAAACAGGGGTATCCGTCGACATGGAGCACGCGCTTGCGGCGCTGTGCGGCGGCCGCCCAATGCTATCGTGCGGCGCAGCGATGACGAGGAGGCAGGCGTGGCAGGTAAGGACGCATCCAGGGGCAAGCGCCAAACGGCGAACGGCGGTGCGGCGGTGCCACCGGTTCGCACCATCAAGGAAATCGCGGCGCTCGCCAACGTATCGGTGGCCACGGTGTCGCGCGCCCTGCAGCGTCCGGAGGTGGTCAGCGAGGCCACGCGCCTGCGCATCCAGGAGGTGGTGAAGCGGCAGGGCTACACGCCCAATGCGCTGGCACGCAACCTGCGCACGGCACGGACGCGACTGATCGTGGCGTTGCTGCCGGACATCGCCAATCCCTTTTTCTCCGAGGTGATCCGCGGCATCGAGCAGGTAGCGCACGAGAGCGGCTACTCGGTATTGCTGGGCGAAACCCAGAGCAGCCTGGTGCGCGAGCAGGCGTATGCCGACATGGTCGCCGCGCGCCAGGCCGACGGCATCATCACCATGTCGCACCGTGTGCCGAAGATTCCCATGCCGGGCCGGCTGCCGGTGGTCAATGCCTGCGAATACGTGAAGGACAAGCAGATTTCCAGCGTGTACGTGGACAACGTCGCCGCCGCGGGTTCCGCTGTCGATTATCTGGTGATGCTGGGGCATCGCCAGATCGCCTTCGTCGCCGGCCCGCCGTCGAGCCCGATCTGCGTGGACCGCGAAAAGGGCTACCGGCTGGCGTTGCAGCGGGCGAAGCTCGCCGTCGATCCCGCGTTGATGGTCAGCGGCGATTTTTCGATCGAGGCCGGCGAGCGCGCCGTCGAGTTGCTGCTGTCGCAAGGGCAGTCGTTCAGCGCGGTGTTCTGCTCCAACGACGAGATGGCGATCGGCGCCATGCGCGCGTTGAGTTCGCACGGATTGCGCGTGCCGGAGGATGTTTCGGTGGTGGGTTTCGACGACATCCGTTTCGCGCGCTACACCTCGCCCGCGCTGACCACCGTCGCGCAACCCAAGAATGCGCTGGGGCGCGAGGCCATGGCGATGCTGATCGAGCTGCTGGCCGATCCCGAGGTGCCGCCGCGCAAGCGGGTGCTGTCGGCGGATCTGGTGGTGCGCGGTTCGACGGCGCCACCGTCGCCGCGAAAGCGGAAATGACGATCGGAGAGGGTTGGATTTTTAAGGCCCTTGGAGCAGCGAACTCCTCCTCCGATCACACTGAGCGTAGCCGCCCGCAGGGCGGCGAAGTCGAAGTGATGCGGGAAAGTTCACGAGGCGTGCCCTTCGACTCTGGCCGCTGCGCGGCCGACGCTCAGGGAGAACGGTGAGAGGGTGAGTTTCCACCGCGTTTTGAATGGCGTCTCAAGGCTGTGCGATGACGCAGCGCTCAAGCCTCGTCGCCGCGCACCTGCGCGTGGCTGATC
>JBIQMK010000160.1:0-7727 GCA_044463365.1 Rhodanobacter sp. | reverse complement strand
GCTTCCGCCCACGGTGGAGCACGACACATGATGTTCACGCACGGCGCGTTATCTGCTGCAGCGGGATCGAACCATGCCTTCCGTCGATGCAGCGCCTGCCGCCGCATGTGCGGCCCGGTTCGCCCGCTCGTCGTGCCTGTTTTCCACAGCCGCCAGGGGATCCGCCATGAATACGCCAGTCGACGTCCATACCGTTTCCGAGCCGTTGCTTGGCGACGACGGCCCAGTTTCGCCGTGGTGGGTTCGTACCCTGGTGATGGTGATGGTGGGCGGCTTCGCCCTGCTGGTGATGATCACCACGCTGGCCTATCGCCATGCGCCGCCGATCCCCGGCAAGGTGGTCGACCCGCAAGGCACCACGCTGTTCACCGGCGCGGACATCAGCGACGGCCAGGCAGTGATGCTGCGCTACGGCTTGATGGACAACGGCAGCATCTGGGGCCACGGCGCCTATCTGGGCCCGGACTATTCGGCGCTGGCGTTGCACATGATCGGCATGGACGTCTCCGAGGCGCTGGCGCTGCAACGCTTCGGCAAGCCATCCGACCAGCTCGATGAAGCTTCGCGGGCCGCATTGCGCGCCGAGACCGCGGTGGTCCTGAAAACCAACCGCTACGACGCCGACAGCGACACGCTGCAGCTGACGGCGGCGGAAGCGGACGCGTACCGCAAGCAGATTCCCCATTGGGCCGGCTACTTCAAGCTGTCGGCCGAGAATGGCGGCCTCAAGCCCAACCTGATCACCGACCCGACCGAGATCCGCCAGTTCAGCGCGTTCGTGACCTGGGCGGCATGGGCGTCGGTGGCCAACCGGCCGGGCAAGAACTTCTCCTATACCAACAATTTCCCGTACGACCCCAGCGTGGGCAACGTGCCCACCGGCGGCGCCGTGCTGTGGAGCGCGCTCAGCCTGGTGGTCCTGCTGGCGGGTATCGCCACGGTGCTGCTCATCTTCGGACGCTTCGAGAACCTCGGCTGGATCAGCCATGGCCACCACGTGCATCCGCAGGTGTTGCCCGGCGCCGCCAGCCCCGGCCAGCGCGCGCTGGTGAAGTTCTACTTGGTGGTGACCGCGCTGTTCCTGATGCAGACGCTGGTGGGCGGTGCCATTGCCCACTCGCGCGCGGAGCCGGGCGACTTCTACGGCTTCCCGCTGGACGACATCCTGCCCAGCAACCTGCTGCGCACCTGGCATCTGCAGACGGCGGTACTGTGGATCGCCACCGCCTATGTGGCGGCGGCGCTGTTCCTGGGGCGCACCCTGCGGCGCGATGAACCGCGCTCGTTCGCCATGTGGGTGCATCTGCTGTTCGGCGCGTTTGCGGTGGTGATCGTGGGCAGCCTGCTGGGCGAATGGGCGGGCATCTCGCAGCAGCTGGGCGAGTGGTGGTACTGGCTGGGCAACCAGGGTTGGGAGTACCTGGAGCTGGGGCGGATCTGGCAGGTACTGCTGGTGGTCGGCCTGTTTGCGTGGTTCGCGATGCTGTGGACGCTGGTGCGTCCGCGCGTGGTGACGGCGCAGGCGCGTCCGCTGGCGGTGATGTTCCTGATTGCCGCGCTGGCGGTGCCGGTGTTCTACGTGCCGGCGCTGTTCATCGGCTCGCACGACAACTTCACCGTGGTCGACACCTGGCGCTTCTGGATCATCCACCTGTGGCTGGAGGGCTTCTTCGAGCTGTTCGCCACCACGGTGGTGGCGCTGACCTTCTACCAGCTGGGCCTGGCCCGCCGGAACACCGCGCTGCGGGTGATCTACCTGGATGCGATCCTGTATTTCCTGGGCGGTCTGGTCGGCACCGGGCATCATTGGTACTTCAGCGGGCAGACGCACATCAACATGGCGCTGGCCGGCCTGTTCTCGGTACTGGAAGTCGTGCCGCTGACCTTGCTGACGCTCGATGCGTGGGCGTTCGTGCGCACCACCCGCGGCCAGTGCGACGAGTGCGGCAAGGCCATCAACATCCCGCACAAATGGACCTTCTATTTCCTGATGGCGGTGGGTTTCTGGAATTTCGTGGGTGCCGGCGTGTTCGGCTTCCTGATCAACCTGCCGATCGTCAGCTACTACGAAACCGGCACCATCCTCACGCCCAACCATGGCCACGCCGCGCTGATGGGCGTGTTCGGCATGCTGGCGATCGCGCTGATGGTCTTCGTGCTGCGCCAGACCATCGACGACAAGCGCTGGCCGGCGGTGGAGAAGTACATCAAGGTGGCCTTTTTCGGCACCAACGGCGGGCTGGTGCTGATGCTGCTGCTGAGCCTGTTCCCCGGCGGCGTCTGGCAGATGTGGGACGTGATCGAGAACGGCTACTGGCACGCCCGCTCACCCGCGTTCACCGGCGACACGGTGGCCAAGACACTGGAATGGATGCGCATGCCGGGGGACATGGTGTTCATCGTGTTCGGCTCGGTGCCGTTGTTCATCGCCGCGGTCAAGGGCTGGCGGCTGATGCGCGCCGATGGCAGCCAGGCGGCGGATCGCGCGCCGTAGCAGTGGCGCCGCCCGGCGGATTCATGCCGGCGGGGCTTCCGGTTACAATGGGGACTTCGCTTGCCCGCCGAGGGGCGCTGCGACCGTTCGTGAGCGCGAATGCGGATGCCTCCGCGTTTCACGGAAAACGGCCAGGCTCGGCGCGGCACGTTCCACAACGGCGCCCGGTTGTTTTACGCGAATCCTTCGCGAAAAGCCCGGCCATCACGGCCGGCTGTTCACGGAAGCCTCGCCCTGACCGGAGATATCGATGAACGCCGCATTGAAAGAAAACACCCAAGACTACAAGATCCGCGACATCGCGCTGGCCGATTTCGGCCGCAAGGAGCTGGACATCGCCGAGCATGAGATGCCGGGTCTGATGTCGATCCGTCGCAAGTACGCGCCGGACGCCCCGCTCAAGGGCGTGCGCGTCACCGGCTCGCTGCACATGACGATCCAGACTGCCGTGCTGATCGAGACGCTGAAGGACATCGGCGCCGACGTGCGCTGGGCCTCGTGCAACATCTTCTCGACGCAGGACCACGCCGCCGCGGCGATCGCCGCCACCGGCACGCCGGTGTTCGCCTGGAAGGGCGAGACGCTGGAGGAGTACTGGGACTGCACGCTCGACGCATTGAGCTTCCCCGACGGCAAGGGTGGCTTCCTCGGGCCCCAGCTGGTGGTCGACGACGGCGGCGACGTGACGCTGCTGATCCACAAGGGCTACGAGCTGGAGAACGGCAGCAAGTGGGTGGACGAGAAGGCCTCCTCGCACGAGGAGCAGGTGATCAAGAACCTGCTCAAGCGCGTGGCCGTCGAGCGCCCGGGCTACTGGCACACCGTGGTGAAGGACTGGAAGGGCGTCTCCGAGGAAACCACCACCGGCGTGCACCGGCTGTACCAGCTGGCCGAGGCCAAGTCGCTGCTGGTGCCCGCGATCAACGTCAACGACTCTGTGACGAAGTCCAAGTTCGACAACCTGTACGGCTGCCGCGAGTCGCTGGCCGACGGCCTGAAGCGCGCGATGGACGTGATGCTAGCCGGCAAGGTGGCGGTGGTGTGCGGCTACGGCGACGTCGGCAAGGGCTGCGCACACAGCCTGCGCGCCTACGGTTCACGCGTCATCGTCACCGAGATCGATCCGATCAACGCGCTGCAGGCGGCGATGGAAGGCTTCGAGGTCAACACGGTCGAGTCGACCCTGGGCCGCGGCGACATCTACGTCACCACCACCGGCAACCGCGACGTGCTGACGATCGACCACCTGAAAGCCATGAAGGACCAGGCCATCGTCTGCAACATCGGCCACTTCGACAACGAGATCCAGGTGGACGCGCTGAACGCGCTGGCCGGCGTGGAGAAGATCAACATCAAGCCGCAGGTGGACAAGTACGTGTTCGCCGACGGCCACGCGCTGTTCCTGCTGGCCGAAGGCCGCCTGGTCAACCTGGGCTGCGCCACCGGCCACCCGAGCTTCGTGATGTCCAACTCGTTCTCCAACCAGACCCTGGCGCAGATCGACCTGTGGGCGCACAGGGACAGCTACGAGAACAAGGTCTACATCCTGCCCAAGAAACTGGACGAGGAAGTGGCGCGCCTGCACCTGGAGAAGATCGGCGTGAAGCTCACCACGCTCACCCCCACCCAGGCCGCCTACCTCGGCGTGCCGGTGGAGGGACCGTACAAGGCGGAGCATTACCGGTACTGATTCAGCCGGGAATCGGGAATGGAGAATGGGGAATCGGAAAGCGACTTCCCCGAAAGATGGGACGCAGCGATGCGTCCCTTTTTTTTTGCGCCCACTGCCAGATCGGCCCCACACCTGCTTTCAACCATTCCCGATTCCCCATTCCCGATTCCCCATTCTCGGCCCACCATCCATCGCTTCATCGCGAAACAAAGATATACTTCCCCGCACCACGACAGGGAGCCCCGCGATGCCGGCCGTCAGTTTCGAGTTTTTTCCGCCCAAGACCGATGAGCAGCGGCTGCAGCTGGATCGCACCGTCGCGGCGCTGAAGTCCTATCAGCCCGATTATGTGTCGGTGACCTTCGGCGCCGGCGGCTCCACGTTGAGCTATACCGCCGAAACCGCGCGCCACCTGCACCAGCAACACCAGCTGTCCGCGGCGCCGCACCTGTCGTGCGTGGGCGGCAACCGTGCCGAGCTGGCCGCCCTGCTGGACGACTACCGCGCCGCCGGCTATCGCCGCATCGTGGCACTGCGTGGCGACCTGCCATCGGGCATGGCCACGCCGGGCGATTTCCGCTACGCCGCCGAGCTGGTGCGTTTCATCCGCGAGCACAGCGGCGACCATTTCCACATCGAGGTGGCGGCCTACCCGGAAACCCACCCGCAGGCCGACGACGCCCTGCGCGACCTACAGCATTTCAAGGCCAAGGTCGATGCCGGCGCCGATGGCGCGATCACCCAGTATTTCTTCAACGCCGATGCCTACTTCCGTTTCGTCGACGACGTGCAGCGGCTGGGCGTGAACGTGCCGATCGTGCCGGGCATCATGCCGATCACCAATTACAGCCAGCTGCAGCGGTTCTCCGACATGTGCGGCGCGGAAATCCCGCGCTGGATCACCCAGCGCATGCGCGCGCATGGTGACGACGCCGACGCCGTGCGCAAGCTGGGCACCGAGGTGGTGACGACGCTGTGCCGGCGCCTGCTCGACGGCGGCGCACCGGGGCTGCATTTCTACACGCTGAATCGCGCCAAGGCCACCGAGGCGGTGTTGAAGCAGCTGGCGTAGGGCGAAGTCCTGAATAATCGTCATCCCGGCGAACGCTGGGATCCAGTGCCTCGGCTGCCACATGGAGACACTGGATTCCAGCGTTCGCTGGAATGACGGCAAAGAACCGATCGGGCCCGCTCTGGTAGCGAGCTATGCTGCCTCCCATGCGCTTCCCTTTCGCCCTGCTGCTCGCCGCCCTGCCCGCCGCAGCCCCCGCGCAGACGGCCATCCATCACTGCATCGGCAGCAATGGAAATCCCGTCTTCACCGACCAGCCCTGCGCCACCATGCAGGCCTCGCCGGTACGCGCGTCGCCCAGCCCCGAAGGCGCGCCACCCGCGGCGCCGCCGATGTTGTGCGCCGCCACCCGTGACGACTTGCGCCAGGGCGTGACCGAGGCTTTTGCCCAACAGGATGCCAACCGGCTGGCCGGACTGATGCTTTGGAACGGCTACGGTCGCGGGGCCGCCATCGCCGATATCCAGGCCCTGGCAAACCTGGTGCGGCAACCGCTGCTGGGTATCGAATTTCCCGGCGGTCCGGCGCCAGCGGACAGCGCGGGAACGCCCCATCCCGCCGAAGCTGCGCCCGCGCCGTCCGCACCGATGCTGGTGCTGGATGTGGCCGACCGGGCCGGCAGCGGTACGCGCCAATGGCATTTCGATCTGGTGCACCGCGCCGGCTGCCTGTGGCTGCGCAACGCGGATTGACAGCTGCCGGGTCATCACGTCGGCCCCAAGCGGGGGCGTTATCATGGTCGTTCCCCACGGAGAAACGACCATGGCGCAGCAGCAATACCCCGACTGGATCTGGCAGAACGGCAGCATCAAGCGCTGGCAGGACGCCACCGCCCACGTGATGTCGCATGCGCTGCACTACGGCTCCTCGGTGTTCGAGGGCATCCGCAGCTACGCGACGCCCGACGGCGCGGCCATCTTCCGCCTCACCGACCATTTGAACCGGCTCTACCAGTCGGCCCGCGTCTACGACATGACGATCCCGTACAGCGCCGACGAGCTGGCCGCGGCCTGCCGCGAAGTCATCGGCAGGAACGAGCTGGGCGCCGCCTACCTGCGCCCCGTGGCCTATCGCGGGCTGGGCGGTTTCGGCCTGTCCGCCGACACGCCGATCGACGTGGCCGTGGCCGCCTGGCCGATGGGCCCGTACCTGGGCGCCGAAGCGCTGCAGAACGGCATCGACGCCTGCGTGTCCAGCTGGCAGCGCTTTGCGCCCAACACCATCCCGGCCGGCGCCAAAGCCGGCGGCAACTATCTCTCCGGCCAACTGATCGCGCGCGAGGCGCGCCGGCTCGGTTTCGGCGAAGGCATCGCGCTGGCCTCCACCGGCCTGCTCAGCGAAGGCGCGGGCGAGAACCTGTTCCTGGTGTTCGACGGCGTGCTGCACACGCCGCCGGCCAGTGCGTCACTGCTGGCGGGCATCACCCGCCACACCTTGGTGACGCTGGCCCACGAGGACGGCATCGAAGTGGTCGAACGCGACCTGCCGCGCGAATACCTCTATCTCGCCGACGAGATCCTGATGTGCGGCACCGCCGCCGAGATCACCCCGATCCGCTCCGTCGACGGCAAGCAGATCGGCACCGGCAAGGCCGGCCGCGTCACCCTGCGCCTGCAGGAACTGTTCTTCGGCCTGTTCGACGGCCGCACCCACGACAAGTGGGGCTGGCTGGAGCAGGTGTAGCCGCTTTGCTCCCTCCCCTGCGCGCAGGGGAGGGCTGGGGAGGGGTCGCTCTTGATCTTCCCCCGCTCGCCTTCGTGCGACGAAGGGATATCCCAACAAAAGATCAGAAGCGAACCCCTCCTGACCTCCCCTGCGTTGCAGGGGAGGAACCGGGCATGAAGCTGTAGTGCTTTCCGGGATCAGCCAAACTTGATGCAGGCCACCGCGCCGTTGCCATCGTCGCGCGGGCGCATCGAAACATCCCAGCCGTAGAGCTCGCACAACCGGCGCACGATCGCCAGACCCAGACCCGCGCCGCTGCCGCCGGCGCCTTCACCGCGCACGCCGCGCTGGAACAGGCGCTCGGCGTCCTCGGGCTTGATGCCGGGGCCGGTGTCGATCACCTCGATCCGCCCCTGTCCCACCTCGACCCGCACCGAGCCTTCCAGCGTGTACTTGATCGCGTTGCCGATCAGGTTGGTCAGCGCCACCGCCAGCACGGATGCGGGCGCATTGACGCTGACGCCCTGGTCCTGCACCACCAGTTCGATCGTCAGCGGCTTGCCGCGCACCTGCGGACGCTGGCTTTCGATGACGTCGGCGGCCACCTTGCCCACCTCGGTGGTCTCGCCGCGGGTGGGGCCGCGACGCTCGGCGCGCGACAACAGCAGCAGCGCCTCGATCAGCTCGGTGGCCTGGCGCGAGGCGCGTTCTATCCGCTTCAGCCGTTCGCTGAGTTTCACGGTGAGGTCGGGCGAGCCCTGCAGCAGTTCGGTGGTGCTGGCGATGACCGCCAGCGGCGTACGCAGTTCGTGGCTGACGTCGGA
>JBIQMK010000159.1:0-7778 GCA_044463365.1 Rhodanobacter sp. | reverse complement strand
TCGTGTGTGATGGCGCGCCGCTTGGCGCAGCGAGCCAACACGTCAGAGCCCAAGTCACCCTCGTCGCCGGAGAAGAGCAGGACAACGGGCGTCGTGCTGATCGAATGACGTCGCATGGCGTCGCGAACGGACAGTGGCGAGCTGCAGGCCGAGACTGGCCAGCTCTCGGCGTTCACATCCACCGCTGCACCTTCAAAGGCATCTGGCGGCAGTCGCAGCAGGATGAACCTTGCCGGCGGGTCCGCCTCGTGGGCCTGCTTGGCCTGAAGACTGATCTGATGCGCTGGGACCTTCATTCCTGTTCCCGGATCACGATCTGAATATCCACACTGACCTCGCCCAGCCCTTCAAGCAGCGCGCGTGCATCGGCCAATGCTTGCAGGGCATCGGTCTTGACCAGCCTGGCGCGCTCCATTCGTTGCGGTGCTTTCATGCCGGGTTCCGGCTCTGGCTCCGGCGTGGACTGAGCCTGCGGGGTCGGTGGCGTCGCCCGGTTGGCAACATCAGCCAGCAGGGTTCCCGCATCGCGTTCGAACTGGGCGACGGCGGTTTGGAGTCCGTCGACGTATTCGTAGCGGAGAACAGCGTGCGCAAGACTCTCCAGAATCTGATTGGCACGCGGTGCGAATTCACCGCTGCCGCCCGCGATCGAGCGCAGGCTGTTGATCAGATAGTGCTTGGCCTCCACACGCGCCAGCGCCTGCACGCCACCGAGAACCGCCTTGGTTTCGGCAACTTCCTCGGTGCTGAAATCCAGTCTCGACACGATGTTGACGAGGTCAATCTCAGAACTGCTGGACTCCATGGCGACAAACCAGTCGCGCAGACGTGTCGCACCTGTCTTGCGCAGGGCAGGCTCGCCCCCGGCGACGACATCGGTCTGCACCAATGTCATCAACTGCTCGACCACGCGCAGGTAGTTCGGCAAATGAGCTGCAGTGTCAGTCACGCGCTTGCGTGCCGCGCGAGAAAATTCCACCAGCCCTGGCGCTGATCGATACAGCGCCGCCATGGCGGGGTCCAGCATTTCGCCAGCGAGCTTGGTGGCCTTGTCCCACTCTGCCGTTGTCGGCAAGGGCTGCTCGCGCACCTCGCATTCGTTGGGCACGTTGCCGATTTCGCCCTTGAACGGTTGGCCGAAGTGGTACAGGGAGCGATTGCTCTTGGCCAGCCAGGTCAGGATCACCAGATCTTGCAGGTCGTCGCGCAGGCCGCGCCGGTCGGGAAGGTCGAGCCAGCGGCGCAGGTCAGTCACGGTGGGCTCGCGGCCCGACTGCTGGGCGATTTGTCGGGCAAAGTGCTGCGACCAGTCATCGCGCAACTGCAGCGCTGCTTCGCCCACCTCGGCCAGATCAAGCTTGGGAGCAATGCGCTTGGTGTCGTCCCGAAGCGAGGCTTCGAGCTCGACCCTATGGGCCGGCTTTTGGGCTGCCAGCACCATCAGATCAGCGAGGCGTTTCACCGCAATCGGCCTGGGCTCGGCGTCAAAGTGCGGGTGGGCCGGAAACTCGTAGTCGAGGGCTTGCTCGGCCAACTTTTCGAACGCGTCTTTGAAGTTGGCTGCTACAGGTGGGCGCAACACCAAAGACGGATCGAGGCTGAAATAGTGTTCGTCGACGGTTTGTGCAGGGTCCAGCGCCTCCTGGGCCACACTGTTGAGTCCATAGGCCGTGTAGAGGCAATTGTGAATGAACTGGCGCAGTTGGTCCCGCTGGTTGGTCAGCAGTACGCGTGCCTGCTCACGGTCGGCTTGCGACAGTTGGCTGGCGTACTGGTCCAGGTTGTTGCCACGCAGGACGAAATTGATGACCACCAGTCGCCCCAACTGGTCCTGGGTGTTGGGGGACAGGAAGGACGGCAGCCAGGCCATCGATCGACCAACCCGGCCGTCGTTAAGAAAACCGTTGATCTTGGCCACGTCGTCCTGCGGACCGTGTTCGGGTTGGTGGTCGAATGGGAAATCGATCAGGATGCGCCACGTCCCTTCACGCCCCTTGAGGGTGTCGAAGGACTGCTCGCGGACGTTGCCAAACAGGATCTCCGCATTGCGGCGCGAGCCGCGCCAACTGATCTCCATCTCCGGCGGCAGCAGGCTGGAACCGACGTCAGCTAGGCCCAAACCATCGGTGATCAGTTGCCTGACCTCTGCGTGCCGGTTTCCCTGCGTGTCGAACGACATCGCGTTGGCCAGAATGGCGTCCGTGTCCACCTTAGCGACTTCCACCGACACGCTCGGGTTCGGCGAGTCGTCGGCAATCTTGATCTCACCGGCCTGACCAGCCCAGCGCTTGAGCTTGGTCAGTACCGTGATGCCCTCACTACCGGGAACCTCCGCTGCGCTCGCCATGCTCTGCCTGCCTTTCCTGGCCAGCGTGGCCGTACTCATGGTGCGCGGGCGGCAATGGGCGACGTGGCTGATGATCGCCACCGCGGCGGCGTGCCTGTTGCTGGCGGTGGGCATCTATCCGGCGATGGAGGGTGGCCGCGCGCTGCGCCACGTCATCCATTGGGTGCCGTCGCTGGGGCTGGATCTGGTACTGCGCGTGGACGGCTTCAGCTGGCTGTTCCTGATGCTGATCTGCGGCATCGGCCTGCTGGTGGGCGTGTATGCCCGCTACTACATGCCGCCGGACGATCCGCTGAATCGTTTCTGCGCGCTGCTGCTGGCGTTCATGGGATCGATGCTGGGCATCGTGATGTCCGGCAACGTGATCCAGTTGGTGTTTTTCTGGGAGCTGACCAGCATCTTCTCGTTCCTGCTGATCGGTTACTGGAACCAGGGCGCGTCGGCGCGCGAGGGCGCGCGCATGGCGTTGATCGTCACCGCCGGCGGTGGCCTGTGCCTGTTCGCGGGGATGCTGCTGCTGGGGCACATCGCCGGCAGCTATGACCTGGACGTGATCCTGGCGGCCGGCGAACGGGTGCGCGCCGACGCGTTGTACACGCCGATGCTGGTGCTGGTACTGCTGGGCGCGCTGACCAAGAGCGCGCAGTTCCCGTTCCATTTCTGGTTGCCGCAGGCGATGTCGGCGCCGACGCCGGTGTCGGCGTTCCTGCATTCGGCCACCATGGTCAAGGCCGGCGTGTTCCTGCTGCTGCGTTTCTGGCCGGTGTTGTCCGGTACCGACGCCTGGTTCTGGCTGGTGGGCGGCGCCGGCCTGCTGACGCTGCTGCTGGGCGCGGCCGCGGCCGTGTTCCAGCAGGATCTGAAAGCGGTGCTGGCCTATTCGACGATCAGCCACCTGGGGCTGATCACCATGCTGATCGGGCTGGGCAGCTCGCTGGGCGCGGTGGCGGCGATCTTCCACATCGTCAACCACGCCACCTTCAAGGCATCGCTGTTCATGGCTGCCGGCGCGGTCGATCACGAAACCGGCACGCGCGACCTGCGGCGCCTGGGTGGCCTGCGCCATGTCATGCCGATCACCGCCACGCTGGCGGTGATCGCCAGCGCGGCGATGGCCGGCGTGCCGCTGCTCAACGGCTTCCTGTCCAAGGAGATGTTTTTCGCGGTGGCGCTGACCACCCATCGCGGTCCCGCGGTGGACATGGTCGCGGCGGCGATCGCGGTACTGGCCAGCGCGTTCAGCGTGGTCTATTCGCTGCGTTTCGCGGTGGGGGTGTTCTTCGGCCCGGCACGCGACGATTACCCGCAGCAGCCACACGAGCCACCGCGCTGGATGCGCCTGCCGATCGGCCTGCTGGCGCTGGCCTGCGTGCTGGTGGGCACGCTGCCGGCGCGGATGATCGGGCCACCGTTGCGCGCGGCGGCGTATTCGGTGCTGGGCGAGGCCACGCCAACGTTCAGCCTGGCGGTATGGCACGGGCTGACCCCGCCGCTGTTGATGAGTGCGATCGCCCTGGTCGCCGGTTGCCTGGTCTACGTGGTCTTGCGCGGTTATTTCGGGGGACGCGAAACGCTGCCGCTGCTCGGCCGGTTCAGCGGCCGGCGGATGTTCGAGTGGGTGTTGACGTTGCTCACCGCCAGCTTGCCGGCCGCGGTGGAAGGGTTGTTCCCCAGTCGCCGCCTGCAACCGCAACTGTTGTTGATCGTGCTGGCCGCGTCGCTGGCGGCGGGCATGGCGATGTGGGGCACGCCGCTGCCGCTGGCGCCGCAGGGGTCCGGTGTGGACCCCGCGTTTGCATTGCTGTGGCTGCTCGGTGGCGCCTGCGCGATAGGCGCCGCGACCCAGGCGAAATTCCATCGACTCGCGGCGCTGCTGCTGACCGGCGGCGCCGGCCTGGTGTCGTGCATCAGTTTCGTATGGTTGTCGGCGCCGGATCTGGCGGCGACCCAGTTGCTGGTCGAAGTGGTCACCGCCATCGTCATCCTGCTGGGCCTGCGCTGGCTGCCCAAGCGCATCAGCGGCCTGGCACCGGACACCCGCCGCGCCCGCCTGCGCCGCCACCGCGACATGGTGATCGCGGCCGGCGTGGGGCTGGGGCTGGCGGCGCTGGCCTATGCGGCGATGCTGCATCCGGTGGCCGATTCGATCTCGCACTTTTTCCTGGAGCGCGCGTACACCGAGGGCGGCGGTCACAATGTGGTCAACGTGATCCTGGTCGATTTCCGCGGTTTCGACACGCTGGGCGAAATCAGCGTGCTGGCGATCGTGGCGCTGACGGTATTCGCCCTGCTGCGCCGCTTTCGCCCGGCGATCGAAAGCGTGGACGCGCCCGCGCAGCAACGGTTGCAAGCCGCCTTCGTGGCCAACGGCAACGGCGCCACCACGTCGATGGTGGCCGATTACCTGCGCATCCCGGGGCTGATCGTGCAGTTGATGGCGCCGGTGATCGTGCTGTTCGGCCTGCATCTGTTCCTGCGTGGACACGACCTGCCCGGTGGCGGATTTGCCGCCGGCATCACCGTGTCGGTGGCGCTGGTGCTGCTGTACATGGCGCGCGGCGCGCGCTGGGTGGAGGTGCGCCTGCGGGTGGCGCCGCTGCGCTGGATCGGCGCCGGCCTGCTGCTGGCGGTGAGCACCGGCCTGGGCTCGCTCGCGTTCGGCTACCCGTTCCTCACTTCGCACTCGCGCCATGCCGAGATACCGCTGCTGGGCGAGCTGCCGCTGGCCACGGCGATGCTGTTCGACCTGGGCGTGTTCCTGGTGGTGGTGGGCGCCACATCGTTGATGCTGGTGGCGTTGGCGCACCAGTCGCTGCGCCGCCCGCGGGTATTGGGCGAGCCGGCGGTCGATGCCGAGGGAGATCGCTGATGGAGGCGGTACTGGCGTTGGCGATCGGTGTGCTTGCGGCCTCGGGCGTGTGGCTGCTGCTGCGCCCGCGCACGTTCCAGGTGATCATCGGCCTCACCCTGATTTCCTACGCGGTGAACCTGTTCATCTTCTGCATCGGCGGCTTGCGCACGGGCGCCGACCCGGTGCTGCGCCCCGGCGCCGACATCACGCAATACACCGACCCGCTGCCGCAGGCGCTGGTGCTGACCGCGATCGTGATCAGCTTCGCCACCACCGCCTTGTTCCTGGTGGTGCTGCTGGCCTCGCGCGGGCTCACCGGCAACGACCACGTCGATGGCAAGGACGGTACGCCATGAGCGCGCATCTGCTGGTGTTGCCGATCGTGTTGCCGCTGCTGGTGGCGGCGCTGCAACTGCTGCTGGGCGAGCGGCGACGGCGGTGGGTGGCCGCGTTGAGCGCGAGCTCCTGCGTGGCGCTGGTATTGCTCGCCGCCGCCCTGCTGGCGAGCGTGGCCGGCGCCTCGGCTGGCGATGGCCTTACCGCGGTCTACCGCATTGGCGACTGGCCAGCCCGCTTCGGCATCGTGCTGGTGGCCGATCGGTTGTCGGTGCTGATGCTGCTGCTCACGGCGGTGCTGGCGCTGGCCCTGCTGCCGTGCGCGCTGGATCGCTGGCGGCAGTCGGGGGGACCGGTGCAGCCGATGTTCCAGTTCCTGCTGATGGGCTTGAACGGCACCTTCCTCACCGGCGACCTGTTCAACCTGTTCGTGTTCTTCGAGGTGCTGCTGGCGGCTACCTATGGCCTGGCGCTGCATCGGCCGGGCGCGCGCCGGGTCAGCGCAGGCTTGCATTACATCGCGGTCAACCTGCTCGCCTCGATGCTGTTCCTGGTCGGTGTCAGCCTGATCTTCGGGGTCAGCGGCACGCTCAACATGGCGGCGCTGGCAGAGCTGATCCCCACGGTGCCGGACAATACGCGCGCCCTGTTGCATGCGGGCGCCGCGATCCTGGGCGTGGCGTTTCTGGTGAAGGCGGCGATGTGGCCGCTGGGGTTCTGGTTGCCGCGCACCTACGCGGCGGCCACGTCGCCGGTGGCGGCGATGTTCGCGATCATGACCAAGGTGGGCGTGTATGTGCTGCTGCGCCTGAGCCTGCTGCTGTTCGGCGACGGTGCCGGCCCGGCCTCGGCCCATTTCGGCGACACCTGGCTGCTGTGGGGTGGCATGGCGACCGTGGCGGTTGGCGTGGTCGGCATGCTGGGCGCGCGCGACCTGGGCAAGCTGGCCGGCTACAACGTGCTCATCTCCTCGGGCACCCTGCTCGGCGCGATCGGCCTGCAGCATCCGGCAGTCACCGCGGGCGCGCTGGCCTATCTGGTGATCTCCACCCTGGCGATCGCCGCCTTCTTCCTGTTGGCCGGCATGCTGGCGCCGGACGACGAGACCGAGGCGACACCTCTGCTGGAGCCGTACGACCCGGCAGGCGAGGCGTTGTACGCGGACGAGGACGAAAACCGGCCCACCCTGTCCGCGCCGGTGGCGCTGCTGGGCATGTGTTTCCTGATCTGCGCGCTGGTGCTGGCCGGGCTGCCGCCGCTGTCCGGCTTCCTGGCCAAATTCGCCTTGCTGGCGCCGATGCTGGAAACCGGGGCCGGCCGCGGCGCGATGGTGTTGTTCACGCTGGTCGTGGTGGCGGGCTTCTGCACCGTGGTCGCGATGTGCCGCGCCGGCATCCAGATTTTCTGGGCCGACGAGGACTGGGCGTTTCCCGCCATCCGCCTGGGCGAGGCGGTGTCGGTGCTGATCCTGCTGGGATCGTGCCTGGCATTGAGCGTCTGGGCCGACGCGCCGCTGCGCTACCTGGCGGCCACCGCCGAGCAGTTGCACGTGCCGGCCCATTACATCCGCGCGGTGTTCCCGTGAGGCGCCGGCTGCGACATCCGCTGATGGCAGGCTTCCTGCTGCTGGCCTGGCTGCTGCTGCGGCAGAGCCTGGCGCCGGCCACGGTGGCCGGCGGCGTGGTGATCGCGCTGGGATTGGCGTGGGCATTCGGCAAGCTGCGCCCGCCGCGGGCGCGGGTGCGCCACTTCCCGTTACTGGTCAAGCTGCTGCTGCGCGTCCTGCGCGACATCGTGCGCTCCAACCTGGCGGTGGCGCGGATCGTCCTGCGCCGGCGCGGGCGGTTCACTTCGGGATTTGTCGCGATCCCGCTGCAGCTCACCGATCATTACGGCTTGGCGGCGCTGGCCTGCATCATCACCTCGACGCCGGGCACGATCTGGGTCGACCACGACTCGACCCGCAACGTGCTGCTGATCCACGTACTGGACCTGGTCGACGAGGCGAGCTGGATCGACACGATCAAGCAGCGTTACGAGCGGCCCCTGCTGGAGATCTTCCAATGAGCCACGGTTTCCTCGCGTTCGCCATCGTGGCGGCGCAATACCTGCTGCTGCTGGCGATGGCCTTCTCGATCATCCGCATGGTGCGCGGACCGCGCGCGCAGGACCGCGTGCTGGCGCTGGACGCGCTGTACGTCAACGCGATGCTGTTGCTGCTCAGTATCGGCATCCGCACCGGCA
>JBIQMK010000158.1:2558-7909 GCA_044463365.1 Rhodanobacter sp. | reverse complement strand
TGTCGCCCACGTTGCCGGCGATCACCGCGGGATTGCGCGGGTCATCCTCGGGGATGCCCGCCTCGACCTTGCCGACCAGATCGGCGCCCACGTCGGCGCCCTTGGTGAAGATGCCACCGCCGAGGCGCGCGAAGATCGAGATCAGCGAGCTGCCGAAGGCAAAGCCCACCAGTGCATGCAGTGCCTGCTCACCGGTGATGCCCATGCGGTTGAGGATCAACCAGTACCCGGCGACGCCCAGCAAGGCCAGCCCCACCACCAGCATGCCGGTGATGGCGCCGCCGCGGAACGCCACGTCCATGGCCTTGCCCAGGCCGCCGCGCGCCGCCTCGGCGGTGCGCACGTTGGCCTGCACAGAGACGTTCATGCCGATGTAGCCGGCGGCGCCGGACAACGCCGCACCCAGCAGGAAGCCGATCGCGGTCGGCCAGCTGAGGAAGAAACCGATCAGCAGAAGCAACACCACGCCCACCATCGCGATGGTGGTGTACTGGCGGTTGAGGTAGGCGCGGGCGCCTTCCTGGATGGCCGCGGCGATCTCCTGCATTCGTTCGTTGCCCGGCGACTTCGCCAGGATCCAGCGCGCCGACAATGCGCCATACAAAACCGCCACTACCGCACACCCCAGAACGATCCACCAGCCATGCTGTTGCAGCATCGGAGCCTCCCCTTGAGTTGTCAGTGGCCGTCCGGACGGGCGGTCGCAACGAGTATAGGCAGAGGTTGCCGCGCGGGGCGTTGTGCGGCGCAGCGCCCGGCGCGGGAAAGGCAAACGAAGAGGCCGTGCACGAAGGCACGGCCCCGGTGGTCACGAAGTACGCCGGTTCAGTTCAGCGCCACATCGAGGATGATGCCGGTGGCGATCGCAACCAGCAGGTAATCGTTGTTGTCGGCCCTCACCCAGTGATAGCCGCGCGGCGGCGGGCGCAGGCGGTAGTGGCGGTAGTCGCGCACCACATAGATCGGCCCGCCGTAGCGATGGCCGCGCTGCCAGTGATGGCGGTAGTGCGGACGGTCGTAGTGGTGGCGGTGGTGATCCTCGCGGATGACCACGCGCGTGCGGTTGTAGTGACGGTTGTCGTAGCGGCGCACGTCATGGCGGTCGTGACCGCCACGGTGGCCGTCGTACCGGTGGTCATAACGCTCATGATGCTGTCCGCGCCGGTCATGGTCGCGAGGGCCGTGTTGGGCCAGCGCCAGGTTGCCGGTGACCAGCAGCGCCGCCGCAATAAGCAAACGAGTGACAAGTTTCATGGCGTTCTCCCTCGGTAAGCGCCCGACGCACGATGGCCGTCGCAGCGGATGGGCGAATCGTAGAAACGCGTAGCTGAACCCCGCACGTGCGGGGTGGCGGCCTTTCAGCCGGCGCTCAGCAAGCGGCGGGCCGCCAGCCTCAGGGCTTGAATGCCGGCAGCCGGGCGGTCACCGCCGTGTTCTTCAGCTGCACGTAGTTGGGCAGGCCGTTCTTGCCGTAAGGCAGCGGTGCCTCGCCGCGGATCAGCGGCGCCAGGTAACGGCGTGCGGCGGCGGTGATGCCGAAGCCGTCGCGGGTGATGAAGCTCTTCGGCATCTTCTTCTCGCGGTTGGCGATCTTCACCAGCGGTGCCGGTTCGATCTTCCAGCGATACGGCGCATCGGCGCTGCGCACGATCACCGGCATCACCGCGTTCATGCCGGCCAGTGCGTAGTCGACCGCGGCGCGACCGACCGCGAAGGCCTGTTCGGCGTCGACCTTGGAGGCGGCATGCCGCGCCGAGCGCTGCAGGTAATCGGGCAACGCCCAGTGGTATTTGTAGCCCAGCTTTTCCTTCACCAGTGCCGCCAGCACCGGCGCCACGCCGCCCAGCTGCGCGTGGCCGAACGCGTCGCGCGTGCCCGCTTCGGCCAGAAACTGGCCGGCCGCGTTGCGCACGCCCTCGGACGCCACCACGGTGCACCAGCCCACGCGTTCCACGGTGGCCTTCACCCGCGCCAGGAACGCCGCCTCGTCGAACGCGTTCTCGGGAAACAGGATGATGTGCGGCGCCGCGTCCGGACCTTCGCCGGCCAACCCGGCGGCGGCGGCGATCCAGCCGGCGTGGCGACCCATCACTTCCAGGATGAATACCTTGGTCGAGGTTTCCGCCATCGAGGCCACATCGAGGCTGGCTTCCAGGGTAGAGATCGCGGTGTATTTCGCCACCGAGCCGAAACCCGGGCAGCAGTCGGTGACGGCCAGGTCGTTGTCCACCGTCTTGGGCACGCCGATGCAGCGGATGTCGTAGCCCAGCGTCTTGCCGATCTGCGACAGCTTCAGCGCGGTGTCGGCCGAGTCGTTGCCGCCGTTGTAGAGGAACCAGCGGATATCGTGGGCGCGGAACACCTCGATCAGCCGCTCGTACTCGGCGCGGTTGTCCGCCAGCGATTTCAGCTTGTAGCGGCACGAGCCGAACGCGCCGCCCGGCGTGTGGCGCAAGGCAGCGATGGCGCTGGCGGTTTCCTTCGAGGTGTCGATCAGATCCTCGCGCAAGGCGCCCAGGATGCCGTTGCGCGCGGCGTAGACCTTGACGCCTTTGGCCCGCGCCGCCTCGATCACGCCGGCGGCGGTGGCGTTGATCACGGCGGTGACGCCGCCGGACTGGGCATACAGCAGGTTTCCGGCTGTGGCGGAGGAACGACGGGCAGGGCTCATGGCTATCCTCGGAAACGACAAAAGCGGAGTGTGGCCGCGCGGCGGCCGAAGCGGCAACCGTGCGCGTGGCCAACGTCCGGCGGCATCGCGCGGCAGCATGCCCGGTTTGACGGAAACGGGTGCAGACGTTAATTTGACGGTTGGTTTTCGGCGATACGTTCGGGCGGCGGCAGTGTGCGGCGGCCCGTCGAACTTGTGGAGCATTATGCGACTCGTCCTACTTGGTGCGCCCGGCTCGGGCAAAGGTACGCAGGCCGCCCGGTTGAAGACGGATCTTGGTGTGCCGCATATCTCCACCGGCGACATGCTGCGCGCGGCGGTGGCCGCCGGCACGCCGATGGGGCTGAAGGCGAAGGCCGTGATGGACGCCGGCCAACTGGTTTCCGACGACATCCTGCTGGGCATGCTGGAAGACCGCCTGGCCCAGGCCGACGCCAAGGCCGGTTTCATCCTCGACGGCTACCCGCGCAACCTGGCCCAGGCCGATGCGCTGGACCAGTTGCTGGCCAAGATCGGCCAGCCGCTGGATGCGGTGATCAAGCTGGACGTGCCCAACGAGGCTATCGTGGGTCGTTGCGAGCTCCGCTTCGAGGCGGAAGGCCGCGCCGACGACAACCCCGACACCGTGCGCCGCCGGCTCGGCATCTTCGCCGAGCAGACCGCGCCGGTCGCCGATTTCTACGCCCGCCGCGGCAAGCTGCAGGTGGTCGATGGCGTGGGTGAGCTGGACGAGGTCACCGCGCGCATCAAGCAGGCGCTGCGACGCGACTCGGTGGCGGCCAACGGCTGAGTTCGCCCCTTCCCGTCGGGAAGGGTTTTCAGGAAGCCCGGCATGCGTCTGCATATTCTCGGTATCTGCGGCACCTTCATGGGCGGTGTCGCCGCGTTGGCGCGCGAGCTGGGCCTTGCCGTCGAAGGCTCCGATACCAACGTCTATCCGCCGATGAGTGACCAGCTGGAGGCGCTGGGCATCGCGTCGATGCGCGGCTACGACGCGAAACATCTGCAGCCTGCGCCTGACCTGGTGGTGGTGGGCAACGCGATGAGCCGCGGCAATCCCGCGGTGGAATACATGCTCGACCAGCGACTGCGCTACGTCTCGGGGCCGCAATGGCTGGGCGAGACGGTGCTGGCCGGGCGCGACGTGCTGGCGGTGGCCGGCACGCATGGCAAGACCACGACGACGAGCCTGCTGGCGCATCTGCTGGAAAGCGCGGGGATGGCGCCAGGTTTCCTGGTGGGCGGGGTGCCGGGGAATTTCGGGGTGTCGGCGAGGTTGGGCGGAAAGCAGCCTTGTGGCGCCCAGAGTCCGCCTTCCGGCGCTGCGCGCCTCCTTCCCCCGCGAGCGGGGGACGTTGGGGTGGAGCCGTCTTCGACGGCGCCATTTGTCATTGAAGCGGACGAATACGACACCGCGTTCTTCGACAAGCGCAGCAAGTTCGTGCATTACCGGCCGCGCATCGCGATCCTCAACAACCTGGAATACGACCACGCGGACATCTTCCCCGACGTGGCCGCCATCCAGCGCCAGTTCCATCATCTCGTGCGCACGGTGCCCGGCAACGGCCGGCTGATCGTCAACGCCATGGACGAGCGCCTGGCCGAGGTGCTGGCGATGGGCTGCTGGACGCCGGTGGAAACGTTTGGCATCGGTTGCGGCGACTGGCAGGCCAGCCTGATCGAGGCGGACGGCTCGGCGTTTGTCGTGCATCGAAACGGCGAATTGATCGGTGAAATCCACTGGCCCTTGCTGGGCAACCACAGCGTGATGAACGCGCTGGCCGCACTGGCTGCCGCCACGGCGGCGGGCGCCGATCCGCGTGCGTTGCTGCGGGCCTTTGCCGGTTTTCACAGCGTGAAACGGCGGATGGAACTGGTCGGTGAAGTCGGTGGCGTATGCGTCTACGACGATTTCGCCCACCATCCCACCGCCATCGCCACCACGCTGGCGGGGTTGCGCGCCAAGGTGGGTGCGGCGCGCATCCTGGTGGCGCTGGAGCCGCGCTCCAATTCCATGCGCCAGGGCGCGCATGCCGCCGCGCTGGCGCCGTCGCTGGCCGATGCCGACGCGGTGATCTTCCTGCAACGCCCCGACCTGCCGTGGAATGCCGCCGAGGTTACCGACGCGCTGCAGGGCCGTGGCGCCACCGCTCCCAGCGTCGACGCCTTGCTTGCGGATTTGCAGGCATTGGCGCGGCCCGGCGACCAGGTGGTGTTCATGTCCAACGGCGGCTTCGACAATGCGCCGCACCGGTTCGTGCGGCAGTTGGCGGCGCAGTAGCCGCCTTCGTTCGATGCGTGCCCTGCGTGGCTTGCGTTCACGCGACAGCTTGTGACTAACTCGAACGCATGGTCGGCCTCGAACTCCTCCCCGATGTGCCGTTGTTTCCGCTGCGCACGGTGCTGTTTCCCGGCGGGCAACTGGCCTTGCGCATTTTCGAGCCGCGCTACCTGGACATGGTGCGCGAATGCACGCGGCAGGACAGCGGCTTCGGCGTCTGCCTGATCCTGCAGGGGCGAGAGACGGGCGCGCCGGCGGTCCCGGCGGCGGTGGGCACGATCGCCCGCATCACCGATTTCCACACGGGCGACGACGGGCTGCTGGCCATCGTCGTCGAAGGCGGTGCACGGTTTCGCGCCGTCCGCACCAGGGCGCGTACGGATGGCCTGTTGCGCGGCA
>JBIQMK010000158.1:0-2548 GCA_044463365.1 Rhodanobacter sp. | reverse complement strand
GCCAGCGCCGTCACGGCGCGCCCGATGTCCTCCGGCCGCCCGAGCCGCCGCAGCAGGTTCCGGTGGAATTTTCGCTGCTGCAGAGCATCGCCGAGCGGCTGGTGGAAACGATGGCGCCGCAGCTTCGCCACGCGCCGCGCTCGATGTACGACGATGCCGGCTGGGTGGGATGCCGCCTTGCCGAGCTGTTGCCGCTGGACGTGGAGGAGCAACAGCGCATGCTCGAGCTGACCGACCCGCTGCAGCGCCTCGCCGAACTGCGCGACATGCTGCCCCGGTTCCAGAAATCCTAGGCCACGTAGGCCGATCGGGCAGGCCGTAAGGCCAGTGCCCAACTGGCTGAACGCACACTGATTCTTCACGCCGCGGCGGCGCATCATGAGCGCTCGGTGTGGAGTGTTTCTGCGGTGGCATGGAGTGCAGGGCACACCACGGATGCGACAAGGACATGGAGCAGCTGCGGAAGGGGGCCGAGTTGCCTGAACCGGGATCCCTGGCGGACGCCAGGACCTGGCTGGGAGAGGCAAATGGTCAATGGCAGCCGGGGTTGTGTGGTGTGGTTCGGCCACCCCGCCGAGCATGAGCGCGACATCCTGATCCGGGCCGGCTGGCAGATTCGCCGGGTGGGCACCATGGTTGGCGTGGATACGGCGGCATGTCGGGGCGATGGTGTGGTCGCCCTGGCCGACATGCGCCACTGCGATGCACCGTCGCTGGCGTCGATGGATCGGCTGATGGCCGAGCACAACGGCATTCCCTGGATCGTGCTGCGCGCACCGGAAACGCCTTGGCGGGAACCTTCGGTGAAACGCGTGGCGGAGGGCGGCCGCGAGATTCTGATGTCGCCGATCGACATGCGGCAGTTGCTCGAGGCGCTGCAGCGGGCGGGTAGCCCCTCGCGGCAGGGGATGGCCAGCGACGACCCGCTGGCGGAAATGATCGGGCGCAGTCCCGCGATGGCCGCCACGGTGGCCAGCCTGCACAAGTTCGCGCCGGTCGAGCTGCCGGTATTGATCACCGGCGAAACGGGCACGGGCAAGGAAGTGGCGGCGGCCGCGCTGCATCGCATGTCGGCGCGGCGCGCCGGACCGTTCGTGCCGATCAACTGCGGTGCGCTGGCGCCCAACCTGGTGCAGTCGGAGCTGTTCGGGCATGAGCGCGGCGCATTCACCGGCGCCAACTCGCGGCGCATCGGCCATATCGAGAGCGCCGCCGGCGGCACCGTGTTTCTGGACGAGGTGGGCGACCTTCCGCTGGAAGCGCAAACCAACCTGCTGCGTTTCCTGCAGGAGGGTGCGCTGGAGCGCGTGGGCAGCAGCCAGCCGATCACCATCGATGCGCGGGTGCTGGCCGCCACCCATGTCGACCTGGAAAAGGCCGTGGATCAGGGCAGCTTCCGCGAGGATTTGTACTATCGCCTCAATGTCCTGCGGCTGCACATGCCGCCGTTGCGCGAGCGCGGTGGCGATGTCGAATTGCTGGCGCAGCATTTTCTGGGCCACTTCCGCGAGCAGCACTGCAGCTATGCGCGCGGTTTCGGCAGTGCCGCGCGGCGTGCGATGCGCAGCTTCTGCTGGCCGGGCAATGTGCGCGAATTGCTGAATCGCGTGCAGCGTGCCGCCGTCGTGGCCGAGGATGCGCTGATCAGCCCGGCGGACCTGGATCTGCACGCCATCGTCGGCATGGCCCATCGCAGTCTGGGCCTGGCACGCATTGCGGCCGAGCGCGACGCCATCGTCACCTGCCTGCGCGAGAGCCAGTTCAACATCAGCGAATGCGCGCGACGGCTGCGTATTTCCCGGGTCACCGTCTATCGGTTGTGCAAGAAGCATCAGCTGCAGCTGGAGGACATGCGCTGACGCATCGGCGCGAAGGATGCGGTCACGTGGCGGGCGACGTTGTGATCCACGTCTTCTGGTTCGGGCGCCGTACGTGGATAATTGTCGGGAAGCCAACCACGTTGCGGGTGGGCTGAGGTCATCCCCTTTCGATTCCACGAGGCTTCGTCCATGGCGAAGTCTGGAGCCATTCATGCAATCGCCCAGCCCCGCTACGGCATCCCTGATCGACCTTGCCCATTACTGGTTGCCGCTGTACCACCCGCGCGCGATGGTGCTCGACTACGGCAGGGGATCGCGCCTGTGGGATACCGACGGCAACGATTACGTGGATCTCGGCGCCGGCATCGCGGTGAACTCGTTGGGGCACCAGGACCCGGATCTGCTGGCCGCGCTGACCGCGCAGGCGCACAAGCTGTGGCATGCCAGCAACGTGTTCTATACCGAGCCGCCGCTGCGGTTGGCGGAGGAGCTGGTGGCGGCATCGGGGTTCGCCGAACGCGTATTCCTGTGCAACTCCGGCTCAGAGGCCAACGAAGCGGCGATCAAGCTGGTGCGCAGGTGGGCGACCGCGCAAGGCCGGCCACCCGAGAAGCGGGTGATCGTCACTTTCCGCGGTTCCTTCCACGGCCGCACCCTGGGCGCCGTCACCGCCACCGCGCAGCCGAAATACCAGCAGGGCTATGAGCCGCTGCCGGGCGGTTTCCGCT
>JBIQMK010000157.1:0-7990 GCA_044463365.1 Rhodanobacter sp. | reverse complement strand
TTGCCGGTGCCCGGCGGCCCCATCAGCAGCAGGTGATGGCCGCCCACGGCGGTGATTTCCAGCGCCCGTCGCGCCTGCAATTGACCGCGCACGTCGCCGAGATCGGGGCCGTCGTGGGCGCCGCCGGTGCTGGGCGTGGCGATCGGTGCGGAAAGCTCTTCCGCCCCGCGCAACCAGCCACACACTTCGGCCAGCGTGCGCGCCACCCGCACATCCACGTCCGGCACCAGCGCGGCCTCGGCCGAGTTCTCGTAAGGGATCAATACCCGGCGCCCGCGTGCGCGGGCGCGCAGCAGGGCGGGCAACACGCCGGAGACGCTGCGCAGCGCACCGGTCAGGGCCAGCTCGCCCAGGAATTCGCAGTCGTCCAGCTTCTCGCGCGGCACCTGTCCGCTGGCCGCCAGGATGCCCAGCGCGATCGCCAGATCGAAGCGGCCGCCATCCTTGGGCAGTTCGGCTGGCGCCAGGTTCACCGTGACGCGGCGGCCGGGGTACTCGAAGGCGGTGTTCTGGATCGCCACGCGCACGCGGTCGCGGGCTTCACGCACCGCCGCCTCGGGCAAACCCACGATGTTGGTGCTCGGCAAGCCGCCGGAGAGGTGCACCTCGACCATGACCTGCGGCGCGGCAATGCCTTCCTGGGCGCGGCTGAGAGTGACGGCAAGGCTCATGCGGACACGGGTCGGCGCGGGGAACGGTCGCTGACAGGCACGGGCACCGGGCAACTCCATCCGTTGATAAATAACCGCCCCCGATCGTTCTCGGGGTGAGGTGACGGATCGGGGGCGGCTCCCGGGAGCTGGTGTTACGGAGTCCCGCGATGGGCGACGGCGGCCTCCAATTCGGCCACGCGTTGCTCGAGTTCGTCGATCTTTGCGCGTGTGCGCGCCAGCACCTGGGTCTGGACGTCGAATTCCTCGCGGGTGACCAGGTCGAGGCGGCGCAATCCCTGCGCCAGAACATCCTGGAAGTTGGCTCGCAAATCCTGATGCGCCTGTGCCAATCCTGGCGGTACCAACGACACAAGCCGCAGGGCAATCTGATCGATATCCTGCCTATCCATCATGGACAGCGCCTCGCACTCGTCGAGGTAAATACTAGGTGAACGGATTTCGGGTACGCCATCGGGATGCTCCGCCGGAATGTGTAGGGATTGTCCTACACGGCACCCGCAACGCGACAGCGACCGCGCGCGCGGGCAGAATGGGCGTCATGCACGCGCGTGCCCCCATACCGAGGAAATTCCATGAAGCTGGTCGTGGCCATCATCAAGCCGTTCAAGCTGGACGACGTGCGCGAGGCGCTGGCGGAAGTCGGCGTGCAGGGCATCACCGTCACCGAGGTGAAGGGCTTCGGACGCCAGAAAGGCCACACCGAGCTGTACCGCGGCGCCGAGTACGTGGTCGATTTTCTGCCCAAGATCAAGCTGGAGGTGGCGGTGACCGACGACCAGCTCGATCGCGTGCTGGAAGCCATCCAGCAGGCTGCCCGCACCGGCAAGATCGGCGACGGCAAGATTTTCGTCAGCCAGCTGGACCAGGTCACCCGCATCCGCACCGGCGAGATGGACCACGACGCGCTGTAAGCCGCTTGCCCACGGCGTAGCTCGGGGTCGACACCGTACGACGTTACCTCCCAGGCGCAAGGGCGGCTTGGGCCCAAACACAAATTATTGGGTTGACCATCGGCCACGAGCCCGATATGTTGTGGGCGTCGGTGCCCGGCAGATGCAACATCGGTCGGGCTTAAAAGGGAATCCGGTGTAAATCCGGAACTGCCCCGCAGCGGTAAAGCGGAAACGAACACCTCCACATGCACTGGCCCTCTGCGGCCGGGAAGCGGGGGCAAGTAGGCGGATCGCCTCGATCCTCGTCCGCAAGTCCGAAGACCTGCCGGCACAGCGGGACGAACGTGTCCCGTTGCGTAGTGACGGCTTCCGCGGGGAAGTGCGTTGTGGAGTCGGTCGCCGTGGGCGTCCGCTTGCGCGTCGCCTCCGGAATCCGTCGCTATCAGGCCCTGCGCGCGGGAGCAGGTGTTTGATGTCCATGCCGGAGCTTTCCTGCCATGCAAGCCACCGATACCGCCGAACGCGTGCGCGCCGTCGCGCGCGCCGAATCCCCCAGCCCGTCCGCCGATGAAGCCGCGTTCGCGCTGACCCCGCCGCACAGCGCGGCATCCATGCACGTGACCAAGCGCAATGGCGGCCAGGAGGCCGTCGACGTCAACAAGATCGTGCGCGCCGTGACGCGCAGCGCCGAAGGCCTGCACGCGGTCGACCCGCTGCGCGTGGCGCTGAAGACCATCGGCGGCCTGTACGACGGGGCCACCACCGCCGAACTGGACCAGCTCTCGATCCGCACCGCCGCCTCGCTGACCGCCGAGGAGCCCGAATACGGCCAGCTCGCCGCGCGTCTGCTCGGCGCCTACATCGACAAGGAGGTCAGCGGCCAGGAAATCCAGAGCTACTCGCAGTCGGTCGCGCGCGGTGCCGAGCTCGGCATCCTCAACGATCGCCTGCGCGACTTCGTGGCCGCCAACGCGCGCAAGTTGAACGACGCGATCGACCCGCTGGCCACGCGCCGCTTCGAATATTTCGGCCTGCGCACGGTGTACGACCGCTACCTGCTGCGCCATCCACAGCAGCGGCTGGTGATAGAAACGCCGCAACATTTCTTCATGCGTATCGCCTGCGCGCTGGGCGGCAACGAGATCGGCGAGACGCTGGAGCTGTACCGGCTGCTGTCCTCGCTGGAATACCTCCCCAGCTCGCCCACCCTGTTCAACGCCGGCACCTGCCACGAGCAGCTCAGCTCCTGCTACCTGCTCGACTCGCCGATCGATTCGCTGGAGTCGATCTACGACAAGTACGCCGACGTGGCGAAGCTGTCGAAGTTCGCCGGCGGCATCGGCCTGGCCTATTCGCGGGTGCGCTCGCGCGGCTCGCTGATCCGCGGCACCAACGGCCACTCCAACGGCCTGCTGCCGTGGCTGAAAACGCTGGATGCCTCGGTCGCCGCGGTGAACCAGGGCGGCAAGCGCAAGGGCGCGGCCTGCGTCTACCTGGAATCGTGGCACGCCGACATCGAGGACTTCCTGGAACTGCGCGACAACACCGGCGACGACGCACGCCGTGCGCACAACCTCAACATCGCGAACTGGATTCCCGACGAATTCATGCGCCGGGTCGAGAGCGATGGCGAGTGGTCGCTGTTCGACCCGAAGGTGGTGCCGCATCTCGTCGACAGCTGGGGCGAGACGTTCGACGCCGCGTATCGCCAAGCTGAGACCGATGGCTTCGCGGTGAAAACGGTGAAGGCGCGCGAACTCTACGCGCGCATGATGCGCACGCTGGCGCAGACCGGTAACGGCTGGATGACCTTCAAGGATCGCTGCAACGCCACCTCCAATCAGACGGCCAAGCCCGAGAACGTGATCCACCTGTCCAACCTGTGCACCGAGATCCTGGAAGTGAGCTCGGCGACCGAGACGGCCGTGTGCAACCTCGGCTCGGTGAACCTGGCGCGGCACGTGCGCGATGGCGCGTTCGACTTCGACCAGCTCGCCTCGACCGTGCGCACCGCGGTGCGCCAGTTGAACCGCGTGATCGACCTCAACTACTACCCGATCGCCACCGCGCACGCCGCCAACATGAAGTGGCGGCCGGTGGGCCTCGGCGTGATGGGTCTGCAGGACGTGTTCTTCAGGCTGCGCCTGCCGTTCGACTCGGCCGAGGCGCTGGCGCTGTCCACCCGCATCGCCGGGGAGATCTACTTCCACGCGCTGTCGCAGTCGTGCGAACTGGCGGCGGTGGAAGGCGCGCATCCGGGTTTCGCCGAAAGCCGCGCGGCCAGCGGCGAGCTGCAGTTCGACCATTGGCCGAACGCTGCGCCGCATGACGCGGCACGCTGGGACGACCTGCGCCGGAAAATCGGGCGACACGGCCTGCGCAACTCCCTGCTGATCGCCATCGCGCCCACCGCCACCATCGCCTCGATCGCCGGCTGCTACGAATGCATCGAGCCGCAAGTCAGCAACCTGTTCAAGCGCGAGACGTTGTCCGGCGACTTCCTGCAGGTGAACCGTCATCTCGCCGACGAGCTGAAAGCGCTGGGCTTGTGGACCTCCGAAATCCGCGACGCGATCAAGCTGGCCGAAGGCTCGATCCAGGGCATCGCCGCGATCCCCGAGCGGCTGCGCGCCATCTACCGCACCGTGTGGGAGCTTCCGCAGAAGGCGTTGATCGACCTGGCCGCCGCGCGCGGCGCATACATCGACCAGAGCCAGTCGCTGAACCTGTTCATGGAGAACCCGAACATCGGCCAGCTGAGCTCGATGTACATGTACGCGTGGAAGGCCGGCATCAAGACCACCTACTACCTGCGCTCGCGCCCGGCGACGAAGATCGCCAAGACGACGGTGTCGGCACTGCCTGACCAGGCCCAGGCCACCGCTGCGGTGTTTTGTTCACTGGAGAACCCGGAGTATTGCGAGGCCTGCCAGTAGCGCGAGAGGTGTCGCGATGAAACGTTACCGGAATCTCGACGGCCACTCCGGCGTGACCGCCTACGAGTGTGGTGACGGTTTCATCCGCGTCCGCTTCGTCAACGGCGACACCTACGAATACACCGACAAGGCCACCGGCCGCGAGCACGTCGCAAACATGCAGCAACTCGCGCGTGCCGGCCGCGGCCTCGCCACCTACGTCAGCCGCTTCGTGCATGACGACTACGCACGCAAGTTGTAAGGCACCCCACCGTCATTCCAGCGAATGCTGGAATCCAGCGTCTTCCGGCGAGACGCAGAGGCACTGGATCCCGGCGTTCGCCGGGATGACGGCGTGGGGGTCACACGCCTATTTCCGCATATAAGTCACGCCAGTACGGATTGGACTTCTCGATGAGCTCGATCTTCCAGACCCGCTTCCACGCCTTGATCGCCTTCTCGCGGGTGATCGCGGAGCCCATCGTTTCATGCAGCTCGAACCAGACGAGGTCGTGTACGTGATGTTGCCTGGTGAAACCCTCGACCGTGTTGTTTCGATGCTGCCAGATGCGCGCAGGGAGATTGGAGGTGACGCCAACGTACAACGTGCCGTTGCGCCGGCTGGCAAGCAGGTAGACGCACGGTTGGCGCTCCCTCATTCCCGTCTTCTCCGCAACCCTCCAATCCCGTCATTCCAGCGAAAGCTGGAATCCAGCGCCTTCGGTTTCCACCGTGACAACGCGTAGGCAAAAGTCGCTGGATCCCAGCTTTCGCCGGGATGACGGCTTAAAAGCATCCGCGCCGCGTCGGTTGCCAACCATCCAAGGAGAACATTCATGTCCGCCCAACCCGCCCACAACGCCCACATCCTCGACCCGGGTTTCGAACTCACCCTGCGCCCGATGCGCTACCCCGGTTTCTACGAGATGTATCGCAACGCGATCCGGAACACCTGGACCGTCGAGGAAGTGGATTTCTCGATGGACATCGGCGATCTGGACAACAAGATGTCGCCCGCCGACCGCCACCTGATCCGGCGCCTGGTGGCGTTCTTCGCCACCGGCGACACCATCGTGTCGAACAACCTGGTGCTGAACCTGTACCAGCACGTCAACGCGCCGGAAGCGCGCATGTACCTGTCGCGCCAGTTGTACGAGGAGGCGCTGCACGTGCAGTTCTACCTCACCTTGCTGGACACCTATATCCCCGACCCGGCCGAGCGCAACGCGGCGTTTGCGGCGATCGAAACCATCCCGTCGATCCGGCAGAAGGCTGCGTTCTGCTTCAAGTGGATCGACTCGATCCAGGGCCTGCAGCGGCTGGAGACGCGCGAGCACCGGCGCCAATTCCTGCTCAACCTGATCTGCTTCGCCGCCTGCATCGAGGGGCTGTTCTTCTACGCGGCTTTCGCCTACGTCTACTACCTGCGCTCGCGCGGCCTGCTGCACGGCCTGGCGGCCGGCACCAACTGGGTGTTCCGCGACGAGAGCTGCCACATGGCGTTCGCGTTCGAGGTCGTGCGCACGGTGCGGGCGCAGGAGCCGGAGCTGTTCGACGACGCCATGCGCGCCCAGGTCGGGGAGATGATGGAGGAAGCCATCGTCTGCGAAACCCGCTTCGCCGAGGACGTGCTCTCCGGCGGCGTCGCCGGCCTGTCGGTGAGGGACATGCGCCAGTACCTCGAATACTGCGCCGACCAGCGCCTCGCCCAGCTCGACATGCCGAAGCAGTACGGCGCGAAGAACCCGTTCGACTTCATGGACCTGCAGGACGTGCAGGAGCTGGCCAATTTCTTCGAGCGCCGCGTATCGGCGTATCAGGTCGGGGTGCAGGGCGAGGTGGCGTTCGACATGGCGTTCTGACACGCTGGTCGCTCCCGCCGCGAACGAGCGAGCCATGGGCGCCTCCCATCTCACCGTGCTGTTCGACAGTCCGCTGCTGCGGATCACCGACATCGACTGCAGCCACCCGCGCGGCGGTTGCGGCGGCGAGCGCGGCGACGAACGCACGCACCTGGTGCTGCTGCGGCGTGGCGGCTTCGGTTATCACCTGCGCGGGGCGGAGTACGTGGGCGACCCGGCCACCGCCCTGCTCTACCGCGCCGGCGGCAGTTACCGCATCTCGCACCCGTTCGAGGGCGGCGACGACGGCAGTTGTTTCGAGGTGGCGCCCGCGCACGAGGAGGCGCTGTTCGGCCGGCGCCTGCACGGGTCGATCGACGCGGCCCGGCCGGTCGAGGCCGTCGACCAGTACCGGCACCGCGCGCTGCATGCGGCGCTCGCCCGCGATGAACGCGACCGCCTGCGGGTGGAGGAAACGGCCGCCGCGCTGTGCACCGCCGTGCTCCGGCACGAGGCCGCGTCGAACATCGCGCCGCTGTCTCCCGCTACCCGGCGCCGGCTTGGCCGGGTGCAGGAAGTGCTGCTGGCCGATCCGACCGCGGCCCTCGGCCTGGCTGATCTCGCCAGCCATGCCGCCTGCTCGCCGTTCCATCTTTCGCGCCTGTTTCGCCGCGCGTGCGGCAGCAACCTGGTGGCCTATCGCACGCGCCTGCGCATCGCGCTCGCGCTCGACCGCCTCGCCCACGGCGAAGACAATCTCGCCGCCCTGGCCAGCGACCTGGGTTTCAGTCACCAGAGCCACTTCGGCGCCGCTTTCCGGCGACACGTCGGACTGACGCCGGGCGCGGCGCGCGAGACCCTGCGACCGGCGACGCTGATCCGCACGGGCAAGAATTTGATAGCCGCACACCCGCCACAGGCCTAGCGTCGGAGACCTGCCCGGCCGCCCGCCGGGCCTTCGACGGAGGCCGCCATGAAACTGTTCGCCACCCTGCTCGCGCTGATGCTGGGCATCGCACCCGCCGCAGCCACGGCGCCGCACGCCTCGCTGCCCCCTGCGCTGGCCCGCGCGGTGGCCGCGTTCGACCGTGCCCAGGTCGAGGGCGATGGCGCGGCGCTGCAGCGCCTGCTTGCCGACGACTACGTGCTGTTCAACAGCCGCGCCCGGGTCGAGGACAAGACGGACTTCATCCGCGACTACACCGCCGCCGACTACTCGCTGAAACCGTTCACGGTCGAGCACGAGGTAGTGCGCCACTGGCCCGGCGGCGCCGTGCTCGGCGGCGTGGCCACGCTGGAGGGCACCAGCGGGGGCAAGCCGTTCAAGGCGCGCCTGCGTTTCGCCGACATCTGGCGCGAGCGCGATGGCCAGTGGCAGGTGATCTTCACCCAGGCGACCCGGGTGGCGACGCCGTAACCCGCCGCATGATCTTCGGCAGGTTGGCCGCGGGAACTCAGGCGGTCAGCCCCAGCGTTACGGCGCACGCCGATCTTGCGCGCTCCGCCGCAATCACGATGCCCGCGACCGCCCACCGTCTGCTCGCTCGCCGGCGCACACCGGATTGCCGGGACAGGGCGCTCTTCACCAAGGCCCGAGGACAAGGGCGTTATCCCGGCCCGGCCTCCCGGTGCAGCGCGGGGGAGGAACCGGTCCTGGCGCTCACTTC
>JBIQMK010000156.1:0-8009 GCA_044463365.1 Rhodanobacter sp. | reverse complement strand
CACCGCCGGCTTCCGCATCCAGCTCCTTCAGTGCCGCCTTGAAACCGTAGCGGGTGAACAACGCGCGCAGCGTATCGGTGTCGCGTTCGCGCAGGGTGAGGTCGGTGGGCTTCAGCGGCAGCGGCACGTCGGTCTTGATGGTGACCAGCTCGCGCGACAGCGGCAGCTGCGGCAGCGCGTCGCGCAGGTATTCGCCGATCTTGCCGCCGACCTTGTCGGCGTTGGCCATCACGCCATCCAGCGAGCCGTATTCGGCCAGCCATTTCGCGGCGGTCTTGGGGCCGCATTTGTTGACGCCGGGCACGTTGTCCACGCTGTCGCCGGTGAGCGCCAGGAAATCGATGATGCGCTCGGGCGGCACGCCGAATTTTGCGGTGACGCCCTCGATGTCGAGCGTGGTGTTGGTCATCGTGTTGACCAGCGTCACCTGCGATCCGACCAATTGCGCCAGGTCCTTGTCGCCGGTGGAAATCTCTACCTCGATGCCTTGCGCCTGCGCCTGCAGCGCGATGGTGCCGATCACGTCGTCGGCCTCGACGCCGCTCTCGCACAGGATGGGAAAGCCCAGCGCGCCCACGATCGCCAGCATCGGCTGCACCTGGCTGCGCAGGTCATCAGGCATCGATGGCCGGTTCGCCTTGTACTGGTCGTAAAGCTCGTCGCGAAACGTGGGGCCGGGTGCGTCGCAGACGAATGCCAGGTAATCCGGCGCTTCCCGCAGCGTGGCGCGCAGCATGTTGACCACGCCGAACAGCGCGCCGGTGGGCTCGCCGTGTTCGTTGGTCAAGGGCGGCAGCGCGTGGAATGCGCGATAGAGGTAGGAGGAGCCGTCGATCAGGACAAGTTTGGGCATGGCAGGGCAACCGTCGAAGGCGGCCGGCTTCGCGCTGGCCGTTAGCGGGCCATTCTCGCATGCGTGGCCAGCCGTGCTTCACGGTGGGCTGGCACGGGCACTGTTATCCTGCGCGCTCCGATCGAGGATACCGTCATGAAATCCGCTGTCCTGCTGGTCACCTCCAGCTTGCTGTTCGCCGCCAGCGCGTTGGCGCAGACGCCACCGACCAAGGCGCTGCCACCGCCGGGCATCAACGATCCTGGCGTGCACGCCACGACCCCCGCCGCCACGTCCGCCAAAAAGCCGCTCGACCTGAAGCCGCACGCGGTGCCGTCAACGCAGGCGAACGTGGTTGCGGCGCCGGACACCAGCGATGCGCTGCCCGACGTCGCCGTGCGCAAGGAAGGCGACAACACCATCCAGGAATACCGCCGCAACGGCCAGCTCTACATGGTGGTGGTGACGCCGAAAACCGGCATCCCCCACACCTACACTGTCGACCCGCAGGGCCGGCTGGTGGACGAGCACGGCCAGAAGCCCACCCGTCCGGTGATGTACAAGGTGCTGGAGTGGGGCAAGAGCCCGCCGGCTACGGACGACTCCGCGCCTTCCGACGCTGGCGACCGCTGAGGTCGCGAACCGGACAAGCACAAGAACAGCAAGTGGAAGCGGAGACGCGCCATGCCATTGCGTGAAAGCTGGTTGCTGTTTGCGTTGGGCTCGGCGTTGTTCGCGGCGCTGACTGCGTTGTTCGGCAAGCTCGGCGTGGTCGGTATCAATTCCAACCTCGCCACCTTCATCCGCACTGTGGTGATTCTTGTGGTCACCGCCGGCATTCTCAGCTTGCGCCACGAATGGGCCAAACCCGCCGGCCTGCCGCTGCACAGCTGGCTGTTCCTGGTGTTGTCCGGCATCGCCACCGGCCTGTCGTGGTTGTGCTACTACCGCGCGCTTCAACTCGGCCCGGTGAGCAAGGTGGCGCCCATCGACAAGCTCAGCGTGGCGCTGGCGATCGCGTTGGGGCTGGTGTTCCTGGGCGAGCGGCCAAGCTGGCCGCTGCTGATCGGTGGCGGGCTGATCGTGGCCGGCGCGATGGTGATCGCGCTGTTTTGAGGAGTGGATCAGGACGGATCGTCCAGTTCCGGGTAGTGGCGAAAGATACCGTCCTCGTTGAACGCCAGGCGGCGCGGCGATGCCAGGTAGGCGGCAATCCGCGGCCGCTCCGCCACGCGCTGGCTCAACGCGCACAGCAGCGGAAGCTCGCGCTTCAGCCGCCGCATCGCGCGGGGAAAGGCGTAGTCCAGGCCGCTCATCAACTGGAACAGCGACAAATCGACGTACGAGTGCTGGCGCAGCGCGTACCGGCCGCCGTTGCGTTCCAGCACCTGCTCGAAATAGCCCAGGAACTTCGGCAGGCGGTTCTCGCGCAAATCGTGGGCGCGGCGTCGCGCCTCGTGGCGCTGGTCTTCGTAGTAGAGGCTGCTGGCCACGGGATGATGGCTGTCGTGGATCTCGGCCACGACGTCGGTGACGGTCAGCTGCAACTGGTGCGCGTACAGCCGACGCGACTCCCCGTCGGACACCAGCTTCAGCGGTGGCCCCAGGTATTGCAGGATTTCCGCCACCTGCGCGATCACCAGCCGTCCGGCCTTCAGGAAGGGCGGCGCGAATGGCAATGCGCCCTCATGCCTGCCTTCGAGAAATGGCGCGATGGCATCGTCGCCCTGGTCGCGGGCTACGTCGTCGTAATCGACACCTGCATCTTCCAGCGCCAGCCGGATGAATTCGCCGCGGCCCTGAATGCCCGACCAGTAATACAGCGCGTAACGCATGGCAGTCTCCAGCTCGAGCTACTCATGCTGGACCGCGCAGCTTCCACGGAACGTGTAGGAGCGCACCCTGTGCGATCGCCTTTAGCGAATCCCGAATCGGGTTTTGCCGGAAAAGCGGTCGCGCACAGGGTGCGCTCCTACAAAGGGTATCAATGCCGGAAATGGCGCATGCCGGTGAATACCATCGAGATGTCATGCTCGTCGGCGGCGGCGATCACCTCGCTGTCGCGCATCGATCCGCCGGGCTGGATCACCGCGCTGATGCCGGCCGCAGCGGCCGCGTCGATGCCGTCGCGGAACGGGAAGAAGGCATCGGACGCCATCACCGAACCGCGCACTTCGAGCTTCTCGTCGGCGGCCTTGATGCCGGCGATCTTCGCGCTGTAGACGCGGCTCATCTGGCCGGCGCCGATGCCGATGGTCTGGCGGTCGCGGGCGTAGACGATGGCGTTGGACTTGACGAACTTGGCCACCTTCCAGGCGAAGATCAGGTCGTCGATCTGGGCGGGCGTGGGCGCACGCTTCGTCACCACCTTGAGGTCGTCCGCGCCGATCATGCCGGTGTCCGCGGTCTGGATCAGCAGGCCCGAACCCACGCGCTTCACGTTCATGCCCGGATGCGGCGCGCGCAAGTCGCCCCGCTCCAGATCGGCATTGGCCGGCGGCGGGATTTCCAGCACGCGCACGTTGCCCTTCTTCGCGAACGCCTTCAGCGCGTCGTCGGCGTAACCCGGCGCCAGCACCACCTCGACGAACTGGCGCTCCACGATGGCCTGTGCGGTGGCGCCGTCCAGCTGGCGGTTGAACGCGATGATGCCGCCGAAGGCCGAGGTGGGGTCGGTCTGGTAGGCCAGGTCGTAGGCCTTGCCGATGCCGTCCAGGCTCACCGCCACGCCGCAGGGGTTGGCGTGCTTGACGATCACGCAGGCCGGCTTCACGAAGCTGCGCACACACTCCCACGCGGCGTCGGCGTCGGCGATGTTGTTGAACGAAAGCTCCTTGCCCTGCAACTGGCGGAACGTGGCCAGCGTGCCGGGTACGGGCGCCAGGTCGCGGTAGAACGCGGCCTGCTGGTGCGGGTTCTCGCCGTAGCGCAGGTCCATGACCTTTTCGTGGCGACCGTTGGCCTGCGCCGGGAAGGTCGCATGGCCGGCTACCGCGGTGTGCGCGTCGTCGAGCTGCAGACCCGAGAGGTAGTCGCTGATGGCGCCGCCGTAGTTGGCCACGCGGTTGAACGCGGCAACGGCCAGCTTGAAGCGGGTGGCGCGACGCAGGCCGCCTTTGGCGTCGATCTCGGCCAGCGCGTCGGCGTACTGGTCGGGCGAGGTCAGCACGCCCACGTCGTTCCAGTTCTTGGCCGCCGAACGCAGCATCGCCGGGCCGCCGATGTCGATGTTCTCGATCGCGTCCTCCAGCGTGCAGCCGGGCTTGGCCACGGTGGCTTCGAACGGGTAGAGGTTCAACACCAGCAGGTCGATCGGCGCGATGCCCAGCTCGGCCATCACTGCATCGTCGGTGCCGCGCCGGCCCAGCAGGCCGCCGTGCACTTTCGGGTGCAGCGTCTTGACGCGGCCGTCCATGATCTCGGGGAAACCGGTGACGTCGCTGACGTCGGTGACCGCGATGCCGGCCTCACGCAATGCGCGGGCGCTGCCGCCGGTGGACAGCAATTCCACGCCGCGTGCGCTCAATCGCCGGCCCAGGTCGATCAGTCCACTCTTGTCGGAAACACTGAGCAGGGCGCGGCGGACGGGGACGAGATCGGGTGTGGGCATGGCGTTTTCCAGCGGGGAAAACGTCACAGTATAGCCGTCCGAACGATTGCCTGGTTTTCAGCGGGGAAACGTGGCGGCAGGTGACGCGGTCACAGCAGGCCGTAGATGGCCAGCTTCTTGCGCAAGGTGGCGCGGTTGATGCCCAGCGCGGTGGCGGCGCGGCTCTGGTTGCCTTCGTGGAACGTCATCACCTCGCGCAGCAGCGGTCCCTCCACTTCGCGCAGCACCATCGCGTGCAGGCCCTCGCTGCATTCGGCATCGCCGATGTCGGCGAGATAGCGGCGCACGGTGCGGCTGACGCACTCGCTCAACGCGCTTTGCGAAGCACTCGGCGACGGAGTCTGTTTTGCGGCCTCGACAGCAGGCAGTCTGACGGCGTTCACGAGCGTTTCCTCTGGCATGCGAAGCGCGGCTGCATAGGCCGCTGGTTATATTTCTTTCGATTCCGCCGATGGCGGTGCGCATGCATGGTCATGTGCCGCATGCGGAAGGGACCGAGTCTACCCGCGCGCGACGGGAATTTTAAGTGCTGATGCAGCAGATCGCGTTCGGGCGCCGGCGTATGCGGCGGAAGACGCCCGCCTATTCGAAATCGAAGGCGAAGGCCACGGCGCGCGTGCCCGGGTCTTCCACCTCGAACAACAGGGCGGTGCGGCTGCCCGGCGCCAGTCCGCGTTGCAGCGCCCGTGTGTCATCCAGGTATTCGGCCGGCTGCAGTCGCCGCATCGCCACGCGCTTGCCCTGCGCGTCGGACAGGGTCAGCGCCACCACCGGATACGGCTGGCTGAAAGCGGCGTCGTTGCGCACGCCAAGGCTGATCACCAATGCGCCCGGTACGCTGGGATGGGTTTGCACATTGCTGGCCAGCAACCGCAACTGTCCCGGCGCGGACACCAGCGGCAGGTGGCAGTGCAACGTGCCGCAGATCTGCCGCAGCCAGCGTCCGCTTTGCGGATCGCGGATCAGGAAATCCCGCTTGGCCCAGGCCAGTTGGCTGGCCAGCAGCAAGGTCAGAAACGTGCAGGCGAAAACCCACGGCCAGAACCGCTCGGTCGACTGGCGCCGATCGCGCGCAAAGCGCGGCGCAAAGGTGAGCGGCTCGGGTGCATCGGCAACGGTGTTGCCGGCGGCGTCGACCACGGCGACCGGCGCGGGCTCGGCCGGCGGGCGATACACGGCCAGATCCAGCAGCGGCGGACGCGCCAGCGCGGGATGCGGCGGTAGTTCGCGGAACGGCTCCGGCGGCAGTTGATCGGTGAGGTTGACCAGCGCGTCGAACGTGTCGCCGCAGTGCCCGCACGCCACCTGCGCGCCGGCGAGCGTCAGCGTCTCCACGTTCAACGAGAACACGGTGAGGCATGCGGGACACTGCGTGTACATGGGCGCCTTCGGTCGATGAACCGCAAGCTTACCGCAGCGGCCGACGGGTCCGGTTTCGCATGCTCAGCGGCGGTGCCCGCTGATGCGCACCCAACCCTCGCGGATGTCCACGCGCAGGTCGCGGAACCACTCGCCGTAGCGCTGCAGCAGCTCGTCCTGCTGGCCATCGAGGATGCCTGAGATGGCGAACGGCGCGCCGGATTTCGCGCCGGCGGCGAACGTGGGTGCCAGTTCGCCCAGCGGGCCGGCCAAGATGTTGGCCACGAAAATGTCGGCCTGCGTCGCCCCCACTTCCTGCGGCAGGAACAGGGTGACGCGGTCGGCCACGCCGTTGCGTTGCGCGTTGTCGCGTGATGCGGTCAGCGCCTGCGGGTCGTTGTCCACGCCGACCGCGCTGGCGGCGCCCAGCTTCAGCGCGGCGATCGCCAGGATGCCCGAACCACAGCCGTAGTCGGTGACGGTCTTGCCGGCCAGGTCGAGTCCGTCCAGCCACTCCAGGCATAGCGCTGTGGTGGGATGGGTGCCGCTGCCGAAGGCGAGGCCGGGATCGAGTCGCACCACCACTTGGCCGTCGTCGGCAGGCGGTTCGATGTTCCAGGGATAGATCCACAGTCGGCGCCCGAACGGCATCGGCTTGAACTGGTCCATCCAGACGCGCTCCCAATCCTGGTCGGGCACGTCCGCGAAGCTCACCTGATCCGGTTCCAGCCACGGCAACAGTTCGCCCAGCGCGGCGGTGAGGCCGCGCCGATCGGCATGTTCGTCGAACAGGGCGTTCAAGGTGATCGTGGGCCACAGCGGCAGCTCGCCCACCCCCGGCTCGAAGATCGCCTGTTCGTCGGGCGTCTCCGCGTCGGCGTCGCGCAAGGTGATCGACAGCGCGCCCAGGTCGTCCAGCGCCGCTTCCGCGCCGGGTTGCTGTTCGGTACGCACGATCAGGGAAAGTTCGAGGAAGGGCATGGGCTTGACCCCTGGTTTGGGGGAGGAAGGTGCGCGGGAGGTGTGTCTGGACAGCTTTGACCGAGGCCGCGGCAAGCCCGGCCCCTCAACCCTCTCCCCGGAGGGAGAGGGCGAACGCGAGAGGCGCGTCGTCTTACTGCAGCGGGGCCGCCTTCTCTTTCTGTTCGGCCATCCGCTTTTCGAGGTAGTGGATGTTCTGGCCGCCGTGCTGGAACCCCACGTCGCTCATGATCCGCTGCTGCAGCGGGATGTTGCACTTCACGCCTTCGATCACCGTCTCGGCCAGCGCCAGCCGCATGCGGGCGATGGCGGTCTCGCGGTCGGGGCCATGCACGATCAGCTTGCCGATCATCGAATCGTAATTGGGCGGAATGCGGTAGCCGTCGTACAGGTGGGTGTCCACGCGCACGCCCGGACCACCGGGCGCCTCGAAGCGCTTCACCGTGCCCGGGCTGGGCATGAAGCTGTCCGGGTCCTCGGCATTGATGCGGCATTCGATCGCGTGACCGCGGATCACGATGTCTTCCTGCCTGATCGACAGCTTCTCGCCGCCGGCGATCAGCAACTGCTCGCGCACCAGGTCGACCCCGGTGATCCACTCCGTCACCGGGTGTTCGACCTGGATGCGGGTGTTCATCTCGATGAAGTAGAAACGGCCATCCTCGAACAGGAACTCGAACGTGCCGGCACCGCGGTAGCCGATGCGGATGCAGGCATCGGTGCAGACCTTGCCGATCTGGGCGCGCAGCTCCGGCGTGATGCCCGGCGCCGGCGCTTCCTCCACCACTTTCTGGTGGCGGCGCTGCATCGAGCAGTCGCGCTCGCCCAGATGGATGGCGTTGCCCTGGCCGTCGGCCAACACCTGGATTTCCACGTGGCGCGGGTTTTCCAGGTACTTCTCCATGTACACCTGATCGTTGCCGAAGGCCGCCTTGGCCTCCTGCTTGGTCATCACGATGGAGTTGGCCAGGTGCGCCTCGGTGCGCACCACGCGCATGCCGCGCCCGCCGCCGCCACCGGAGGCCTTGATGATCACCGGGTAGCCGATCTCGCGGGCGATGCGCAGGCTTTCCTCGACGTTGTCATCGAGCGGTCCGCCGGAGCCCGGCACGCAGGGCACGCCAGCGGCTTTCATGGCGCGGATCGCCTCGACCTTGTCACCCATCAGGCGGATCACGTCGGCGGTCGGGCCGATGAAGATGAAGCCGGACTGCACCACCTGCTCGG
>JBIQMK010000155.1:0-8079 GCA_044463365.1 Rhodanobacter sp. | reverse complement strand
GATGCTGGCACCCAGCGGGCTGGCGGACAACGAACTGATCCTCGTCGATCAGCTCGCTTCGCCGCAGCGGGCGTGGACTGCCGCTGAGGTCAGCGCGGGAGGCGATGCGTTGCGACGTACCGCTGGCGTACGTTCCGTTTCGGCCGCTTTCGGCTTGCCCATGGTAACCACCGCGTTGATGGATCTCGCGCTGCAAGGTCCCACCGGCGCCAAGGTGGGCGTCAATGGCTACATGGGCGAACGGCTGGTGCAGACACTGGGGCTGAAGTTGGTGGAAGGACGTGATTTCCTTCCCGACGAGTACCGTGATTTCGGCATGGGCGTACAGGGCGAGAAGTGGGACCTTGGCGTGCCGCAGCCGATCATCATCACCCGTGCGCTGGCGCGGAAGTTATTCGACGGCAAGGCGCTGGGACGGGTGCTGAGCGACCCCAGCGACACGACCGACCACGGCTATCGGGTGGTGGGTGTGGTGCGGCACCTGCTGCGCAACCAACTCAGCTTGGCAACCGATGGCCGCGCCGACAACACGGTGCTGCTGGCGCGCCGGATCGGTGCCACGACATTGCTGAGCTATGCCATACGCGTCGATCCAAAGATGCGAGATGTGGCGATGCGGGGCATCGATGCCGCCATCAAGAGCCAGTTCGGCGCACTGATGGGGCCGAACCCGACTGTCCATAGCAGTTTCTACACGGAGCGGCGCGATGCGGCTTTCAAGCACCAGCGGGCCGCTCTGTGGTTGCTCGTCGGCGTAACGCTGACGGTGGTGATCGTCACCGTCATCGGCATCATGGGGCTCACCGGTTTCTGGGTGCAGAAGCGCGCGCGGCAGATCGGCATCCGGCGGGCACTGGGTGCGCGACGGGCCGATATCCTGCGTTATTTCCTGGCCGAGAACCTGCTGATCGTGGGCATCGGCGTGGCATTCGGCATGGCCTTGGCGTACATCGGCAACGCGGCGCTGATGCGTCATTACGAGTTGCAAAGCCTGCCCTGGATCTATCTTCCGTTGGGCGCGATCGCGATGTTGCTGCTTGGCCAGTTCGCCGTCCTCGGTCCCGCGCTGCGCGCCGCGGCTGTGCCGCCGGTGGTGGCGACGAGGTCGGTGTAATGGGCACCTTGGCGGCAATGGTCAAACACCGTGCGGCTGTCCGCGGGCCGAAAGTCATGGCAACCTTCCGGGTCCGGGCGGCATCCATGACCGCATGTGCAGAAAGCCTATGAGAACTGTCCTTATCATCGACGACAACCCGGCCGTGGGCGAGGCGCTGTCGCTGGCGTTGTCGTTGAACGAGATCAAGCCGCTTACCGCGCTCACGCCCGACGAGGGGCTGGCGTTGCTGGCGCGTGGCCAGGTGGACGTGGTGATCCAGGACATGAATTTCACCGCCGACACCACCTCGGGTGAGGAGGGCGTGGCGCTGTTCCGTGCCATCCGCGAGCGGCATCCGGATCTGCCGGTGATCCTGCTGACCGCGTGGACGCACCTGGAAACCGCGGTGGAGCTGGTCAAGGCCGGCGCCGCCGATTACCTGGCCAAGCCGTGGGACGACAACAAGCTGCTGGCCACGGTGGAGAACCTGCTGGAGCTGTCCGAATCCACCCGCGAGGTCTCGCGCAGCCGGCGCGAGCGGCGCCAGCGCAGCGATCAGCTGCGCAAGAACTACCAGCTCGACGGGCTGGTGTTCGCTTCCGACGCGATGGCGCGCACGCTGGAGCTGGCCTGCCAGGTCGCGCGCTCCGAAGTGCCGGTGCTGATCACCGGCCCCAATGGCGCCGGCAAGGAGCGCATCGCCGCGATCGTGCATGCGAATTCCGCGGTGAAGCGCGGCCCGTTCATCGCGGTGAACTGCGGTGCGTTGCCCGGCGAGCTGATCGAGGCCGAACTGTTCGGCGCCGATGCCGGCGCCTATACCGGCGCCAACAAGGCGCGCGAGGGGCGCTTCGAGCTGGCCGATGGCGGCACCCTGTTCCTGGACGAGATCGGCAACCTGCCGTTGTCCGGTCAGGTGAAATTGTTGCGCGTGTTGGAAACCGGCCAGTACGAGCGGCTGGGCTCGGGGCGCACGCGGCAGGTGAAGGTGCGCGTGCTTTCCGCCACCAACGCCGACCTGAAGGCAATGGTGCGTGCCGGCACGTTCCGCGAGGACTTGTATTACCGGCTCAACGTGATCGAGGTGAACCTGCCGCCGTTGAGCGAGCGCAGCGACGACATCCTGCCGCTGGCCGAATTTTTCCTGGATGGCCGCGCTGAACTGGGCGATGCCGCGCGCGAGTTGCTGCTCGGTTATCCGTGGCCGGGCAATGTGCGCGAGCTGAAAAACGCCATCGAGCGCGCCGCGCTGCTCTCGGGCGGCGGGCCGATCACGCCCGAACTGCTCAACCTGCCGCAGCATGTCTCCAGTGTGGCGCGCAGCCTGGACGAACCCAGCCGCGAGGCGGTGGAAAGCGCGTTGCACAAGGCCGACGGCGTGGTCAGTCGGGCGGCCCAGCGGCTGGGCTTGTCGCGGCAGGCGCTGTACCGGCGCATGGAACGCTACGGCCTGGCGTCGTCAAACTGAGATGCCGTGGCCTTGCTACCCCGCGCGCAGCGTAGAAAGATGGGCGCCGTCTGTCTCGGGGGAGAACTGTCATGCGATACGTAATGGCACCGCTGCCGGCGCTGTTGCTGGGTGCGCTGGTGGCCCAGGCCGCCTTGACCCAGCCTACCATCGCGCAAAAGTGGACCATCCCGGCAACGGAGTCGGTCGCCATCGATTACCGCGTCGGCTCGCCGCGGGTCGACGCGCCGCCACCCAGCCCGTTCGAGTTCGACGACCATCGCCCGCGCGGCCCGGTAGGCCAGCCGCCGCCGCGGCCCAACGACCGCAACGTGGTGCTGGGCCTGGGCTTGCCCTGGACCGACGGTCGCCCACCGCTCGACTGCGCGCAGACGCCGATGGATGCCAAGTGCCATTGAGGTGCGTGATCCCTCATTGCACCCTCCTTGTAGGAGCGACTTCAGTCGCGACCACGCAGAATCGACGGCCTCGGGTCGCGGCTGAAGCCGCTCCTGCAGGTTTTGCGCAAGGGTGGAGCTCGCCATGTGGCGTTGGCTGACCTCGCTGCGGATGCGGCTGGCCATCCTGCTGGTCGTGGCCGGCGTGGCCGGAGCCCTGATCTACGCCGGCGTCAGCCGCTGGCCCGTGCCGCAGGTGCTGCACTGGCTGCAGGACAGGAAATCTTTCTCGGCGCATGCGTTGTCAGGTGTCTACGGCGGCATGCTGATCAGCCTGCTCGTGCTGCTGCCGCTGGCGTTCTGGCTGGCGGGCGTGGTGATGGCGCCGGTGAGCCGCTTGCTGCGCGCGCTGGAAGGCGCGGTGGCCAGCTACCGCGATGGCGATTTCAGCTTCTCCATCGCCGTGAACCGGCGCGACGAGCTGGGCCAGCTGATCCGCATGCACAACGCGCTGGGCCAGACCCTGCGTGAGCAGCGCCAGCATCTGGTGCAGCGCGAACTGTTGCTGGACACCGTGGTGCAAAACACGCCGGTGGCGCTGGTGCTGACCGATGCGGTCGGCCGCGTGGCGTACGCCAACATCGCCTCGCGCCACTTGTTCAACAACGGCCGCAGCCTGCAGGGGATGGATTTCGCGCAGCTGCTGGCCGCCGGCCCGGACGCGCTGCGCCAGGCGGTGGAAAGCGGCGAAGATGCGCTGCTCAGCGTGGAAATGGATGGCGGCGAGGAAACCTTCCACCTCTCCCAGCGCGCGTTCCGCTTGCAGGGGCGGCCGCACCGCCTGCAGTTGTTTCGCCGCATGACGCGCGAGCTGTCGCGGCAGGAAGTGGCGACCTGGAAGCGGGTGATCCGGGTGATCAGCCACGAGCTGAACAACTCGCTGGCGCCGATTTCCTCGCTGGCGCATTCGGGCGCGGAGCTGGCCCGTCGCGGCGACGTGGCGCGGCTGCCGGGCGTGTTCGCCACCATCGGCGAGCGTGCCAACCATCTGCACGGCTTCATCGCCGGTTACGCCAGCTTCGCCAAGTTGCCGGCGCCGCGGCTGGCGCCGGTGGAGTGGCCGCCTTTCCTCGATGCGCTGGCATTGCATTGCCGCTTCCGCCTGCTCGATGAAGTGCCGGAGCGGTCGGGCGTGTTCGACGCGGTGCAGATCGAGCAGGTGCTGATCAACCTGATCAAGAACGCCCACGAAGCGGGCGGCGACGAGGACGAGGTGTCGCTGTCCATAGCGCAGGTCGGGCGCGACCTGCGCATCGAGGTGGCCGATCGCGGCCCCGGCATGAGCGAAACCGTGCTGGCGCAGGCGCTGCTGCCGTTCTATTCCACCAAGCGCGCCGGCACCGGCCTGGGCCTGGCGCTGGCGCGCGAAATCACCGAGGCGCACGGCGGCCGGGTGCTGCTGGCCAACCGCGAAGGCGGCGGCTTGCGGGTGACCCTGGTACTGCCGCAGACCACGCCGAGATAACCGCTTTGGCCCGCGGCGCTCGCCTATACTCAGGACTTCTTCAGGGGATGGAGTTACGTCATGGGATTGGGACAACTGCTGGCGCTGGTCATTGTTTTTCTGGTGGTGGTTGGCATCGTCAAGCTGGTGCGCATCGTGCCGCAAGGCTACGAATGGACCGTGGAAACCTTCGGCAAATACACCCGCACGCTGACTCCGGGGCTGCACTTCCTGATTCCGATCTACCAAGCGGTCGGGCGCAAGATCAACATGATGGAACAGGTGCTGGACGTGCCCTCGCAGGACGTGATCACCAAGGACAACGCGGTGGTCGGTGTGGATGGCGTGGTGTTCTACCAGGTGCTGGACGCGTCCAAGGCGGCGTATGAAGTCTCCAATCTGGAGCAGGCCACTCTGGCGCTGATCATGACCAACATCCGCACCGTGCTGGGCTCGATGGACCTGGACGAAAGCCTCAGCCAGCGCGACGCCATCAACGCCAAGCTGCTGCGCGTGGTGGACGAGGCCACCCACCCGTGGGGCGTGAAGGTCAACCGCATCGAGATCAAGGACATCGCCCCACCGCGGGACCTGGTGGACGCGATGGCGCGGCAGATGAAAGCCGAGCGCGAGAAGCGCGCCAACATCCTCGACGCCGAGGGTTTCCGCCAGGCGGCGATCCTGAAGGCCGAGGGCGAGAAGCAGTCGGTGATCCTGGCCGCCGAGGGCGAGAAAGAGGCCGCCTTCCGCGCCGCCGAAGCGCGCGAGCGCACCGCCGCGGCCGAAGCCAAGGCCACCACGATGGTGTCCGACGCGATCGAGGGCGGCAACGTCAATGCGCTGAACTATTTCGTCGCCAACAACTATGTCGACGCGCTGAAGGAAATGGCCAAATCTCCCAACCAGAAAATGCTGCTGCTGCCGATCGAGGCCACCGGCATTCTCGGCTCGCTGGCCGGCATCGCGGAACTGGCCAAGGACTCGCTGGGCCAGCAGAAAGTGGTAACGCCGCCGCGCTGATCTACTCCCCTCTCCCGCTTGCGGGAGAGGGGCTGGGGGAGAGGGCAGGGACCAAACTCCCCTCTCCTATTCATGGGAGAGGGGCCGGGGGAGAGGGCAAGGAGCCGAAGAAAACCATGGACAACCTCACCAACGCCAAATCCATGCGCTCAGCGCAAACACCCGCGGAACAACACCTCTGGTATCACCTGCGCGCAAACCGCTTCATGGGTCTGAAGTTCAAGCGGCAGAAACCCCTCGGTCCCTACGTCGTGGATTTCATCTGCCTGGAGCGCGGGGTGGTGATCGAGGTGGATGGCGGACAACATGGCGACGATGTTGCTTATGATCGGCGGCGTGACCAGTGGCTGGCATCGCAAGGCTTCATCGTGCTGCGGTTCTGGAATCATGATGTTTTGAATCAAACGGAGGGTGTGCTGGAGCGTATTCGGCAGGGTGTCGAAGAACGGGCTTTCCCGGCGCTGGTGCCCTCTCCCCCAGCCCCTCTCCCATGAATGGGAGAGGGGAGTCATCAATCCACGGAAACCATCATGTTCGAGGCCATTTCTACGCATTACCTGTGGTGGATACTCGCCCTGCTGCTGATCGCGGGGGAGTTGTTGTTGCCGGGGTATTTCCTGTTGTGGATAGGCATTGCCGCCGCCGCGATGGGCGTGGTGCTGTGGGTGGTGCCGACGCTGGGGATGCTGTCGCAGGCGATCGTGTTTGGCGTGCTGGCGTTGGCGGCCTGCGTGCTTTACGCGAAGTTCCTGCGGCCGCGACTGGAGCGCAGCGAGCCGGGCAATGAACGTCTGAACCGTCGCGGCGAGCAGATGATCGGCCAGCGCTACGAGCTGATCGAGCCTATCGTCAACGGCCGCGGCAAGGCGCGTGTGGGCGACGGCCAGTGGCTGGTCAGCGGGCCGGACCTGCCGGCGGGCAGCACGGTCGAGGTGGTGGCGGTGCAGGGCACCACGCTGCAGGTGCGCGCAGCGGCATGAGTGCGGTCGCCAGCCAGCCGTTCGCGGCCATCGCGCTCAACACGCGTATCGCCTTTCTGGTCGAGCTGGCGCGGCGACTGCATCAATACGGCACCTCCGCGCCGCGGCTGGAAATGGCGATCGCGGGCGCGGCGCAGCGGCTGGAGCTGGTGGCGGACGTGTGGTCCAGCCCCACCGCCATCATCATTTCGTTCACCGACATGGCGCAGGGCGAGGAAGGCGTGGCGCAGACCACCCAGGTGATGCGGCTGGCGCCGGGCGAGGTGAACCTGGCGCGCCTGTGCCGCGCCGATGACATCGCCGATCGCGCCATCGCGGGCGAGCTGGATCTGCGCGAAGGCTTTCGTCAGTTGCGGGTGCTGGGTCGCCCCGATACGCCGTGGGAGCAGGCCGGCACCATCGCCAGCTACGGCTTGTCCGCCGCCGCCATCGCGGCGCTGTTCCTGCACAGTTCGTGGGTCGATCTGGTGGTTGCCGGGGTGATCGGGGTGATCATCGGGTGGATTGCGATACTCGCCGGCACGCGGCCGCGGCTGGCGGTGGCCAGCGACGTGATCTGCGCGATGGTGGCGACCATCGTGGCGATCGTGGTGAGCGCCTTCGTGGTGCCGCTGGCGATCAAGTCGGTGGTGCTGGCGGGCTTGATCATCCTGGTGCCGGGCATGTCGCTGACCAACGCGGTGCGCGAGATTTCCAGCCAGAACCTGGTCTCCGGCGTGGCGCGCATGGGTGGCGCCATGGCGACGCTGCTGAAACTGGCGTTCGGCACCGTGGCCGCCACGCAGCTGTGCGCCGCCGCCGGCATCCACGCGCGCGACTACGCCCTGCCGGCGTTGCCGGCATGGACCGATTACGTGGCGCTGCTGGTGGGCGCGGTCGCGTTCGCCATCCTGTTTCGCGCCGCGTTGCGCGACTGGCCAGCGGTGATCGGCGCGGTGATCGTGGGTTACCTGGCCACGCGCTGGGGCGGCGAGATTTCCGGCGCGTTGCCGGCGGCGCCGTTTGGCGTGTTCCTGGGCGGTTTGCTGCTGGGCGCGTTCTCCAACCTCTACGCGCGCTATGCGCACCAACCCGGCGCGGTGATCCGCGAGCCGGGCATCCTGCTGCTGGTGCCGGGCAGCGTGGGCTTTCGCAGCATGTCGTTCCTGCTGGAGCGCGATACGCCGCTGGGCCTGGACACCGCGATGCTGCTGCTGACCTTGCTGGTGTCGATCGTGGCCGGGCTGATGTTCGGCGATTTGCTGGTCTCGCCGCGACGTTCGTTGTAGCCCCAAGCTTCCCTTCCCCCGCTTGCGGGGGAAGGTGCCGAAGGCGGATGGGTGCTCTTGATCTTGCCTTTTTGCGCGGAAGAAGAGCGCCCCCATCAGCCCTTCGGGCAGCTTCCCCCGCGTGCGGGGGAAGCAAGCTATCGAGATCTTTAGGCCCCCGACGCTTCCTCAAACCGGTTGGCATCGCGATTCTTGCGCACCTTGGCCGGATCCCACACGCGGCCGTTCATGGTGATGTAGACGCCGTCGGGCAGGGTCTGCACCGCGGCTACGGCGCAGCCGATGTTGAACACCGCATCGGAGCCCTGGAAGCGCGCCGGGTTAAGCGCGCCGGTCAGCACGATCACCTTGCCCTTGATGTCGGCC
>JBIQMK010000154.1:0-8091 GCA_044463365.1 Rhodanobacter sp. | reverse complement strand
TGACGGTGCGCACGCGCAACGTCGAGGTCGATCAATTGCGTGCCCGCACCTGGCAGGTCGGTGACAGCGGCCAGTACGTGGGCATCGAGGTTTCCGATACCGGCATCGGCATGCCGGCGGACGTGGCCGGGCGCGCGTTCGACCCGTTTTTCACCACCAAGCCCAACGGCAAGGGCACCGGCCTGGGGCTGTCGATGGTCTACGGTTTCGCGCGCCAGTCCAACGGCCATTGCGAGCTGGACAGCCACATCGGCCAGGGCACGCGCATCACGCTCTACCTGCCGCGCACGACCAGCGATGAGGTGGTCCTTCCGCCACCGCTGCCCGGCACCACGCATCCGGAAGGCAGCGGTGAAGTGGTGCTGGTGGTGGAGGACGAATCGATGGTGCGCCTGCTGGTGATCGAGGTACTGCACCAGCTCGGTTACCAGACGCTCGAGGCCGTCGATGCGGAGGCGGCCATGCGCATCATCGACTCCAGCCAGCCGATCGATCTGCTGGTATCGGATATCGGCCTGCCTGGCACGAACGGCCGCGCCATGGCGGGTGCGGCGCGCAAGCGGCGGCCGGGCCTCAAGGTATTGTTGATGACCGGCTACGCCTCCGAAGCCGCGGCGGCCGAAGGCTTCCTGGAGCCGGGCATGCAACTGATCACCAAACCGTTCACCGTCGAACTGCTGGCTCGCCGCATCGGCGACATGATCGGCGGCGGCGTGAGGGCAGGTGCGGTGGAAAAGGCCTGAGATGCGCGGAACAGTGGCGCGGTAACCGCCAGCGCTGCCTTCCGCATTCCCTTCCACCGTCGGGCTGAGCGTAGCCGCACGGCGGCGAAGTCGAAGCCATCCCGCGCACGCCCTTCGACTTCGCCGCTGCGCGCCTACGCTCAGGGTGAACGGTTTGAGGGAATCCGAATTTCGATTCCCCATTCCCCATTCCCCGCCTCCCAGAAACTTCACCCCCACGTGACTTCCGCGGCGCGAAGGTAGCGGCCTGCTTTTCCGCCGCGCCCCTCGCGTCCGTTCGCGACGCCGGCCGACGGCCCCGGATCACGGGATCCACGCGTCCTGCGCCAGCCGATCCCGTCCTCTCCATTGCCATCCGCGAGGACCTGCCATGAGCGAAACCGTAGGCGATTTCATCCTGCAACGCCTTACCGATTGGGGCATCAAGCGCGTGTGCGGTTTTCCGGGCGACGGCATCAACGGCCTGATGGGCGCGATGGGCCGCGCCGCCGACCGCTTCGAATACGTGCGCGTGCGGCATGAGGAAATGGCTGCGTTCATGGCCGGCGGCCACGCCAAGTTCACCGGCGAGGTGGGCGTGTGTCTCGCCACGTCCGGCCCCGGCGCCATCCATCTGCTGAACGGCTTGTACGACGCGCAGATGGACCACATGCCGGTGCTGGCGATCGTGGGGCAGGCCACGCGCTCGTCGCTGGGCGCCGATTTCCAGCAGGAGGTGGACCTGCAGACCTTGTTCAAGGACGTCTGCGGCTACGTGGAAACCGTGGTGTCGCCGGTGCAGGTGCGCCACGTGATCGATCGCGCCATGCGCATTGCCGCGGCCGAGCGCACCGTTACCTGCGTGATCCTGCCAAACGACCTGCAGGAGTTGCCTGCGGTGGAAAGTCCGCCGCGCAAGCACGGCGACGTGTACTCCGGCGTGGGCTACGCCAATGCCCATCCGGTGCCCGACCACGCCGACTTGCAACGCGCGGCCGACGTGCTCAACGCGGGGCGCAAGGTGGCGATCCTGGCCGGCGCGGGCGCGCTGGGCGCGGGCGATGAGGTGGCCGCGGTGGCCGAACGGCTGGGCGCGGGCGTGGCCAAGGCGCTGCTGGGCAAGGCGGTGCTGCCTGACGCTCTGCCGTACGTCACCGGCTCGATCGGCTTGCTGGGCACCAAGGCCAGCTGGCAGATGATGAACGACTGCGACACCTTGCTGATGATCGGCACCACGTTTCCGTATTCCGAATTCCTGCCCGAGGACGGCCAGGCGCGCGCGGTGCAGATCGACATCGCGCCGCGCAACGTGTCCATGCGCTACGCCACCGAGGTCAACCTGATCGGCGACAGCGGCGAGGTGTTGCGCCGGCTGCTGCCATTGCTGGAGGCGAAAACCGATCCCGACTGGCGCGAGCGGATCGAGTTGAACGTGCGCAAATCGTGGCGCGCGCTGGAGGCCAAGGCGATGGAGCCGGCCAACCCGATCAACCCGCAGCGCATCTTCTGGGAGCTGTCGCCGCGCCTGCCGGACAACGTCATCATTTGCGGCGACTGCGGCTCGCACACCAACTGGTACGCCCGCGACGTGAAACTGCGCCGCGGCATGATGGCGTCGCTGTCCGGCAAGCTGGCCACCATGGGCAGCGGCGTGCCTTACGCGATCGCCGCCAAGTTCGCCTATCCCGATCGTCCGGTGCTGGCGATCGTGGGCGACGGCGCGATGCAGATGAACGGCAACGCCGAGCTGATCACCGTCAAGGAATACTGGAAGCGCTGGGGCAATCCCTGCTTCGTGGTGATGGTGTTGCACAACAACGACCTGAACCAGGTGACCTGGGAGCAGCGCGCGCTGGCCGGCGACCCCAAGTTCTCCGCCGCGCAGGACGTGGAGGAATTCCCGTATGCGCGCTACGGCGAGATGCTGGGCTTCAAGGGCATCCGCGTGGACAAGCCCGAGGACATCGCCGAGGCGTGGGAGCAGGCGTTCAGCGCCGATCGGCCGGTGGTGCTGGAATTCATCAGCGACCCCGACGTACCGCCGCTGCCGCCGCACATCAGTTTCCAGCAGGCGCGCGCGTACATGACCGCGCTGACCAAGAACGACCCTGACGAGCTGGGCATCATCAAACAGAGCCTGCGCCAGGTATTGGCCGGCATCCTGCCGCGTGGCGACAAGGACGACAGCGACAAGGCCGGATCGTGACCGCGGCCCTGCCCATCGCGGCGGGGCGCCGGATCGCCAGCGTCGAGGCCGCTGCATACCGCATCCCCACCGACGCGCCGGAAGCGGACGGCACCATCGCCTGGGACGCCACCACCCTGGTGCTGGCGCAGGTGAGCGCAGGCGGCCAGACCGGGCTGGGTTACACCTATGCCCACGCCGCCGCGGCGGCGTTGATCGCGGACCCGCTTCGCGGTTGCCTGCTGGGTGCCGATGCGGATGAGATTCCCGCCTTGTGGGGTGCGATGAACCGCGCCTTGCGCAACATCGGCCGCCCCGGCATCGGCCTGATGGCCATCGCCGCCGTCGATCACGCCTTGTGGGACCTGAAGGCGCGGCTGCATGAAACCTCGGTGCTGCGCCTGCTTGGCGCGGCGCGCGAGGCGGTGCCCGTATACGGCAGCGGCGGCTTCACGTCCTACACGATCGAACGATTGCAGCAACAACTCGCCGGCTGGGCGAACGACGGCATCGCGCGCGTCAAGATGAAGGTCGGCAGCCAGCCGCAGGACGACCCGGCGCGCGTGCACGCGGCACGCGAGGCGATCGGACCCGAGGTGGAACTGATGGTCGATGCCAATGGCGCCTACACGCGCCAGCAGGCGCTGGCATTGGCCGATGCGTACGCGCGGGAGCACGTGGGCTGGTTCGAGGAGCCGGTGTCGTCCGATGACCTGGAAGGGTTGCGGCTGCTGCGCGATCGCGCGCCGGCCGGCATGGCGATCGCGGCCGGCGAATACGGCTGGGATGCGTGGTACTTCCGCCGCATGCTTGAAGCCGGCGCCGTCGACGTGCTGCAGATCGACAGCACCCGCTGCGGCGGTTTCAGCGGTTTCCTGCAGGCCGCATCGCTGGCACGCGGTTTTGGCGTGCCGGTGTCCGCGCATTGCGCGCCGACCTTGCACGCCCACGTGTGCAGCGCACTCGACAATGTGCTGCACCTGGAATATTTCCACGACCACAGCCGCATCGAGACGATGTTCTTCGATGGCCTGCCCACGCTGCACGACGGCGCGCTGCGGGTCGACGTGGACCGTCCCGGCCTGGGCCTGGTGCTGAAGCAGGCCGACGTGCAGCGTTACCGCGTGGCGAGCGGTGGGGAGGCCGGACATGTTCACTGATCCAGCGCATCCGGAGCGATCTTCCGAGTCGGCCTCCGCGATGGACCTGCCGTTGCCCGCGCCGCGCGTGCACCACAGCCACAGCAGCGATGCCGCGTTCTCCGCCGATGCGGCGGCAGCGCTGGCGAACGAGCTGCGGCAGCAGGTGAAGGGCGAGGTCGGCTTCGATGAGGGCAGCCGCGCGCTGTATGCCACCGATGGCTCGATCTACCGCCAGGTGCCCATCGGCGTGGTGATGCCGCGCGACGTGGACGACGTGCTGGCGGTATTGCGCATCTGCGCCGCGCACGAGGCGCCGGTGCTTTCGCGCGGCGGCGGCACCAGCCTGGCCGGGCAGTGCTGCAACACGGCGGTGGTGATGGATTTCTCGCGTCATCTCAACCGCATCGTGGCGATCGACGTGGACGCGCGACGCGCCAGGGTGGAACCGGGCTGCGTGCTCGACGACCTGCGCGACGCGGCGGAAAAACACCATCTCACCTTCGGCCCCGACCCTTCCACCCACGCGCACAACACGCTGGGCGGTATGGTGGGCAACAATTCCTGCGGCGTGCATTCGGTGATGGCCGGGCGCACGGCGGACAACGTGCATGCGCTGGACATCGTCACCTGCGATGGCGTGCGCATGCGCGTCGGGCCCACCAGCGACGATGAGTTGGAACAGATCATCCGCGCGGGCGGGCGGCGCGGCGAAATCTACGCGGGGCTGAAATCCATCCGCGACCGTTACGCCGACCTGATCCGTGCCCGCTACCCGAAGATCCCGCGCCGCGTATCCGGCTACAACCTGGACGAACTGCTGCCGGAGAACGGCTTCAACGTGGCGCGTGCGCTGGTCGGCACGGAAGGCACTTGCGTCACCATCCTGGAGGCCGAATTGCGGCTGGTGCCCAGTCCGCCGGTGCGCTCGCTGCTGGTGCTGGGCTATCGCGACGTGTTCATGGCCGGCGACCACGTGCCGCAGATCCTGGGCTTCGGGCCGATCGGGCTGGAGGGTATCGATGACGCGCTGATCGCCGACATGAAACGCAAGGACATGCACCCGAAGGATCGCGCACTGCTGCCGCCCGGCGGCGGCTGGCTGCTGGTGGAGTTCGGCGGTGACAGCAAGGACGAGGCCGACGGCAAGGCGCGGCGGTTGATGGAGGCGCTCAAGGGCAGGGACGACGCGCCCAGCATGAAGCTGTTCGACGATCCGGCCGAGGAGAAGATGCTGTGGCTGATCCGCGAATCCGGCCTCGGCGCCACCGCCCGCGTGCCCGGCCAACCGGATGGCCATCCGGGCTGGGAGGATGCGGCGGTGCCGCCGGACAAGGTGGGCGCGTACCTGCGCGACTTCCGCCAGTTGCTGGCCAAATACGATTACACCTGCGCGCTGTACGGCCATTTCGGTGATGGCTGCATCCATTGCCGGATCGACTTTGACCTGTCCACGCCCGAGGCCGTGTCGCAGTGGCGTGCATTCATGGACGAGGCGTCGGACCTGGTGCTGAGCCATGGCGGCTCGCTCTCCGGCGAGCACGGCGACGGCCAGGTGCGGGCGTCGTTCCTGCCCAAGATGTTCGGCGATGAACTGGTGCGCGCGTTCGGCGAGTTCAAGGCGTTGTGGGATCCGCACGGCCGCATGAATCCGGGCAAGATCGTCGACCCCAACCCGATGGACGCCGACCTGCGTACCGGCCCCGGCTACCGGCCGCCCAAGCTGCGAACGGCGTTTGCCTGGCGCGACGACGGCAACAGCTTTGCCCAGGCCACGCGCCGCTGCGTGGGCGTGGGCAACTGCCGCAACAAGCGCGGTGGCGTGATGTGCCCCAGCTATCGCGCCACCCACGAAGAAAAGTATTCCACCCGCGGCCGCGCCCATCTGCTGTTCGAGATGCTGCAGGGCGATCCGATGCGCGGCGGCTGGCGTAGTGAACCGGTGCGCGATGCGCTGGACCTCTGTCTCGCCTGCAAGGGTTGCAAGAGCGATTGCCCGGTGAACGTGGACATGGCCACCTGCAAGGCGGAGTTCATGTCGCATCACTACCGCCACCGGCTGCGACCACGCGCCGCGTATGCGATGGGGCTGATCTTCTGGTGGGCGCGCGCCGCGTCGAAGGTTCCCTGGCTGGCGAACTTCCTGCTGCGCGCACCGGGCGTGTCGCGCCTGTTCAAGGCGATCGGCGGCATCGCCGCCGAACGCACCTTGCCGGAATTCGCCAGCGAGACATTCCGCGACTGGTTCTTCGCCCGCCCACCCGGCGACGCGGACAAGCCCGCCGTGGTGCTGTGGCCGGACACCTTCAACAACTACCTGCACCCCGAGCCGCTGAAAGACGCCGTCGCCGTGCTCGAATCGATCGGCTACACCGTGCGCGTGCCGCGCCCCGCCGTGTGCTGCGCCCGGCCGCTGTACGCCGAGGGCATGCTGGATCTGGCGCGCCATCAATTGCGCGACAGCATGCGGGCGCTGGCCACGGAGATCGATCGCGGGCTGCCGGTGGTGGGCCTGGAGCCGTCGTGCATAGCCAGCTTCCGCGACGAGCTGCCCAATCTCTTCCCGGGCGACGAACGGGCGCACTGGCTGTCGCGCAACACCTTCCTGCTCAGCGAGTTCCTGGACCGGATCGGCTACGCGCCACCGACCTTGAAGCGCAAGGCGCTGGTGCATGCGCATTGCCACCATCACGCGGTGATCGGCACCGATGCGGAAAAGCACTTGCTCGACAAGCTGGGCATGGACGTGGAATTCCTCGATGCCGGCTGCTGCGGCATGGCCGGTTCGTTCGGTTTCGATGCGCGCCATGTGGACGTGTCGCGCGCCATCGGCGAGCTGCATCTGCTGCCGGCGGTGCGCGCCGCCAGCGCGGACACCTTGATCATCACCAACGGCTTCAGCTGCCGCCAGCAGATCGCGCAATGCACCGGCCGCGAGGCGTTGGGCCTCGCGCAGGTACTGGCGATGGCGCTGCGGCAGCACGAGGGTTCTGCATTCCAGTCGCTCGATACGGGTAGCCGTTGAAACGGTCATCAACGCGGAGGCAAGCATGCAGCACAAACTGATTCACGACGATGGCAGCAAGACCTGGGCGGTGATTCTGGAAACGGGTGACGAAGTCACCGCCTGCCTGCAGGCGTTCGCCACCGCACAGAAACTCAGCGCCGCGCACCTCACCGCGATCGGCGCGTTCGAGCGCGCCGTGCTGGGTTATTTCGAGTGGGACAAGAAAACCTACCGGCGCAACCCCGTCGACAACCAGTGCGAAGTGGTGGCGCTGCTGGGCGACGTGGCGTTGAAGGATGGCGAGCCGAAACTGCACATGCATGCGGTACTTGGCCAACCGGACGGCCGCGCTTTGGGCGGCCATTTGCTGGAGGGCCATGTGCGTCCCACGCTGGAGGTGGTGGTGACGGAGACGCCGGCACATCTGCATCGCCGCTTCGATCCCGACGCGGGCCTGGCCTTGATCAGGATGGATGCGGATGCGCCGTGAGCGCCGCAGCGAAGGCGCGATTCGGCTGTCCATCACGCACTGGTCACCGCGCCGCCACCAAGATCGACGGCATCCGTCGACTGCGCAGGAGGTGACATGAAGACACGCCACGTATTCACCACGCCCGACGTCCGCGCTGCCGAAGACGCGGTCAATGCGCTGCGCCGCGCGGGCATTCCGAAAGAGGATATTTCGCTGATCGCCAGCGACAGAATCGAGAAACAGGCCATTCCCGACGACCACCAGGAGACCAGCGGCGATTTCGCCGGCGGTGGCGTGAAGGGCCTGGCGGCCGGCGGCGCCAGCGGCCTGCTGGCCGGCATCGTGGCGGTAACCATCGCGCCGATCGGGCTGACCCTCGCCGGTGTGGCGGCGATGACTCTGGTGGGCGCGGCCGTCGGCGGCTGGGCAGGCATGCTCACCGGCACCGAGGAGCCCGACACGGTGCGCCGCACGTTCGAGGACGAGATCGCCGCCGGCCACGTGCTGGTGGTGGTCGATGGCGAGGACGACATGCTGGCACGCGCCGATGCCGCGCTGGTGGCCAC
>JBIQMK010000153.1:0-8152 GCA_044463365.1 Rhodanobacter sp. | reverse complement strand
CGCGCGAGGCGTCCGAGGCGAGAAACAGCGCCATCGCCGCGATGTCCTCGGGCATCACCTTGTCGGGAAGGCACTGGTTTTTCATCAGCTCCTTCTCGCTCTCGGCATCCAGCCACTGCGTGATCTGGCGCTCCGTCATCACCCAGCCGGGGCTGAGTACGTTGATGCGGATGCGATGCTCGCCCAGCGTCTTGGCCATGCCGCGCATCATGCCGTTCATCGACGACTTGGCGGTGGCGTAGCAGGGGTAGCCCGCGTTCTTGGTCTGCCAGCCGGTCGAGCCCAGGTTGATGATGGAGCCATGCCCCTGCTGACGCATGCCCGGCACCACCGCCTGGATCGCGAAGAAGGCCGCACGCTGATTGACGCCGATGCGCTGGTCCCAATAGTCGGGCGTGACCTCATCGAGCTTGTGGCGGTCGTCACTGCCCACGTTGTTCACCAGCACGTCGAACGTGCCCAGCGCTTGCGCCGCATCGGCGATCGCCTGCTGCAGCGCTGGCACGTCGGTCACGTCGCAACGCCGCCACCATGGTGTGGGGCCCAGACCCTGGGCGCGCAGCCGCTCGACCAGGGCCTCGCTCACCGCGGCATTGATGTCGACAAACGCCACCTGCGCGCCCTGGCGCACGAACGCCTCCACCAGCGCCTCGCCGATGCCGCTGCCACCGCCGGTGATGAAGACCCGCCGCGATCGCAGGTCCGGATAGAGCGTGTCGCCGAAGGGCGAGCCGCCGTCATGCTGCCGAGCGGGTGATGCCTGCATGGGTAACGATCTCCACCGTTCTTTCGATACGATTATAGGTATCAATATCAATGCAAATATTATTTTATTTGTATCAATATGCCCTGTAGTCTGCCGCCTGTAAAGGAAGGCCTGAACAAGCCCTTGCTCGTCATTCCAGCGGCTCTCGACGGCCGAGGGGCCGGTCAAGCTGGAATCCAGTGGCTTCACGAGTTGAGGCGCTGGATCCCGGCTTTCGCCGGGATGACGACTTGTTCGGACTTTCCTGAAGCCCGTTTACACAGGCACGCCAGCGGATCCGCGCGGATCCCCAGCAAAGGACATCGCTAACCCATGACCTCTCCCAAAGACACGAAAAGACGCAGCCAATCCTGGTTCGGCCACGAAGGCAAGAGCGGCTTCCTCTACCGAAGCTGGCTGAAGAACCAGGGCTATCCCAGCGATCTTTTCGATGGCCGGCCGGTGATCGGCATCTGCAATACCTGGTCGGAACTGACGCCGTGCAACGGGCATTTCCGCGAGCTGGCCGAGTACGTCAAGCGCGGCGTCTACGAAGCGGGCGGTTTCCCGCTCGAATTCCCGGTGATGTCGCTGGGCGAGACGCAGATGCGACCGACCGCGATGCTGTTCCGCAATCTGGCCAGCATGGATGTCGAGGAATCCATCCGGGCCAATCCGATCGATGGCGTGGTGCTGTTGATGGGCTGCGACAAGACCACGCCGTCGCTGATGATGGGCGCGGCCAGTTGCGACCTGCCCACCATCGGCGTGTCCGGCGGGCCCATGCTCAGCGGGCGCTGGCGCGGGCAGAAGATCGGCTCGGGTACCGGCGTGTGGAAAATGTCGGAAATGGTGCGTGCCGGCGAGATGGAACAGGAGGATTTCGTCGAGGCCGAGTCCTGCATGCACCGCTCCAAGGGCGGCACCTGCATGACCATGGGCACCGCCTCCACCATGGCCAACATGGTCGAGGCGCTGGGCATGTCGCTGCCCGAGAACGCCGCCATTCCCGCCGTGGACTCGCGCCGCTACCGGCTGGCGCAACTCAGCGGACGACGCATCGTGCAGATGGTGCACGAGGACATGCGCATGTCGAAGATCATGACGCGCCAGGCCTTCGAGAACGCCATCTGCGCCAACGCGGCCATCGGCGGCTCGACCAATGCGGTCATCCACCTGCTGGCCATGGCCGGGCGCCTCGGCGTGCCGCTGACGCTGCAGGACTGGGACGAGTTGGGTTCGAAACTCCCCTGCCTGGTCAACCTGCAACCCTCCGGCGAACACCTGATGGAGGACTACTACTACGCCGGCGGCCTGCCGGCGGTGCTGCGCGAAATCGCGCCGCACCTGCACCTCGACGCGCTGACGGTGAACGGCAAGACCCTGGGCGAGAACGTGAAGTCGGCGCCGTGCTGGAATCGCGACGTCATCATGACCACCACCGAACCGTTCAAGCCCGAGGCCGGCATCGCCGTGCTGCGCGGCAACCTGGCGCCGGATGGCGCGGTGATCAAGCCGTCGGCGGCATCCACGCACCTGCTGCAGCATCGCGGCCGCGCGGTGGTGTTCGAGAACATCGAGGATCTGAATGCCCGCATCGACGACGACGCGCTGGACATCGACGAGCACTGCGTGATGGTGCTGAAGAACTGCGGCCCGCGCGGTTATCCGGGCATGGCCGAAGTGGGCAACATGCCGCTGCCGCCCAAGCTGCTCAAGCGCGGCATCACCGACATGGTGCGCATCTCCGACGGCCGCATGAGCGGCACCGCCTACGGCACCGTGGTGCTGCACACCTCGCCCGAGGCCGCCGCCGGCGGTCCGCTGGCGCTGGTGCAGAACGGCGACATGATCGAGCTCGACGTGGCCGCGCGGCGCATTCACCTGGATGTCAGCGACGAGGAACTGGCCCGGCGGCGGGCGCTGTGGAAGGCGCCCGAGGCACCCAAGCGCGGCTGGTACAAGCTCTACGTGGACCACGTGCAGCAGGCCAACCTCGGTGCCGACCTGGACATCCTGGTCGGCGGCAGCGGCAGCGAGGTGCCGCGCGATTCGCACTGAACCCGCCTGAGAATGGCAAGGGCATGGATGCCCGAGAGGCAACGCAGGAAGCAGTTGCCCGATGCGGGACATGCGCCGCACTCGCGATGGAAGAAAGCCACCAAGACTGGTTCCTTTCCAACCCCGACCGCGTTACGCGCCATCAGCGCCCGTATTTGCTCACCAGAACATCCACCGACCTACCCCAAGGGGAAATCCCATGCGCCATCTCATGACCGTCGGCCTGTGCGCACTGGCCACCGCCTTCGCCGCCGCGGCGCCAGCCAGCGCCGCCGACCGGACGATCCGGCTCACCGTCGATGCCGGCAAGCCCGGCGCCACCATCGATCGCCAGATTTTCGGCCAGTTCGCCGAACAGCTCGGCCACGGCGTCTACGGCGGCATCTGGGTGGGCAAGGACTCCGCCATCCCCAACACGCGCGGCATCCGCAACGACGTCGTGGCCGCGCTGAAGGCGCTCAAGGTGCCGAACGTGCGCTGGCCGGGCGGCTGCTATGCGGACAGCTATCACTGGCGCGACGGCATCGGCAAGACGCGCACCACGCGCGTCAACACGGCCTGGGGCAATGTGGTCGACTCCAACGCGTTCGGCACCGACGAGTTCATGGACTTCGCCGGGCAGATCGGCGCCGACGCCTATATCTCGCTCAATGTGGGTTCCGGCTCGGTGGCCGAGGCGCAGGACTGGATGGAGTACATGACCGCCGACCAGCCCACCACGCTGGCCAAGCTGCGCGCCGCCAACGGCCACCCCGCGCCCTACCGCGTCGCCATGATGGGGATCGGCAACGAGAGCTGGGATTGCGGCGGCCTGATGACGCCGGACGAATACACCGCCGAGCTGCGCCGCTACGCCCGCTTCGTCGGCAGCTACAACGCCAAGGAGCCGTCGCTGAAGATCGCCGTCGGCCCCGGCACCGACGACACCGTCTGGACCGAGGCGGTGATGAAGACATGGAAGGAACGCCATGGCTGGTCGTTCGACATCCAGGGCCTGTCGCTGCACTCGTACACCATCTACGACGGCTGGCCGCCGCACATGCCCGCCACCGGTTTCGACGAATCGGCCTACGCGCATGTGATCAAGGAAACCCTGAAGATGGGCCCGCTGATCGACAAGCAATCCGCCGTGATGGACAAGTACGATCCGGAGAAGAAGATCGCGCTGGTGGTCGACGAGTGGGGGGCTTGGCTGGCGCCGACACCGGGCACCAACCCCGCCTTCCTGATGCAGCAGAACAGCCAGCGCGATGCCATCCTGGCCGCCCTCAACATCAACATCTTCGCCCGCCACGCCGATCGCGTGCGCATGGCCAACATCGCCCAGATGATCAACGTGCTGCAGGCGATGATCCTCACCGACGGCCCGAAGATGGTGCTGACGCCCACCTACCACGTGTTCAAGATGTACGTGCCGTTCCAGGACGCCACCTTCATCCCGGTCAGCTACGACGCCGGCTCGTACGTGCACGGCGACACCACCCTGCCGCGCCTCGACGCGATCGCCGCCAGGGGCAAGGACGGCAAGCTCTGGCTGTCGCTGACCAATCTCGATCCGAACCGGCCGCTGGACGTCGACGCCGCGGCACTGGGCTTCAAGGCGACATCGGCCGCCGGCCAGACCCTCAGCGCGACGAAGGTCGACAGCGTCAACACCTTCGACCACCCCCGCACGGTATCGCCCAAAGCCATCAGCGGCCAGCTGAAGAACGGCGCCATCGTGCTGACCTTGCCGCCCGCGTCGGTGACCGTGGTGTCGCTGCAGCCGTGACGGCCAAGGGCCGTTCCTTGGCTGGTGCGGCCCTGCCCGGAGGCACCACCATGCCTCGTCGGTACGAATGATTCGTTCCGCTGTCGCCTGATGCAAAAAACCCGCCTTTCGGCGGGTTTTTCTTGTCACATCAGGTTGCGGCCGTGGAACAGTTCCTCGATCTCGCGGCTCACCAGCGACTCGATCCGCTGGCGCTCCTTGAACGACAGGTCGTCGGCATGCGACTCGAACAGGTAGGTGTCCAGGTCGAAGTCCTTGATGTGCATCTTCGTGTGGAACATGTTTTCCTGGTACACGTTGACGTCGAACATCTCGTATTTCTGGCGGATGTGCTTGGCCAGGTAGTCCTGCACCGAGTTGATCTTGTGGTCGATGAAGTGCTTCTTGCCCTTCACGTCGCGGGTGAAGCCGCGCACGCGGTAGTCGCACACCACGATGTCCGACTCGAAGCTGTCGATCAGGTAGTTCAGCGCCTTCAGCGGCGAGATGACGCCGCAGGTGGCCACGTCGATGTCCGCGCGGAAAGTCGCGATGCCGTTGTGCGGGTGCGTTTCCGGGTAGGTGTGGACGGTGATGTGGCTCTTGTCCATGTGCGCCACCACCGCGCCCGCGATCGAGTCGCGGCCCAGCTTCTCCACCACCGGCTCCTCGGAGATCAGCATGGTCACCGAGGCGCCCTGCGGGTCGTAGTCCTGGCGGGCGATGTTGAGGATGTTGGCGCCGATGATCTCGGCCACGTCGGTGAGGATCTGGGTGAGGCGGTCGGCGTCGTACTGCTCGTCGATATACTCGATGTAGCGGCCGCGCTGCTCCTCCGACACCGCGTAGCAGATGTCGTAGATGTTGAAGCTCAACGCCTTGGTCAGGTTGTTGAAACCCTGCAGGCGCAGACGGGGAAGGGGTTTGACCACGGGCGGCTCTCCATGACCGAAAGGCTCGGTCAGCTGTAGAGGCGGGTTAGCGACAAGGGTCCCCGCTGAATCGTATTGAAGCGCAGGCTGTAACCTGACGCGACCCTCGCGATCGGCAGGCACAGGCTCGGCGCCGCCGAAAGACCGCGAAGTATGGGGCAAAAGGCGGTAAAACAGAACCTCCGCAAGGCGGCCGGGTTTGCCATAATGCTTCGCTGACGGCAGGAAGCGAAAAACGGCACCGCGGCAGGCGCGTGAATCACCAGTAGGGGAAACTGAATTGGCCCAGCTCAAATATCAACTTCAGCAGGCTTTCGAAAGTTCGCAGGCGCCGCTTGGTTTCGCACCCGATCCGGCTTCGATGGAGCGCTTTCTGGCGCTGTGCCATCGCCGCCGCTATCCGGGCAAGACCGCGATCATCCGCCCCGGTGACCCGGCCAACACGCTGTACTACGTGATCGAGGGTTCGCTGGCGGTCTGCACCGAGGATGAGCAGGGCCGCGAACTGATCCTGGCCTACATCAACCGCGGCCAGTTCATCGGCGAGATGGGCCTGTTCGTGGCGCAGGCGGCGCGCGAATCGGTGGTGCGCACGCGCGCGCCCTGCGAGATGGCCGAGGTCAGCTACGAGCGGCTGTTCCAGCTGATGGAGGGCCCGCTGCGCGAGGAATGCCCCAAGATCCTCTGTGCGATCGGCTCGCAACTCACCCACCGGCTGTTGCGCACCTCGCGCCAGGTCAGCCGCATGGCGTTCATGGACGTCAACAACCGCATCTCGCGCACGCTGCTGGACCTGTGCCAGGAGCCCGATGCGATGACCCATCCCGACGGCACGCAGATTCGCATTTCGCGCCAGGAATTGAGCCGTATCGTGGGCTGCTCGCGCGAGATGGTGGGGCGCGTGCTGAAGCAGTTGGAGGAGCAGCGGATGATCGACGTATCCGGCAAGACCATCGTGGTGCGCGGCACGCGTTGAGGCCCTCCCGCGGAACGGCTACCGGAGCGCGCTTATTGCAGGGGCGGCTTCAGCCGCGATGCTCTTTCTTCGGGTATCAGCAGAAGCATCGCGATTGAAGTCGCTCCTGCATTCAGTCGTTCAGTACCAGGCCACCCGCGTCACGGTGCGGCCCAGCGCCTTTTCCACCTTCTTGCACAATCGCGGCGTGCCGTTGACCAGCACGGCTTCGCCGGCCGGTTTCAGCATCGGCGCATCCTGCAGCGAATCGCTGTACGCCAGTTGCCACGCGGTGACGCCGTATTGCGCCAGTGACTGCACCTTGCGTGCGCCCACGTTGTGCCGCAGCAGGCGCATGCCGATCCAGCTGGGGCGCAGTTGCGAGGCCACGATTTCGAGATCGGACAGGCCCAGCTGGCTCAGCACGCTGCTGACCAGGTGATGCTCGCAGCCGGTGACCACGATGACCCGGTCGCCGGCCGCCTGGTGCCGTCGCAATGCGCGCACGCCGTCACGGCAGAATTGGCGCGGACGGCGCACCAGCACGCCGGCGAACTCCTCGGCCTTGCGCCGGTAGGCGCGCTCGCTCATGCCCAGCAGGGCGATCCGCGCCAGCAGGCGCAGCGGCCAGTTGCGCGAAAACGGCAGCAGCAGGATCAGCCCCGGCGCGGAAAGCAGCGCCATCAGCTTGCAGCCCAGCGAGCGCGCATAGCGTTCGCGCGCGAACAGCGCAAAGGCATCGCCGTGCATCAGCACGCCATCGAAATCGAACAGCACCACGCGCGCGGAGGCGGGGTCCGGCGGCGGCGCCGGAGCTTGAGTTTCATCGGAGGACATGGCGATCAGGCGGTGGCGAACAGCCGCTGCAATTCGTTGCCGGGGTTTTCCGCCCGCATGAACGCTTCGCCGACCAGGAAGGCCTGCACGCCGCCCTCGCGCAACCGCGCCACGTCTTCGGGCGTGTGGATGCCCGATTCGGCCACCATGATGCGGTCGTATTCCATCAAGGCCTGCAGCGACAGCGTGGTTTCCAGCGAGGTCTCGAACGTGCGCAGGTTGCGGTTGTTGACGCCGATCAGCGGCACCGGCAAGGCCAGCGCGCGCTCCAGTTCGTCCTCGTCGTGCACTTCGCACAACACGTCCAGATCCAGCTCGGACGCCAGCAGCGAAAGTTCCAGCAACACGTCGTCATCCAGCGCGGACACGATCAGCAGGATGCAGTCGGCGCCGATCGCGCGCGCCTCGTGCACCTGGTAGGGGTCGATGATGAAATCCTTGCGCAGCAGCGGCAGCGAGCAGTTGGCGCGTGCCTGCTGCAGGAACGCCTCGCTGCCCTGGAAGAAATCCTTGTCGGTCAGCACGGACAGGCAGGCGGCGCCGGCGGCTTCGTAGCTACGCGCGATGGCCGCCGGATCGAAATTGGCGCGGATCACGCCCTTGCTGGGGCTGGCCTTCTTCACCTCGGCGATCACTGCCGGCAGACCCGCATCGATCTTCGCCTCCATCGCGGCGGCAAAGCCACGCGTGGGGGGAAGGTCCGCGATGCGCGCCGCCAGTTCCGCCACCGACAGCTGGGCGCTGCGCTCGGCGATTTCTTCCTGCTTGCGGGCGAGAATCCGGTTGAGGATGTCGGTCATGGCGTGCTCGCTGTTCGGGTAAGGCGCGGTTGCTACGACAAACCGGCCAGGCGGCGGGTCGTGGCGATGAAC
>JBIQMK010000152.1:0-8173 GCA_044463365.1 Rhodanobacter sp. | reverse complement strand
GCCCTTGAAGTTGAAGCGGCCGATGTAGGCGCGCGACTGGATCTCGAAGTTGCCGATGGTGAGGATGTCCGAGCCGCCGGACACTTCCTGCCACACGTTGTTCTTCGGATCGAGCGCGTCGCGCGACTGGTCGACGTAGGCCAGCTTGGTGGTGTGGCCCAGCTTCACCTCACCCGAGTCCGGCGTCTCCTTGCCCATGATCATCTTCATCAGGGTGGACTTGCCGGCGCCGTTGGGGCCGATCACGCCGATGATCGCGCCCGGCGGCACCTTGAACGACAGGTCCTCGATCAGCATGCGGTCGCCGAACGACTTGGTGACGTTCTTGAACTCGATCACTTCCTGGCCCAGGCGCTCGCCCGGCGGGATGAAGATCTCGTTGGTTTCGTTGCGGCGCTGGTAGTCGACCGAGTTCAGCTCCTCGAAGCGGGCCAGGCGGGCCTTGCCCTTGGACTGGCGACCCTTGGCGGCCGAACGCACCCACTCCAGTTCCTTCGCGATCGCCTTCTGGCGCGACTTTTCCTGGTTCGCTTCCTGCTTCAGGCGGGCGTCCTTCTGCTCCAGCCATTCGGTGTAGTTGCCCTTCCACGGAATGCCGCGGCCGCGGTCGAGTTCGAGGATCCACTCGGCGGCGTTGTCGAGGAAGTAGCGGTCATGGGTGACGGCGACGACGGTGCCGGGATAGTCGTGCAGGAATTTCTCCAGCCAGTCCACCGACTCGGCGTCCAGGTGGTTGGTGGGCTCGTCCAGTAGCAGCATGTCCGGCTTGGACAGCAGCAGGCGGCACAATGCCACGCGGCGCTTCTCGCCGCCGGAAAGCGGGCCGACCTTGGCGTCCCACGGCGGCAGGCGCAGCGCGTCGGCGGCCACTTCCAGCTGGCGCTCCAGCGCGTGCGCGTCGTTGGCGGCCAGCAGGTTTTCCAGCTTCTCCTGCTCCTTGGCCAGCGCATCGAAATCGGCGCCTTCCTCGGCGTAGGCGGCGTAGACCTCTTCCAGCCGCTTCTGCGCGTCGAGGATTTCGGAGACGCCTTCCTCGACCACTTCGCGCACGGTCTTTTCCGGGTCCAGGTTCGGCTCCTGCGCCAGGTAGCCGATCTTGGTGCCGGGCTGGGCGCGCGCCTCGCCCTGGAAGTCGGTGTCCACGCCGGCCATGATCTTCAGCACGGTGGACTTGCCCGCGCCGTTGACGCCGAGCAGGCCGATCTTGGCGCCGGGGAAGAAGCTGAGCGAGATGTCCTTGATGATCTGCCGCTTCGGCGGGACGATCTTGCTGACCCCGTTCATGGTGTAGATGTACTGCGAGCTCATGCAACCTCCGAAAGCGTGCGCCGCGCCGATGGAGCGGCACGGCAAGGGGAATTCGTCAAACCGCGCATTATAGCGGCTTGCGCCATCGCGCCGATGAACCCGCGCCTAGTCGCCTTCCGGTGGCCGCAAACAACCGGCGGCGCTACAATTTCCGGCTAATCCCGCCACCACCCTGCCGAGGCCAGAATGTTCCCCAAGGACTGCACGATTGCCGGTTACGACGACGAATTGGCCAAGGCCATCGCCGATGAAGGCCGGCGCCAGGAAGATCACGTGGAGCTGATCGCCTCGGAGAACTACGCCAGCCCGCGGGTGATGGAGGCGCAGGGCTCCAAGCTCACCAACAAGTACGCCGAAGGCTATCCGGGCAAGCGCTACTACGGCGGCTGCGAGTATGTCGACGTGGCCGAGAAGCTGGCGATAGAGCGCCTGAAGCAGCTGTTCGACTGCGACTACGCCAACGTGCAGCCGCACTCCGGCTCGCAGGCAAACCAGGCGGTTTACCTGGCGCTGCTGCAGCCGGGCGACACCATCCTGGGCATGAGCCTGGCCCACGGCGGCCACCTCACCCACGGCGCCAAGGTCAACGTCTCCGGCAAGCTGTTCAACGCCATCCAGTATGGCGTCGACGAGAACGGCCTGATCGACTACGACGAAGTGCAGCGTCTGGCCACGGAGAACCGGCCGAAGATGCTGGTGGGCGGCTTCAGCGCCTATTCGCAGGTGGTGGATTGGGCGCGCATGCGCAAGATCGCCGATTCGGTGGGCGCGCTGTTCTTCGTCGACATGGCCCACGTCGCCGGCCTGATCGCCGCGGGCGTCTACCCCAGCCCGCTGCCGCACGCGCACGTGGTCACCTCCACCACCCACAAGACCCTGCGCGGCCCGCGCGGCGGCCTCATCGTAGCCAAGGGCGCTGGCGAAGAGATCGAGAAGAAGCTGCAGTCGATCGTGTTCCCCGGCATCCAGGGCGGCCCGCTGATGCACGTGATCGCGGCCAAGGCGGTGGCCTTCAAGGAAGCGCTGGAGCCCGAGTTCAAGAGCTACCAGGCGCAGGTGGTGAAGAACGCCAAGGCGATGGCCAAGACCTTCATCGAGCGCGGCTACAAGATCGTCTCCGGCGGCACCGAAAACCACCTGATGCTGGTCGACATGATCGGCAAGGACGTCACCGGCAAGGCCGCCGAGGAAGCGCTGGGCAAGGCGCATATCACGGTCAACAAGAACGCCGTTCCCAACGACCCGCGCAAGCCGTTCGTCACTTCCGGCCTGCGCGTCGGCACCCCGGCCGTCACCACCCGCGGCTACAAGGAAGCGGACGTGACCGAGCTGGCGAACTGGATCTGCGATGTGCTGGACGCGCCGGAAGACGAGGCGGTGATCGAGGCGGTGCGCAGCAAGGTCACCGAGCAGTGCCGCAAGTTCCCGGTGTATGGCTGAGATGCCGGGAATCGGGAATGGGGAATGGGGAATCGGCAAAGGCCGGTTCCCCGGGCGCTTTTGCTTTTTCCCATTCCCCATTCCCCATTCCCCATTCTCCTAACCATGCACTGCCCCTTCTGCCAGCACGAAGACACGCGGGTGATCGATTCGCGGCTGACCGAGGACGGCAGCACGGTGCGTCGGCGGCGCGAATGTCCGCAGTGCGGCGAGCGGTTCAACACGTTCGAGACGGCCGAGTTGAAGTTGCCGACGATCGTGAAAAGTGGCGAGCGGCGCGAGACGTTCGACGAGCGCAAGTTGCGGGTCAGTTTTGAGCGCGCGCTGCAGAAGCGGCCGGTGCCCAGCCATGACGTGGACAGCGCCGTGCGCGCCATCATCAACGACCTGCGCCGCAGTGGTGAGCGCGAGATTCCGTCGCGCCAGGTCGGCGAACTGGTGATGCGCGAGCTGAAGAACCTGGACCAGGTGGCGTACGTGCGCTTCGCCTCGGTCTATCGCAAGTTCGAGGACGTGCACGCGTTCCGCGAGGAAATCGAGAAGCTGGAGCGCGATCTGCCGGGCTTGTCGGATCTGCAATTGCCGCTGCTGGGCGGCGGCAAGCGTGAAGGCAAGTGATGTGCCCGTAGGAGCGCACACTGTGCGCGAAGGGTTTGCGATACGGTCACGTGGTTCGCGCACAGGGTGCGCTCCTACAAGTACCAGGCCGTGACCATTTCTTTCTCCGCCATCGACCACATCCACATGGCGCAGGCCTTGCGCCTCGCGGCGTGCGGCCTGTACACCACGGCGCCCAACCCCCGCGTGGGATGCGTGATCGCGGACGGTGAAACCGTACTTGGCACCGGCTTCCACCAGCGCGCCGGCGAACCCCACGCCGAGGTCTTCGCCCTGCGCGAGGCAGGCGCACGCGCTCGCGGCGCCACCGCATACGTAACGCTGGAGCCCTGTGCCCACCACGGCCGCACGCCGCCGTGTGCCGACGCGCTGGTGGCGGCCGGAGTCGGGCGGGTTGTGGTGGCGGCGGAGGATCCATTCGATCAGGTGGCCGGCCGCGGCATCGAGCGCCTTCGCGCGGCGGGCGTCACGGTAGAAACCGGCCTGATGCGAGATGCGGCCCGCGAATTGAACATCGGCTTTTTCAGCCGCATCGAGCGCGGCCGCCCGTTCGTGCGAGTGAAGCTGGCGATGAGTCTGGACGGTCGCACCGCGCTGGCCAATGGCGATTCCAAATGGATCACCGGTGAGGCCGCCCGCACCGACGTGCAGCATTGGCGTGCGCGCAGCTCGGCCATCCTCAGCGGCAGCGGCACCGTGCTGGCGGACAACCCCCGTCTCACCGTGCGCTTTAGCCCCCTCTCCCCCGGCAACGCCGGGGGAGAGGGTTGGGGTGAGGGGGCAGCTCGGAAAGCCACAGCCCCCCTCACCTCCCAAAGGGATTCCCTTCGGTCACAACCCTCTCCCCCAAGCGAGCTTGGGGGAGAGGGCTTCAGGCCTCTGCGCGTGATCCTTGATCGCCGCCTGCGCACCCCCGCCGACAGCCACGTGCTGGACGCCGCCGCGCCCACGCTGCTGCTGCACGCGGCGAACGCAACGCCCGCTGCAACGCGTCCCGCGCATGTCGAGTACGCCAGCGTGCCGGAGCAGGGCGACACACTCGACCTGCACGCCGTGATGGCCCTGCTGGCGGCCCGCGACTGCAATGAAGTTCACGTCGAAGCCGGCCCGACCCTGTGCGGCGCATTGTTCGCCGCCGGTCTGGTGGACGAGCTGTTGCTGTACATCGCACCGGTGCTGCTGGGCAGCGAAGCCGCGCCCCTGATGAACCTGCCGGGGCTGACCGACATGGCCTCGCGCTGGTCGTTGCGCTTGCTGGACCAGCGCATGCTCGGCGCGGACATCCGCTTGCGCCTGCGCCCCGCGTGAGCCGCCGAAGTCCCGCGGCCGTTCGTCACACAAGGAGCCCATCGCCATGAGCAGTGCCAACCCGAAAACCATCCGCTGGGGCATCATCGGTTGCGGTGATGTGACCGAGGTAAAAAGCGGCCCGGCGTTCCAGAAGGTTGAAGGGTCCGCCCTTATGGCGGTGATGCGCCGCGACGGCGACAAGGCGCGCGATTACGCCCAGCGCCACGGCGTCGCCAAGTGGTACGACGATGGCCAGGCGATGGTCGACGATCCCGACGTGGACGCCGTCTACGTCGCGACGCCACCCTCCACCCACAAGCACTACGCGTTGATGAGCATCGCCGCGGGCAAGCCGGTGTACGTGGAAAAACCCATGGCGATGGACGCGGCCGAATGCGAGGCCATCGTGGCGGCCGGCCGTGCCGCCAACGTGCCGGTGTTCGTGGCCTATTACCGGCGCATGCTGCCGCGCTTCCACAAGGTGCGCGAATTGCTGTTCGACGAGCGCGCCATCGGCACGCCGCGCTCGGTGCATTGCGTGCACACCGCGCCGCACAACCCGCGCTACAGCGATCCGCAATCCTCGCACTGGCATGTGAACCCGGCGATTTCCGGCGGCGGCCTGTTCGTGGACATCGGCTGCCACACGCTGAACATCCTGGATTGGCTGTTCGGCCCCATCACCCGCGTCAGCGGCCACGCCAGCAATCAGCGCGGCAGTTATCCGGCCGAGGACAGCGTGGCGATGGCGTTCGCGTTCGGCAACGGCATGGTCGGTACCGGCCTGTGGAATTTCGACGCGCTGCAGCGGCACGACCTCACCGAGGTGACAGGCGATGAGGGCCGGCTTTCCTTCGCCACCTTCGGCGACGGCCCGATCCGGCTGGAAAACGCCGCCGGCGTGCGCGAGTTCCACATCGAGAACCCGCGCACCATCCAGCAGCCGCTGATCGAAGCACTCGTCGCCGAACTCCACGGCCAGCCCGCCGCCTGCCCGGACCTTGCCGCCAGCGGCGTGCGCACCACGTGGGTGATGGATCAGGTACTGCGCGATTACCGGCGCGCGACGGGGCAGGACATCGGGCGTCAGGGGCCAGGGCGATAAGGGGTTCGCCACGGCGGCGCGCAAGCGTGCGTGTTTGACTTCGAGCGCACTCGAAGTCCTGGACTCGCCGCATGAACAAGCCGATCTCGATGGCCGAGGTCCGCTGGCGCAAAGGCATCGGCAGCCATGCGCTGCGCTACTACGAAAGCGTCGGCCTGATGAAACGCGTGGCCCGTTCCCAGTGCCGACCGGCAAGTCCACCGCGGACAAGACTTGTAATGACTGGAGATGCCGAAGCTGCTGCGCGGCACCGGCATGTCGATCCGGCGCATCCGCCAGTTGGCGGTGATGGTGGAACAGGGCGACACCTCGCTGGAGGCGCACATCGCGTTTTTCAGCGAGCGGGGGGCGGCGGCCGGTGTGAGCGATGGCCCGGTCGTGGCCGGAGCGCGGCGGCTCAGGGCAGGGTCAGTCGAAGCCTGCCTGGGTGCTTCCTGATTTCGGAATAGGGCAGCAAAGACCAATCGTCCATCTCCGAACACGCGGCAACTACATGCGGGAAGGTCGGAATGAAGAAGATTCCTTTGGACGTCAGATACCAATCGCTAAACGCCCAAATATCGGGATCGTCCGCGTAGCCACACTGATCCTTGCTACTGCTCATCTGCTTGGGATATCGCCTCTTGAACTGATGAATTAGCCAGGGGACGAAAACTTGTTTTTGGTGGCCGGTCCATTGCCCGAGTCTGGCCAATTTTGCAGGGAAATCTTCTTCCTCGCCGGGAATGGGGGAGTAATGGGGGAGTAATGGAACGGCCTTCCCTTGCCCAACCACAGGATGTCGTCCAGCCACAGCTTGCGACCGGTATGTGCATCGAGATTGATGGGGGTGCGGCCGGAGGTCGGATAGGCGCCTCCACAGTAGCTGTTGAAGTACTTGACAATGCTGACCGCCGATGCGCTCAGAAAAGTCGGTTTCACGTGTAGTCTGTAGTCGCCGCCTGCGCCATCCCCACCCACGCATCCGTAGTACGAATCGACCTCTTCCCAGAGCGCACTCATCAATACGCGATTGATGCGCTGGCGTTGATCGTCCGAGTAGCCATCCTCGATCTGGAACAACCGGATACCAGAACCTGGCTCGCGCCACCATTGCAGGCGGTGGCCCATGAACGATTGCTGTTTGTCGCGTACGAGCCCCATGTTGCGCAGGCGCAGGTACACGTAGGGCATGTTCTCGCGGGCGTGCTTCAGGAAGTCGGGTGCGCTCGCTGGCAAGGGTGGCAGGGTGGCCGGGTGCAGCGATACGGGGAGGTCGGGCCCTTCCGGGGGTGTCCAGGTGCCTTTCCAGCCGCCATCGGGCTGGCGCACCAGGTCGAAGCCGTTGCGACTGCGGTCTTCCTCCAGCGACAGGTGGTCGTTCGCCGTCATGTTTCCCCCGAGGCCGATGTCGATGCGGTGGCGCGTGTAGAAGTAACGCGCATCGAATATGGTTCCCGAATGGGGTTGGGGAAGTTCCATCACGATATTTTGTTTGCCCAGCGTGCCGGTGTAGACGCTGGGCGGCGCGTCGCCGGCGCGCGTGACCGGCGGGGCGACGCTGGCCAGCAGGACGACGAACAACAACCGCCAGCCGCTGCGGTGCATGCGCATGGGAACCTCCTTGGCGTGGGTTCCCATGATGCCGCAGCGTGCTGGCGGATGCCGGGCGGGCAAGTGGCGCGATACGGCCGTGGTAGAATCCCCGGGCCGGTTCGCCGGCAAGCGTCTTCAGGGCGGGGCGAAATTCCCCACCGGCGGTAGGCCTTTCGAGGCGAGCCCGCGAGCGCTTCCAGTCCCACTGGGAGGTCAGCAGATCCGGTCAGACTCCGGAGCCGACGGTTGGATGCGGGCAACCGCATCCTCAAAGTCCGGATAAAGAGAAGACGGCACGGCACACGCTTCGCGGCGTGCGTCAGGCCTCATGCCTTGAGGCGTTTTTCGCTTTTTTCGACGCGGGAAACGTTTCATGAAAATCGTTCAGTCATGGCATCGCCTCGCCCTCCCGCCGGAGGTGCGCTGATGTTTACCGGCATCATCCAATGCGTGGGCCGCATCGCGCGGCTCGAACCGCGTGGCGGCGACGTGCGGCTGCATGTCGATACCGCCGACCTCGATCTCCGCGACGTGCAACTGGGCGATTCCATCGCCGTCTCCGGCGTCTGCCTCACGGCGGTCACGCTGGAAGCGCGCGGTTTCGCGGCGGACGTCTCCAACGAAACGCTGTCGCTGACTTCTCTCGGAAAATTGAAAGCCGGCGATCCGGTGAACCTGGAAAAGGCCTTGCGCCTCGCCGACCGTTTGGGCGGCCATATGGTGTCCGGCCACGTCGACGGGCTGGGCAAGGTGGTGTCGATCACGCCCGATGGCCGCTCGCAGCGCTGGACCTTCGAAGTGCCCGCCAGCCTGTCGCGCTACATCGCTGCCAAGGGC
>JBIQMK010000151.1:0-8181 GCA_044463365.1 Rhodanobacter sp. | reverse complement strand
ATCACGCGCGTTATTTCGTGGGTGTCCAACCCCACGGGAGCTTACGATGCGCCGACTTGTCCCCACCCTCTTCATCGCCGCCGGCATCCTCCTCGGCACATTGCCGCTCGGCGGCTGCATCGTTGCGCCGCATCACGATCATGGATACTCCTCGCGCCACGGCGGTCCGGACCGCCATCACCATCACGGCCACCATGATCGGGGCCACGACCACGATCGCGATGACCGCCACTGACCTCCAGAAGCCGGCACGCTGACGGCCATGCAACGAAAAGCCTCCCCGCTCGCACGGGGAGGCTCGGGTGGCCTTGCGGACTTCCGCGGAATCAGAACTTGTACGTGGCCGACACGCCCAGCAGGTTGCCGTAATCCTCGAAATTGCCCGCCAGCGTGTTGCCGGTGGAATCGGTGGTACGGACGTGCGCGTTGTTGACGAAGATGTGCGCGTACGAGGCGTTGACCTCGAAATTCGGGCTGGCCTGGTAGCTCAGGCCCACGGTGGCCAGCTTGCGGGTGGAATCGGGCACGCGCGCGCTGCGGGTGGCCAGGTAGGTCGGCGTGGTATCCACCGCGACGCCCGCGCGCACGGTGAGCTTGTCATTGACGTTGTAGTCGCCACCCAACGACACGTACCAGGTGTCGCGCCAGTTGTAGTGCTCCGACGTCGACGGCTGGCTGTTGCCGTAGTTAACCGTCAGATTCTTGAAGACGCTCCACTTGGTCCAGGCCACGTCCATGCCCAGCCCGAAACGCTCTGCCTGATGCCAGTAGCTGAAGCTGGCCACGGCCGGCGTGGTGAAGTCGGCGGTGCCGGTGGTGTGCTGGAACGGCGGAATGCTGGCGGCCAGCTCCGGGTTGGCCAGCAACGCGTCATAGCCGGCCGTGGTGGTGAAGTTGCCGGTGCCTTCCAGGGTGTGGCTGATCTTGGAACGGTAGTTCAGCGTCATCTTGTCGTTGGGGCTCAGCTTCCAGTAGCCGCCCAACTGCCAGCCATAAGCCCAATCGTCACCCTTGACGCGGGCGAAACCGTCGCTGCCGACGGGGGTGGCGGCAGCCACGCCGGCGGCGCCGGTCGCCGCGGCCTGGAGCGCATCCTGGATCATGCCCGCGGCCACCGCGGGCGGAATCTGGCCCGCGGCCGCCGCGGCCTGGATCTGCGCCACACCCGCGGCGGCCTTCGCCGCGATGCCCTGCTGGATGCTCAGGCCGACAGCGTTGTAGTTGATGGCGCTGGTCAGCTCGGCCGAGGTCTTCTGCGCGATCACGCTGGCGCCGAGGCTGAAGTTGTCGGTGACGTCGAACGAGGCCGACAAGGTCGCGTCCAGCGACTGGAACTTGGATTTGACCGCGCCGTAGCGACCCTTCCAGTTGCGGTCGTATTCGGTCTGGAAGCCGAACGGCACGGAGAACCCGAAGCCCAGATGCATGCGATCGCTGACCTGGGTGGCGAAGAACAACGCCGGCACCGGCAGCGTGGTGCCGCCGTCGCCACCGTTGCCGCCCTCGATCGGACGTCCCAGAACGTCGGTGGCCGTGCCGCTGAACTTGGTGCTGAAGTTGATCGCGGTGACGTCGGCCTGCAGGTAGGTGCCGTCCAGATCGCTCATCGCGGCGGGGTTGTTGACCACCACGGAGACATCGCCGCCAGCGGTAGCCGAGCCGGCATAGGCGCGGCCCATCGCTTTGGCGCTGTTTTCCTTCAACTGGAAGGCGCTGGCATCGGCGCTGGAGGGCGCAACCAGGGCACCCACGATGGCGAGGCTCAGCGCGGCGAGCGCCAGCGGCCTGGCGGTGCCGGAAAGGGTACGGAAGGAAGTGTGCATCGCTTGCTCCTGCTTTGTTGTACGGCTCGGGGTTGTACGGCTCGGGCTTGGGGCGGGTGGCTCTGGAATTTAATACAATCGTTTGAACTATCTCATCGCACTTTGCCCACTCTGCAAACCAGTTGCAAGGGTGGCAGCAACAATGTCCATGGCTTGCCAACGCGGTGTCCGGACCCACGGGAAAGCGGCTCGCCGCGGGCTGGCAGGCCCGGGCGCTAGCGTGGAGAATTGGGGCGTTCTTCTTCCGGATGCCGCCATGCCCTGTTTTGTCTACGCCAGCCTGCGCAAACACGACAGCTACCTGTGGCTGGCCGAGCGCGATGCGTTCGACGTGTTGCCCGAACCGCTGTTGCTGCTGCTGGGCGAACTGCGCTTCGTGATGGAGGTGCAACTGGACGAGCAGCGCAAGCTGCCGAACGAGGACACCTTGCAGGTGCTCGATCATCTGCGCACGCAAGGCTGGCATCTGCAGGTACCGCCGCAGGAAACCCTGGCCGCCGCCAACCATCCCGCCTACCGGCGCGAACTCCACGACGACCGCGACGATTGACCGGCGAGGGGGCGGATGGCCGTGAGGGCCTGCGCGGGCGTTAACGCCGGGTTATCGTCTGGATTCGTCACGGTTTCTATACTGTCGGCATGACCCTGCCCAAATCGCGACGCCGCCCGCCCCTTCCGCAAGCCCTTGCCTGGTTCGTCCCGGGGTTGCTCGCCGTCGCCGCTGCCGGCCTGGCCACCCATCCGCTTACGTTGATCCCGCTGCTGCTGGCCAACGCGTTGACCATGGCCGCGATCTGCCACGTGATCGGCTTCGACCCGGAGCCCCGCTTCGTGCGCACGGTGTTGCGCCGTGGCGCGGCGCACCTGGTGATGTTCACCGGCTATACCGCGCTGGTGTTCGTGCTGGTGGCCTGGCCGATGCTGCAGTTGAACCTGTCGCACGGGCTCAGCGCCGCGCTGGCGTTGGCGGCTACCTGCGTGATCGCACTGGCGGTGCTGTGGCGGTTGTGGCCGGCGTTCGGGCTGGTCTTCGTCTGGGATGACGCCTACCCGCAGCAAAGCGACGGTTCCTGGATTTTCACCGCCACCTTGCGCAGCCTGGCGTTCGGTCGTCACCTGTCCAGTGAGGAGCGTTTTTTCAGCCATTTCCTGCCGGCGGCGCTGTCGCTGCTGGTGATGGCGTTCGTGGCGATCGCGCTCACCGGCCTGTACGGCATCCTGCCCTCGGAGTTGCGAATCGCCGCGCTGGCCATTTATGGCGTGGTGGTGCTGCCGCTGGGCTGCCTGATCGTGGCCAACCGCACCCTGCGCGCCCTGCTGTGCACGCGCGGCGGCAAGGGCCGCAAGCTGCCGCCGTTGGCGGGTGATGCGGAAGACCCGCCGCGCCCGGCCGCATTGCCGTTGAACGAACAGGAGCGCATCGCCGGCACCCCCGAGCAGGCCCAGGCCCTGCTGGCGGCGACCCGCGACGGTGACATCGAGCGGGCGCTGGCATTGATCGAGGCGGGCGCCGATCCCGACACCGCGCCTCCCGCTACCGATCGCGACCAACGCCCAGTGCTGATGCTGGCCGCGCTGTTGCCGGACACCCGGCTGTTGCGGGCGCTGATCACCCGCGGCGCCGACGTCAATCGCGCCACCGGCGGGCTGACGCCGCTGCTGGCCGCCACCCGCGACAGCCGCCATGGCCGGCCCGAGGCGGTACTCACCCTGCTTGCCAACGGCGCCAGCCCGACCGCCACGGACGCCGAAGGCAACACGCCGCTGCATGGCGCCGCGCTGAGCGCCGAGCCCGGTGTGGCCGCGATGCTGCTGGATGCCGCCGCGCCGATCAACGCGTTGAACAAGGCCGGCATCAGTCCGCTGGCCGGCGCCTGCCGCGCCGCCAACTGGCCACTGGCCAAATTCCTGCTGGAACGCGGCGCCAAACCCACGCCCGCCGATGGCGAACCGGCCCTGGTCGCGGCGGCAGGCATTGCCGACGACGACGTTGCCGGGGTGAAGCTGCTGCTCAAGCATCGCGCGGCGGTCAACGCGGTCGACGCCCGCCATCGCAGTGCGCTGCACGCCGCCGCCGCGGAAGGCCATGAGCAGATCGCCCGTGTGCTGCGCGCTGCCGGCGCCGACGTCAACCTGGCCGACGAGCACGGCAGCACGGCATTGATGGAAGCGGCACGCGCCGGCGCCTGCGGCGTGGTGCAATTGCTGGCCGAGGCGCAACCGGACGCTCGCCATCGCGACGAGCACGGCCGCGACGCCCTGACCCTGGCCTGCCAGTCGCCGCGCGCCCACGCCGAAACCGTCCGCGCGCTGCTGGCGCTCGGCGCCGAACCCAAAATCCCCGGCGGTGACGGCCGCAGCGCGCTCGACCACGCCACCGCCGCCGGCCGCTGGGACCTGGTGGCCCTGCTGGACCCGGAAACGCCGCTGCCGGCCAACCTCAGCCACGACACCTTGGCCGAGGGTGCCGATACGCCGGCGCACCTGCTCGATGCCCTGCGCTTTGGCCATTGGGCCGTGGTGTCCGGCTTTGCCGAACGCGTGCGGCAATGGCCGTCAGCCGAGCTGGCGCAGTTGTACCTGCAACTGGCCACTCCCGGCTTGCGCAGCGCACGCTGCTGGCTGCTGGACCACGGCCTCGACGCCGAAGCGCGCCTGCCCACGCAACCGCTGGATGACGCCGAAACCGATGCCGACGAGGAGGCCGAAACCGCTGTTTCACCGCTGGGACGGCGGCTGTTCGACGCGCTGCTGCAGCGACTCCCGGGTTCGGCCGAGGCGGTCGTGGAACTGCTTCAGGCCGGCGCCAGCCCGGCCGGCACCGGCCTGCTGGCACAGACGCTGGTGCGGCTGAACGGCAGCAGCGACTTCAACGCCCTGGTGTTGGATATGCTGGAACGCGGCGCCGACCCGTTCGGCCCCGATGCGCGCGAACGCTCGCCACTGCACCTGGCCGTGATCAATGCGCAGATCGACGTGTTGCAGGCGCTGCTGGCGCGCGGCTGCGATCCCAACAGTCGCGACCGCGATGGCCGCACGCCGCTGTTCGCCGCACTCGAGCACGGCCCGCAGGCCCTGCCGCTGGTGCGCCTGCTGATCGCCCACGGCGGGAACCCCGAGGCCGCCGACGCCAATGGCGAAACCCCGCTGGGCCTGGCGCTGGAAGACCCCGCCATCGAGCGCTGGCTGAACTGGGCCGACTGGCGCCTGCCGCGGCGCCCGCTGCGCGCCGGCGACCTGCCGTTGGCCGCAGCCGCCGGCGCCACCGCCGCGGTGCAGCGGCTGCTGGAGCTGGGTTTTGCGGTGGATACGCCCGACCCGCACGGCGCTACCGCGCTGCTGCACGCCTGCGGCGCCGGGCACCGCGACATCGCCAACCATCTGCTGGATGCCGGTGCGGATGCCGCGCTGGCGGCCAGCAACGGCGTGACGCCGCTGGGCGCCGCCGTGGCGGCGCGCCGCGAAGCCCTGGTCAGCCTGCTGCTGCAACGCGGCGCCGCCGTCGACCAGCGCCTGCCGAACGAAGCGACCGCGCTGATGGTGGCCGCCGCGATGGGCTATCCGGAAATCGTCGAAACGCTGCTGGAGGCAGGCGCCGAACTGGTGGCCGTCGACGCCCGCGGCCGTGGCGCGCTGCATGCGGCGGCGCAGTTCGGGTTCGAGCACAACGACAGCCTGCGCGCGCGACGTCTGTTCGACGTGCTGCTCAAGCACGGCGCCGACATCAACCGTGCCGACAACGAAGGCATGACGCCGCTGCTGCTGCTGCTGGGCGCGCAATTGCGACCGGGCAGCGACTGCGACGCCACCCACATCGGCGCACTGGTGCCGGTGCTGCTGGAAGCCGGCGCGCGCGCCGGACACGCCGACCAGCGCGGCGTCACCGCCCTGCACGCCTGCGCGATGCATGCCCTGCTGCCGCCGGCCCGCGTACTGTTGTCACGCGGCGCCGACCGCAATGCCGCCGATGCGTTCGGCCGCACCGCCGCCGACGTGGCGCGGCAACTGGGTTACGTCGACATCGCCCACGAGCTGGCCGCCCGCGCCAGCGCCATCCCCAGCGTGCGCCAGACCCTGCGCCAGCCGGCACAGCCCGCCGACTGACGCTTCATCTTGAGCCTCACGAAGAGCGCCCCCATCAGCCCTCCGGGCAGCTTCCCCCGCAAGCGAGGGAAGCAACATGGGTGGCACTGAGGTTGGATCGCATTCTTCCCCGCTTGCGGGAAGCAACATCGTGGCACTGGGGCTGATCGCTTCCTTCCCCCGCTTGCGGGGGAAGGTGCCGACTGCGAAGGCAGGATGCCGAAGCGAACGGCGAAGCCGGCCCGGGGGGCGTGCCGCAGGAGCGGCACGTAAGGCGGATGGGGGCGCTCTTGATCCCGCATCCCCACGGCGAAAAGCGCCCCCATCAGCCCTGCGGGCAGCTTTCCCCGCGAGGCGGGGGAAGCAAGAACAGGAGCCAGCACGCACTCCCTTCCCCCGTGCAACGGGGGAAGCAAGACCTGCATTTCAAGGCTCTTCAGGTTCCACCGCACCCTTCTCGCGCTCCCGCTCCGCCCCCGGCTCCGCATCCGCCTCGAACAGCTTCTGCAGATCGGCCAGCGCATCGCGGGTGCTTTGCATCAGCTTGGTTTCGTCGTCGTAGACCAGCGCCTGCTTCTTCAGCATGTCCTCGTCGTAGCGGCGAAACCGCTCGACCCGGTCGACCGCGTAATCGTGCGGCAGGCCCAGCGCCTCCAGCGTCATGCGGGTCATCTTGAGGCTGGAGTGGAAGGTCTCGCGGATCGGCTCGTCCACGCCCATGTCCATCAGCCGGAACACGTGCTGGCGATTGCGGGCGCGGGCGATGATCTTCAGGTGTGGGTATTGCCGCTTCACCAGCCGCGCCGTGCGCAGGTTTGCTTCGGGATCGTCGGTGGCCAGCACGAACACCTCGGCTTTTTCCGCCTGCGCCGCGCGCAACAGTTCCGGCCGCGCGGGGTCGCCGAAGAACAGGTTGATGTTGCCGAAGCGGCGCGAGAAATCGACCTGCTCGGCCGAATGTTCCAGCGCCACGAATGGAATGCCCTGCGCGCGCAGCACGCGGGCGATGATCTGGCCCACGCGGCCGAAGCCGGCGATGATCACCCGCGGCGTGTCGGTGTCGATGGCGTCGAATTCGCGCGTGGGCTTTTTCGGCCCGCGCTGCAGTCCCCGTGCCGCCAGCACCACCAGCAACGGTGTCAGCGCCATGGTCAGCGTGATCGTCAGCACCAGCGCATCGCGCTGGGCCACGGCGATCAGGTGCTCCTCCGCCGCCAGGCGCAACACCACGAACGCAAATTCGCCGCCGCAGGCCAGCAGCACCACCAGCCGCAGCGTGTCGGATCGGTTGAGTCCGCCCAGCAGGCGCCCCAGCGGCCACAGCAGTACGCCCTTCAGCACCAGCAGCGCCGCGACCAGGCCGAAAATCAGTCCAGGCCGCTCCAGCAGCAGCGACAGGTCCATCGACATGCCCACGCTGATGAAGAACAGCCCCAGCAGCAGGCCTTTGAACGGCTCGATGTTGGATTCCATCTCGTGGCGGTATTCCGAATCCGCCAGCAGCATGCCGGCCAGGAATGCGCCCAGCGTGGCCGACAGCCCGGCCAGTTCCATCAGCAAGGCCACGCCCATCACCACCAGCAGCGCCGTGGCGGTGAACACTTCCACCGAATCGGCCCGCGCCACGAAGCGGAAGACCCACCGCAGCAGGTAGCGGCCACCCACGCCCACCGCCACGATCACCACCACCGTGCGCGCGATCGCCAGCGGGTCGAAACTCTGCGCCGTCGACGATGCCAGCAACGGCACCGCGGCGATCAACGGGATCGCGGCCAGATCCTGAAACAGCAGGATCGCGAAAACCTGGCGCCCGTAGGCCGAGCCGGCCTCCTTGCGCTCGGCCAATATCTGCAAACCGAATGCGGTGGATGACAGCGCCAGGCTGCCACCCACGACCACCGCCGCCTTGCCGGTAAGGCCGAACAGGTAATACGCCACCGCGCCGATCGCCATGCTGGTGGCCACCACCTGCAGGAGGCCGGTGCCGAACACCGCGCGGCGCATCACCCACAACCGCTGCGGCGACAGCTCCAAACCGATCACGAACAGCATCAGCACCACGCCGAACTCGGAGATCGTGGCCACGCCTTCGGTGTCGCTGACCAGGCCCAGCAACGGCGGCCCGATCACCACGCCGGCCAGCAGATAGCCCAGCACCGAGCCCAGCCGGAACCGTTTGGTCAACGGCACGGCAATGACCGTGGCCAGCAGAAAAACCACCGCCGTCTGCAAGAATTGGTGACTTTCCACGCGTATCCCGGCTTCGTCGCAAGCT
>JBIQMK010000150.1:0-8185 GCA_044463365.1 Rhodanobacter sp. | reverse complement strand
CTTCCCGCAGACAAAAAAAGGGAGGCGGTCAGTCGGATGACTGACCTGCCTCCCGCGGGAAAGGCTCATGCCGGGGCGGCCAGGCTTGTCTACCGTGCCGGGTGGCTGCCCTCGACCAATGCGTTGGCGGCGTTGGCCAGGTAGATGTAATACGCGCCCAGATCGGTGACGTATTCGTTCTCGCCCCAGAAGAAGGGCCAGTTTTCCTTGTTCTCCGGGAAATCGGGTTTCACGATCAGCACGCCCGGCACCACACCACCGGCGATGAAGCTGAAGTCGGCGCGGTTGTGGCCGTAGGCCACCTCCTTCGATCGCGCACCGACGGCCGAAACGAACGACAGGTTCGAGCCGGGGTGGGTGCCGTAGAGATAATCCAGCCCGCGGAACACGCCCTGGCCATCGATGATGTCCGGGAACGCCTTGTGCAGCGCGTAGTCGGTGATGCCTAGCCGCACGATGGCGCCATTGCCGGCCCAGCCGCCCTCGGTGATCGGCACGCCATAGGGGTTGGCTTTGCTGATCGACGCGCGCTGCTTCGCATAGGCGCGGACGGCCGTTTCGAGCTGGCTGCGGTAAGCGGCCGGCATGTGCGGCAGCGCGCGCACGGCTTCGGTGGCGTTGAACACGAAGTGCTCGGCGACCCACGGCCACAGCGCGCTGATGCGGGCGGCGTACTTCGCGTCGCCGGTGCTGATCAGCAGCTCGACCGCCGCGTTGAACTCCTCGCCCTGCAGCGGGCCGCCGGTGGTGTTGCCGTGGCGGTAGAGGTCCGGTGCATGCGACTGTTCCTCTGCCCAGATTTTCTGCGCGATGGCCAGCGATTTCTTCGCCAACGCCGGGTCCATGTCGCGCAGGGCGCGCGAGGCGGCGGCCAGTGCCCCGATCGAGCCGTAGTTGAGCGCGCTCGATTTGCTGGTGAACGCCCAGCGGTCGTCCGGCGTGCCGCTGCGGTCGCCCTTGACCTCGCCTTCCTTCAGCGACGAGTCGTAGACCAGGCCATCGGTCTTGGTCACCGCGTCGCCCAGGTGGCGGTACTGCACCAGATCCGGCTCGACGATGCCGTGGATGGCGTGGCCGACCGCATCGAACTGGGCGACCAGCTGCACGGTGCCATGCTTGATCTGCTGCAGGATGTCGGGCACGCCGTCGGGACGGTGCAGGTCGACGCGGCGGGTGCTCCAGTCGACGCTGGTGGTGTCGCGTTCGGGGCGGAAATCCTCCCAGCTGTGCACCAGCGTGCGCACGATCGCGTACTGCGTCTGCGTGCGGATGTCGTAATCGCCCGCATCCAGCCAGCCGCCCACGTTCAGGCCGGGAATGTGCTCGCCGGGCTTGAACGCGGTATCGGTCGTGGGGCCCTGGGCGTAGAGATCGAAATGCTCGTGGTTGACCGGTGCCTGCCGCGCGTCGTCGCGGTGCGGGTCGCCATGCCATACGCGATAGGCCTCGGTCACCCGCATGTGGTCCATCTGCTGGGGCAGGTAGATGTCCAGCGTGGGATGCCAGGCGGCGGCGTAGACGTCCCTGGCGATGGGGAAGGGCGCGGTGCGCTGGCCGTCGTAGTCGATGACGTAGAGGCCGGGCTGGGTCACGCTGCTGAAATCGAAGCGGGCGTAGCCGTAGCGAAGATACTTGCCCCAGGGCTTGGGCGCGGCGCTCAACACGGTGGTTTCCGCGCCATCGGGCGCGATGCGCAACAGACGTGCCTCGCCGCTCAGCGGCGCCTGCGGATCATGTTCCAGCACGGCGATCTTCTGTTCGGCGGGCGCATAGCCCACCTGCGAATGGCCGATCACAGTGGGGCGTACCCAATGCGGGTCGGCGCTGCCGGACAGCGTCCATTGCAGCACCGCGCCGGTCTTGCCGGCCGGGATCATCTGGCGCAACACGAACCAGCCGTTCTGCGCCTGGTTGCGTCCGTCGTAAAAGCTCATCGTGCCGTTGGCGGAAGCGACCGTCACCCGCTGCTGCGGGTCGTCCGGCGCCAGCACGAAGCGCTGGCCGCTGGCCATGGGCAGCGGCTCGGCGCGCTGCCCTTCGGTCGGCTGCGTCATGTTGCTGGCCGGATAAAGCGGAAACGGATGCGCCACCCCATCGGCGAAATAGCTGTGGTGGAAATACGCGGCGGGCAGGAACTCCAGGTTGAAGCCGGCCTTGCCGTCCAGCGCCGCCGGCAGCGGCTTGTCCAGGATCACGCTGATGACGACGTTATCGCCGTCCTTGCGCGCGTTGATGCGGTAGTCGAACTTGTAGTCGGGATACGACAAATGCGTGTCGATCGTGCCCTTGGCCTGGTCCACCTTGCGGCTCACCAGCGTGCCGATCGGATCCCACTGGTCGGGCGTGGCCGACAGCCGGATGTCGCCGTTGGTCGCGGTGCGTTGGTCGTGGTGGATGATCTCCACCCCGCTCATCTTGGCGTCGCTGAACAGGCCGTCGTACCAGTTGCTGTACACCAGCACGTCGAAACCACGGGACGCGTAGTAACCCTTGTCGTTCAAGCGCAGGGTTTGGCCGTCCGTTTCAGCAGACGTGGCCATGGCGGGAAGGGCGGCGACGGCGGCCAAGGCGCTGGCCGTCAGCAGGAGCAACCGCGCGCGATGGATCAGGTTGGATCGATGGATGGGCATACGGTTCCCCAAAATGTTAGCGGTAACCGTAGCAGTGTCAGGGGCGGTTCGGAAGAGCCGAAGCGCCGGGGGGATGGCATGGTGCGGCGCACCGTGTCGCACGTCGCACCGCACAACGATTGTTGCACTGCGTCGACGATCACCCGGCGGTGTCGACCTCCTTTTTTCCAGACCGGAACGGAAACATCTGCTGCTTCACGAAGCCATCGGGCATGTAGTCACCGACCACGCCATAGCGTTCGGGGAACTTGTTCTTCGACTTCACCGCGGTGCCGAACAGGTAGTCGAGAAACGCGTAGTGCGCGGCGTAGTTCCGATCGATCGCCTCGTCGTCGGAGGCGTGGTGCCAGTGGTGGAAATCCGGCGTCACCACCAGGTATTTCAACGGCCCCCACGGCAGGTGCACGTTGGCGTGGTTGAACACCGCCTGGAAACCCACGATCAGGATGTAGCCGTTCATCGCCGCCTCGGAAAAGCCCAGGATGTACAGCGGGGCCAGCACGCAGACGCGGGTGAAGATCAGCTCCAGCATGTGCTGGCGCGAGCCGGCCAGCCAGTCCATCGTTTTCACGCTGTGGTGCACGGCGTGGAAGCGCCACAGGAACGGCACCTCGTGGTACGCGCGGTGCGTCCAGTACTGCGCCAGGTCGGCCACCAGCACGCACAGCAGCAGCTGCGGCAGGAACGGAATGTGCTGCACGGCCTGCTGGAAATCGCTGCTGACCAGCCAGCCGAACATGTGGTGCAGCAGGAAGTTCACCGTCAGCAGCGCCAGCCCCACGATGAAATGATTCACCGCGAAATGCTTCAGGTCGGTCTGCCATTCCTTGCGGAAAATCGCCTGGCCCTTGTACAGCGGAAACAGCTTCTCGATCACCACGAAGATCAGCGTGGAGCCGAGCAGGTCCAGGATGAACCAGTCCAGCCCGATGTACGGCGTGTGGTCGGGAAATTCGCCCACCGGCACCCGCGAACCGCCCAGCGCCACCGCCGCGACCACCAGCACGAAAGCCATCACGTTGAGATTGCGCTGGCGACCCAGGATCACATTGCCCAGCGACATGCCGCCGGCCACCAGCAGGCCCACCAGCAACACCTGGCGCAAGACGTCGACCGAGTATTTGTGCCGCAGGTCCGGCGTGGTCAGGTATTGCGGAAAGTGGAAGGCCGCCACCGCCAGCAGGCACAGGAAGCCCAGCGACAGCGCGATCACGCCGCTGATCTTGCCCAACCCCGGCTTCAGCTCGCCGTCGCGGTGCAGCAGTTCGCGCGTTTCGGCCACCGGTTGCACGACGCGCCCCAATGCGTCACGCGCGGCATCGCGCTTCGAATGTTTGCTCATGGTGATCCTTCACTGAAAGCGCCGGCTGGCGTCGGCGCATGGTAATCGAAGCGCTGCCGGCACGTTCCCGCTGTCGGCGGCCAGGGCGCGATTTGTCATGGACGGCCATTTCCATGCGACGATTGGCGGGTACCTGTCGCGCCACCCGCTCCATCTCACCGCCGATCCAGGACGTGGGCGCTTTCCATCGAAAGCGCGCGCCGACGTCGTGTTTTGCCCGGAGAGAGCTGAGGGGAGGACTCGTCGCAAGGCACTTGCGGCCGCGAAACCGGCCGATACGCGACCGCACATCCAACGTACCAAGCATCGGGAGACGTCAACGTGGCGCAAACAGAGCACGAGTTAGCCAGTGCCAGGATCGGGCTGAAGGAAAAGATCGGTTATGGCATCGGCGATGTCGGCTTCAACTTCTACTGGGCCAACATTTCCGCGTTCTTGTTGATCTTCTATACCGACACCATGGGTCTGCCCGCGGCGGCGGTCGGCACGATGATCCTGATCACCAAGATCATCGATGCGTTTACCGACCCCGCGATGGGCGCGGTTGCCGATCGCACGAAAACACGCTTCGGCAAGTTCCGCCCCTATCTGCTGTTTGCCGCCGTGCCGATGGCGGCGGCCGGCGTGCTGACCTACACCACACCCGACCTGGGCGAGGGCGGCAAGCTGATCTGGGCCTACGGCACCTATTCGCTGATGATGCTGATGTACACCATTCTCAGCACGCCTTATTCGGCGCTCTCCGGCGTGATCACCGCCAACAGCCAGGACCGCACCACGCTGATCAGCTTCCGCTTCATTGCCGCGTTCACCGGCACCACACTGGTGAATTACTTCACCCTGGACATGGTGAAGTGGTTTGGCCATGGCGACGACAAGCTCGGCTGGCAGCTGACCATGGCGGCGTACGGCGTGCTGGCCGCCCTCATGTTCATGACGGTGTTCTTCACCACCCGCGAACGCATCTCGCCGCCGCGGGAGCAGAAATCCGCGGTGATCGGCGACATCAAGGACCTGCTGGACAACCGCCCATGGCTGGTGCTCTTCGCGCTGGCGCTGATCATCATGACCACCATCGTGATGCGCGCGGGCGCGTCGGTCTATTACATGAAGTACTACGTGGGGCAGGCGGACCTGACCGGCGCCTTCCTGGCCGCGTATTCCATCGCGCTTGCCATTGGCGCCGCGGCCACGCCGTTGATGACCCGCTTCATCGACAAGAAGAAGCTGATGGTGCTGTTGATGGCCGCCGTCGGCGTGCTCAGCTGCGTGATGGTGTTCGTGCCCAAGGACGGCATCTGGCTGATGTTCGGCATCAACACGCTGATCGGCTTTTTCCTGGGGCCCAAATCGCCGCTGGCCTTCTCGATGTTTGCCGACACGGCCGATTACACCGAATGGAAAACCGGCCGCCGCGCCACCGCGATGACGTTCGCCGCGGCCACGTTCTCGCAGAAGCTGGGCGGCGCGATCGCATCGGCGGCGATCGCCTGGATGCTGGCGGCGATGGGCTACGTGGCGAACGAGGCGCAGTCGGGCGCGTCGCAGCTGGGCATCGTGCTGCTGCTGACGGTCATCCCCGGCGTCATCGCGCTCATTGCCGCGTTCACCATGCGCTTCTACGCGTTGGACAACGCCACGCTGGCGCGTGTGCAGACGGAATTGCTGGCGCGCAAATCCAAGGTTTGAATTATCCATTGATCAGCGGAGCGGTTTCCGATGCTTAACCCCAGCGCCGATGGCGAACGTTTCGAATTGCACAGCGCGGTGGCAATGCCGCGTGCGGCCGGCTTCCTGTGGAACCGGCGCATGATGATGCAGATGAATTGCCGCGGTTATGCCGTGGCGCAGTTCATGCAGCCGGAGCCGGCCAAGTACGCGCATGCGCCGAACCTGGAAGCGAAGACGTTCATGCAGCCGGAGCAGCCGTACTACGCGCATCATCCGGGGCGCTTTTTCTACATCAAGGACGAGGAGTCCAGCGAAGTCTTTTCCGCACCGTACGAGCCGGTGCGGGCCGCGCCGGAAAGCTTCACGTTCTCCGCCGGCAAGGGCGACATCGCGTGGCGCGTGGTTTGCGCGGGTATCGAGGTCGAGATGAGGGTGTCGTTGCCGGTGAACGACGTGGTGGAGCTGTGGACGCTCAAGGTGCGCAACGTGTCCGGCCGGCCGCGCAAGCTGAGCATCTACCCGTACTTTCCGATCGGCTACATGTCGTGGATGAACCAGTCGGCGGAGTACCGCGCCGACCTGGGTGGCGTGGTGGCCAGCAGCGTCGCGCCGTACCAAAAGGTCGCCGATTACTTCAAGCAGAAGGACTTCAAGGACAAGACCTTCTTCCTGCACGAACGCGCGCCCGACGCGTGGGAAGCCAAGCAGGAAACCTTCGAGGGCGAGGGTGGCCTGCATCATCCCAGCGGCGTGCAGCAGGAAACGCTGGACGGCGGCGATGCGCGCTACCAAACACCGGCCGCGGTGCTGCAGTACCGCCACGGCTTTGCACCGGACGAGTCGCAGCAGTACCGCTTCATTTTCGGCCCTGCCTTCGACGATGCGGAAATCCGCGCGTTGCGCGACAAATATCTGAGCGCCGCGGGTTTCGCCGCCGCCGAACGCGAGTATGCGGATTACGTGCGCCAGGGACGCGGCTGCATCCAGATCGACACGCCCGACGCCGCCCTGGACAACTTCGTGAACCACTGGCTGCCGCGCCAGATGTTCTACCACGCCGACGTCAACCGGCTCAGCACCGATCCGCAGACCCGCAATTACCTGCAGGACAACATGGGCATGAGCTACATCCGCCCGGCGGTGACGCGCTCGGCCTTCCTCCATGCCCTGAGCCAGCAGGAGGAGAGCGGCGCCATGCCCGACGGCATCCTGCTGATCGAAGGCGCCGAGCTGAAGTACATCAACCAGATCCCGCACACCGACCATTGCGTGTGGCTGCCGGTCTGCCTGCAGGCCTACCTCGACGAAACCGGCGACTACGCGCTGCTGGACGAACCGGTCGCCAGCGTCAACGACGGCCGCACGCTCAGCGTGTTCGAGCGCATCAGCGCCGCGATGCGCTGGTTGCTGGACGCACGCGACGAACGCGGCTTGAGCCTGATCGCCCAAGGTGACTGGTGCGACCCGATGAACATGGTCGGTTACAAGGGCAAGGGCGTCTCCGGCTGGTTGTCGGTGGCCACCAGTTACGCCCTGACGCTGTGGGCCGCCGTGTGCGACAAGCGGCAGCAGCGCGAGTTGGCGCAGTCGTTCCGCGAAGGTGCGCGGCAGCTCAATGACGCCGTGAACCGCCAGCTGTGGGATGGCGAATGGTTTGCCCGCGGCATCACCGACGACGGCGTCGTCTTTGGCACAGGCAAGGATGGCGAGGGGCGGATTTTCCTCAACCCGCAAAGCTGGGCGATCCTGGCCGGCACCGCCGACGAGGCGCAGCGCGGCAAGATGCTGCACGCCATCGAGCAGCAACTCGAAACGCCGTATGGCGTGATGATGTTTGCGCCCGCGTATACCGCCATGCGCGACGACGTGGGCCGGGTGACGCAGAAATATCCGGGCTCGGCGGAGAACGGCGCGGTCTACAACCACGCGGCGATCTTCTACATCTACAGCCTCTACGACATCGCCGAATCCGAGCGCGCCTACCGCCTGCTGCGGCAGATGATCCCCGGCCCGGATGGCGACGACTACCTGCAGCGCGGCCAGCTGCCGGTGTTCATCCCCAACTACTACCGCGGCGCGTACTACCAGTTTCCGCGCACGGCCGGCCGCTCCAGCCAGTTGTTCAACACGGGCACGGTCTCGTGGGTCTATCGCTGCCTGGTCGAAGGCCTGTTCGGCTTGCGGGGCCAGGCTGATGGCTTGCGCGTCGCGCCGCAGTTGCCGGCGGCGTGGCCGTCGGCCAGGGTGGTGCGCACGTTCCGCGGCGCGGAATTCGTGGTGGAGATGGTGCGCGAGGCGGGATTGGACGAGACGCGCATCATCGTGGATGGCAAGCCCCTGCAAGGCGCCGTCATCCACGACATCGAACCCGGCCGGCGCTACCAGGTTTCGGTGCGCCTGCCGGCCTGAACTGCCGCCCGGAATCCTGCCGGAACCCACTGTAGGAGCGGCTTCAGTCGCGACGCTTTTGCTTCGATGGCGCGAGCCAAAGAGCGTCGCGACTGAAGTCGCTCCTTGTACGTTGGCGTTGTATCCCCGAATT
>JBIQMK010000149.1:0-8246 GCA_044463365.1 Rhodanobacter sp. | reverse complement strand
CCCACAAATAACCAGAGCAACAGCAAGAGCAAGAGCGTCGCGCACGGACAAAGGAAGTCCCTTGCGCTCCCGCAAACGAAGGGTGCGCTCGGTGAGCCCATGCCATCCGGCAGGGCCGACTTCAGGCACATCGCGGTGGGTCATGGCAGCGGCTATCCTTGCCCGCCACGGAGAGCCCATGAATATCTTTGCGCCCATGATCCGCCGCCCGATCGGCACCTCGCTGCTGGCGATCGGGTTGCTATTGGCGGGGAGCTGGGCCTACCAGTTGCTGGGCGTGGCCGCGTTGCCGTCGCTGGACCTGCCGGTGGTGATGGTGTCGGCCAACATGCAGGGCGCCAGTGCGCAGACCATGGCCGCTACGGTGGCGGCGCCGCTGGAGCGGCACCTGGGGCGCATCCCCGGGGTCAAGGAGATGTACTCCAACAGTACCGAGGGGCGCACCTTCGTGCGGTTGCAGTTGTACATGGGGCGCAACGCGGACAAGGCCGCCAGCGACGTGCAGGCGGCGATCAACGCGGCCGCGGTCGACCTGCCCACGCACATGGACAACCCGCCGCAATACTTCAAGGCGGACACCACCCAGGTGCCGGTGATCCTGGTGTCGCTGACCTCCACCGGGCTGCCGCCGGACAAGCTGTACGACCTCACCAACACCTTGCTCAGCCCGGCGGTGGCGCAGATCCCCGGCGTGGCCCAGGTGGAGGTGTTCGGCGGCACCGCGCATGCGGTGCGGGTGACGCTGGATACCGGTGCGCTGGCGGCCAAGGGGCTCACCACCAACGACGTGGCGAATGCGCTGCGGGCGGCCAACGTCACCTCGCCGCAGGGCATCATCAGCGATGGCCACACGCAGATGACGGTGTCGGCCAACGACGCGCTGCAGGACCCGGCCGAATTCGGCAACCTGCTGATCGCGATGAAGAACGGCATGCCGGTGCGGCTGTCCGACGTGGCCACGGTGGCCTCCGGACCGGAGGATCAATACCAGGCCGCCTGGTTCAACGGCCAGCGCGCGGTGATGATGCAGGTGACCAAGCGGCCGGAGGCGAACGCGGTGGCCACCGCCGCCGCGGTGCGCGACCAGCTGCCGGCGTTCCGCGCCATGCTGCCGGCCGATGTCACCATCACGCCGATCCTTGACCTCACCCAGACCACCAAATCCGCGCTGCATGAAGTGCAGTTCACGCTGATTATCAGCGTCGTGATGGTGGCGCTGGTGATGCTGATCTTCCTGCGCCGCATCGGCCCCACCCTGATCGCCCTGCTCAGTGTGCCGCTGTCGCTGGCCGGCGCGTTCGTGGCGATGTGGGCGTTCGGTTACACCTTGAACCTGCTGTCGCTGGTGGCGCTGGTGCTGTGCATCGGCTTCGTGGTGGACGACGCGATCGTGGTGATCGAGAACATCGTGCGCCACATGGAGAACGGCCAGCCGCCGCTGCCGGCCGCCTTGATCGGCGTGCGCGAGATCGGCTTCACCGTGCTGTCGATCACGCTGTCGCTGGTGGCGGTGTTCGCGCCGCTGCTGTTCGGCAACAACATGCTGGTGATGCTGCTGCGCGAGTTCTCGGTGACGCTGACCGCGGCGATCGTGATCTCGGCGCTGGTGTCGCTGACGCTGACGCCCGCGCTGTGCGGCCGCTTTCTCACCCTGGAACATGCCGGCGAAAAGCCGCTCAACCGTATCCAGCGCGCGTTCGAGCGCTTCGACCGCTGGCTGCACCGCGTCTACGAGCGCGCGCTGGACTGGGCCATGCATCACCGCCGGCTGATGCGCTGGCAACCGCTGCTGTTGCTGGTGGCGACCGTGGTGCTGGCGATGGCGGTGGTGAAGACCGCCGGCGGCACCTTCATGCCCGAGGAGGACACCGGCGCGCTCAACGGCAACATCAGCGCCGACGCCAACATCTCGCCGCAGCTGATGGCCGAGCGGGTGAAGCAGGCGGCGGCGATCGTGCAGGCGGACCCCGCCGTGCTGGATGTGTCGTCCATGTTGGGCCGGAACGGCGGCGCGGTGGGCAACAACGGCCGCATGTGGATCGACCTCAAACCGCTGGGCGATGGCCCCGGCCAGCGCCGCGACAGTTCGAAAGTGGTGCTGGAACGGCTCAGCAAGCAGTTCGAGGTGTTGCCCGACATGAAGGTGCAGTTGCGTACGCTGCAGTTCATGGGCGGCGGTGGCGGCAACAACGATGGCGCGCAGCACAGCTTCCAGATGATCAGCAAGGACGGCACAGATCTACAGCCGTGGGCGCTGAAGATGGTGCAGCAGATGCGCAAGTCGAAAGAGCTGCGCGACGTGGGCAGCGAGTTCGACGAGGTGGGCAAGCAGCAGATGCTGAAGGTGGACCACGACGCCGCGGCGCGCCTGCACGTGAACATGGGCATGGTCGACACCGCGCTGAACAACGCGTTCGGCCAGCGCATGGTGTCCACCATCTATTCGGACATCAACGAATACCACGTGGTGCTGACCAGTGCCGGCGCGCAGTCGCTGAGTCCGGCCGCGCTGCTGGACACACGCGTGCGCAACGCGCAGGGCCGGTTGATCCCGCTGTCCGCGATCGCCCGCATCGAGCCCAACATCAGCCCGTCCGGCGTGGTCCACCAGGATCAGCTGGAAGCCACCGACCTCAGCTACAACCTGCCCGCCGGCGTGCCCGAAAGCCACGGCATCGACCTGGTCAACCAGGCCGCGCTGGCGATCCACCTGCCTGGCGGCATCCGCCTGAAATTCACCGGTACCGACGAGGAAATGCAGGATCTGCAGTCCAACGGCGGCACCTTGCTGCTGGGCGCGATCCTGGCGATGTACATCGTGCTGGGCATTCTCTACGAGAGCCTGGGCCATCCGCTGACCATCCTCTCCACCTTGCCGGCGGCCGGCGCGGGCGCGTTCCTGGCGATGCTGGTGACGCAGACCCAGCTCAGCCTGATGGCGATCATCGCGATCCTGATGCTGATCGGCATCGTGAAGAAAAACGCGATCCTGATGGTGGATTTCGCGCTGGTGGCGCAACGCGAGCGCGGACTGTCCGCGCCCGAGGCGATCCGCGAGGCGGCGCTGGTGCGCTTTCGCCCGATCACCATGACCACCCTGGTGGCGATGGGCGCGGCGCTGCCGCTGGCGATCGGGTTCGGCGTGGGTTCGGAGATGCGCCAGCCGCTGGGTGTGGCCATCGTGGGCGGCTTGCTGGTGTCGCAGTTGCTGACCCTGCTGAGCACGCCGGCGATTTACCTGTGGGGCCACGACCGGAAGCTGCGCAAGGCTGCGCGCAAGGCGCGACGGGCGGAGAAGAAACGCCTGCGCGCGGGCCTGGCGGCCAGTGCGTCGTAAACCGCGTGCCGGCGCTGGGGAGGTCTGATGGATCAGCTTTTGCTCGTCATCCCAGCGAAGGCTGGGATCCAGTGCCTCCAAGCCCTTCAACACAAAGGCCCTGGATTCCTGCGTTCGCAGGAATGACGGGCGGGATCGAAGCTTTCCGGGGAACCCGAGTGGCAGAAACTTTCGCGCGGCGGGCATCCACGCGCAGGCCGTCATCGGTAATATCCCTGCGCATGCCTGCATCCTTTCTCGCCGACGACCGCCGCCGTTCCCGTCCATCGACGACCTCGCGCGGTGACGCAAGGCGGTGCGCATGAACGTGTTCGCGCCGATGGTGCGTCGCCCGGTCGGCACCTCGCTGCTGGCGATCGGGCTGATGCTGGGTGGCCTGTGGGCGTACCTGTTGCTGGGCGTGGCGGCGTTTCCGTCGATCGAGTTTCCCGGCGTGGTGGTGTTCGCGCAGATGCCCGGCGCCAACGCGCAAACCATGGCCAGCACGGTGGTGGCGCCGCTGGAGCGGCACCTGGGGCGGATTCCGGGCGTGCGGCAGATGTATTCCAGCGCCAGCGAGGGCGGCGCGCAGATCCAGATCCTGTTCGAGATGGATCGCACCGCCGACAAGGCCGCCCGCGACGTGCAGGCGGCGATCAACGCGGCCGCCGCGGATTTGCCCGCCGGCATGCCCAGCCCGCCGGGTTACTTCAAGTTCGACACCTCGCAGATTCCGGTGCTGCTGGTCTCGCTGACCTCCACCAGCCTGGCGCCCGACCAGCTGTACGACCTCACCGACACCTTGCTGAAACCGGCCGTGGCGCAGATCCCCGGCGTGGCCCAGGTGCAGGTGTCCGGCGGCGCGCCGCATGCGGTGCGGATTGCGCTGAATAGCGCCGCCCTGGCGCGCAAGGGCATCACCAGCAACGACGTGGCCAATGCGCTGCGCGCGGCCAACGTCACCTCGCCGCAAGGCATGCTCAGCAACGGCGCCACCCAGATGACGGTGAGCGCCAACGACGCGCTGCACACCGTGGCCGATTTCGCCCCGCTGGTGATCGCCAGCCGCGACGGGGTGCCGGTGCGGCTGTCCGACGTGGCCACGATTACCGGCGGCCAGCAGGATCAGTACGCCGCGGCGTGGTTCAACGGCCAGCGCGCCGTGACCATGCAGATCAGCAAGCGCTCGGAAGCGAACGCGGTGGCCACGGTGAACGCCATCCGCGCCGCCCTGCCGGGCTTCAGCCACCTGATGCCGGCCGACGTGGAAATCCACCCCATCTTCGACCTCACCCCCACCACCGAATCGGCGCTGCACGAGGTGGAGGTGGCGCTGTTGATGAGCATCGTGATGGTGGCGCTGGTGATGCTGGTGTTCCTGCGCCGGCTGCGGCCCACGGTGATCGCGATGTTCAGCGTGCCGCTATCGCTGGCCGGCGCGTTCGTGGTGATGTGGATGTTGGGCTTCACCCTCAACATCTTCTCGCTGGTGGCGCTGGTGCTGTGCGTGGGCTTCGTCGTGGACGACGCGATCGTGGTGATCGAGAACATCGTGCGCCACATGGAGCGCGGCATGGCGCCGCTGTCGGCGGCGCTCACCGGCGTGCGCGAGATCGGTTTCACTGTGGTGTCGATCACCTTGTCGCTGATCGCCGTGTTCGGGCCGATGGTGTTCGGCCACAACATGTTCACCATGCTGATGCGCGAGTTCTCCGTGACCCTGATCGCCACCATCGTGATCTCGGCGCTGGTGTCGCTGACGCTGACGCCGGCGCTGTGCGGCGCCTGGCTGGCGCACGAAACGGGCAACCGCACGCCGGGCCGGCTGGAGCGCATGGCCGAGCGCTTCGACAACCGCCTGCTGCGCATCTACGAGCGCGCGCTGGACTGGGCCATGCACCACCGGCGGGTGATGCGCTGGCAGCCGATCCTGCTGCTGGTGCTGACCGTGGTGCTGGCGGTGGTGGTGGCCAAGACCGCCGGCGGCGGCCTGATGCCGAAGGAGGACACCGGCCTGCTGCAGGCGCAGATCACCGCCGACGCCAACATCTCGCCCACCCTGCTGGCCGAACGCACGCAGGCGATGGCGGCGGTGCTGCAGGCCGACCCGGCGGTGCTCGACGTCTCCACCATCCTGGGCGGCAACAACAACAATGGCGCGGTGGGCAACCAGTCCACCCTGTTCGTGGACCTGAAGCCGCTGGGCGACGGGCCCAACGACCGCCACGAACCGGGCCAGGCCGTGGTGGACCGGCTGGACAAGTACTACAAGACCGTGACCGACCTGGACGTGACCCTGACCACGGTGCAGTTCATCAGCGGCGGAGGCCCCGGCGGCGGCGCCAAGGGCCAGTATGCGTTCCAGCTCAGCAGCACCGCCGGCCTGCCGCTGCAGCAACCCACGCTGCATCTGGCGCAGGTGATGCGCGGCATGAAGCAGTTCCGCGACGTCAGCACCAGTTTCGACAGCATCGGCCGGCAGGAGCTGCTGCAGGTGGACCGCAACGCCGCCGGCCGCCTGCACGTGAGCATGGGCCAGATCGATTCGGCGCTGTACAACGCGTTCGGCCAGAACCAGATCTCCACCATCTATTCCGACATCAACCAGTACCGCGTGGTGCTCACCGCCGACGCCGAGCAGTCGCTGAGCCCCGCCAACCTGCTCAACACCTACGTGCGCAACACGGAAGGCAAGATGATCCCGCTGTCCGCGCTGGCGCACATCGAACCGCACATCGCACCGGTCACCATCAACCACTACAACCAGCTCGAATCGGCATCGATCAACTACAACCTGGCCAAGGGCCTGACCCAGACCGACGGCCTGAAATATGTCGACCAGGCCATCTTCGCCGCCGGCCTGCCGCCTGGCGTGCAGAAGAAATACACCGGCGACAACGAAAACCTGATGGACGCGCTCAACAACGGCCTGCTGATGCTGCTGGCGGTGATCCTGGTGATGTACGTGGTGCTGGGCGTGCTGTACGAAAGCCTGATCCACCCGCTGACCATCCTCTCCACCCTGCCGGCCGCCGGCATGGGCGCGTTCCTGGCGATGCTGGTCACCCACACCCAGCTCACCATGATGTCGGCCATCGCGGTGCTGATGCTGATCGGCATCGTGAAGAAAAACGCCATCCTGATGGTCGACTTCGCCCTCGTCGCCGAACGCGAACACGGCCGCTCACCACCAGAGGCGATCCGTGAAGCGGCGCTGGTGCGCTTCCGTCCCATCACCATGACCACGCTGGTGGCCATGGGCGCGGCGCTGCCACTGGCGATCGGCTTCGGCTACGGCTCGGAAATGCGCCAGCCGCTGGGCATCGCGATTCTGGGCGGGTTGTTCGTGTCGCAACTGCTGACCTTGCTGAGCACCCCGGCGATCTATCTGTGGAGCCATGACCGCAAGCAACGCAAGGCGGCACGCAGGGAGCGCAAGGCGGAGAAGAAGCGGCAGAAGTTGTTGCGGCTGGATGCGCGGGCGGGTGGCTCGGTTTGAGTCGGAGATCCCGCAACACTTTCGACTCCGCCGTCCGGTGGACGGCTACGCTCGGTGTGATCGGATGAGGGGGATTGGTTTCAACCGTTCTCCCTGAGCGTCGGCCGCGCAGCGGCCAGGGTCGAAGGGCATGGCACCCCGACTCACCCGTTTTTGGACGGCCAATCCGATGCTTCACACGGCCCATCACGTCCCTCGATAGAACGAAGAGCCCGCGCTTGTGGCAGCATCAACTGTTTTCGACGCGCAGGAAGCCCTCCATGGTGTTCGCGATACTCGGTTACGGCCGCTTCGGCCAGGCGTTTGCCGATCTGCTGGCGCGGGCGGGGCATGAGGTGCGTATCCATGATCCGCAGGCCGAGGTGCCAGCCACACTGGCGGCGGCGTCGATGGTCGCCGCCATCGATGGCGCGGACTGGGTGGTGCTGGCGATGCCGGTGCCGCGGATGGCGGAGGCGCTGGCTGAGCTGAAGCCGCATCTGGGCGCTGGGCACACCGTGATCGACGTGGGCAGCGTGAAGCTGCACCCCTGTGCGGTGATGGACGAGCAACTGGGCGATGCGATACCGCATGTGGGCACGCACCCGCTGTTCGGGCCACTCAGCCTGGCGCGGGGCGAGCGGCCGTTGCGCACGGTGGTATGCGCCAGCGCGCGGCATCCGCAGGCGGCAGAGCGCGCGCGCGAACTGTTCCGCGAGCTGGGTTGCGAGGTGATCGACCAGGACCCGGCCACGCATGACCGGCACATGGCGCATACCCACGCGCTGGCGTTTTTCCTGGCCAAGGGGCTGATCGAGATCGGCGTGGACGACGACTTGTCGGTGACGCCGCCGTCGTTCCAGGGCCTGAAGAACATGCTGGCGGCGGTGCGCGGCGATGCGGGGCATCTGTTTGCGGCGATCCAGCAGGAGAACCCGTTCGCCGCCGAGGCGCGGGCGCAGTTGCTGGGGGCGTTGCAGCGCATCGACCGGCAGCTTGCCAGCGCGGATGACGACAGTTTGGCAATTCCGGTAAGGAAGCAGGATGCCTGACTATTCTGTAGGAGCGACTTCAGTCGCGACGCCTTTCGTCCAGCCGAACCAGGAGCGTCGCGGCTGAAGCCGCTCCTACAAGGGCAGGCTCAGACTTTGGCAAACACCAGCGTGCCGTTGGTCCCGCCAAAGCCGAAGCTGTTGGACATCACCGTGGTCAGCTTCGCGTCGCGGCTTTCGCGCACGATCGGGAAGCTTTCGGCCAGCGGATCCAGCTCGGTGATGTTGGCCGACGCAGCCACGTAGTTCTCGTTGAGCATCAGCAGGCTGTAGATCGCCTCGTGCACGCTGGCGGCGCCCAGCGAATGGCCGGTGAGGGCCTTGGTCGAGGACAGCGGCGGTACCGCGTCGCCAAACACTTCGCGCACCGCTTTCAGCTCGACCACATCGCCCACGGGCG
>JBIQMK010000148.1:0-8351 GCA_044463365.1 Rhodanobacter sp. | reverse complement strand
CCCGGCGTGGCGCAGGCGCGACGGCCGTCGCTGATCGGCTACCTCAACGTCATCTACCCGAACAAGATCCAGATCATCGGCACCGAGGAGCTGAACTTCCTCGACAGCCTGGATTCGCGCCAGCGCTGGGAGGTGATCCACAAGATCGCCGCGCACCAGCCGGTGGCGTTGATCGTCACCAAGGACCAGTCGGTACCTTCCGACCTGCGCGAAGTGGCCGAAGAGACCAACACCCCGTTGTGGAGCAGCGCCAAGCGCGGGCACGAACTGCTGACCTACCTGCAGTACCACCTGGCGCGCATGCTGGCGGCCAAGGCCACGCTGCACGGCGTGTTCCTGGAGGTCTTTTCCATCGGCGTGCTGATCACCGGCGAGGCCGGCTCGGGCAAGAGCGAGCTGGCGCTGGAACTGATCAGCCGCGGCCACCGCCTGGTGGCCGACGACGCCACCGACTTCACCCTCATCGCGCCGGACGTGATCGACGGCACCTGCCCCGAATTGCTGCAGGACCTGCTGGAAGTGCGCGGGCTGGGCGTCCTGAACGTGCGCGAGATGTTCGGCCATACGGCGGTAAAGACGTCCAAATACCTTCGCCTCATCGTGCACCTGAAACCGTTGCGGGACGGCGAGGAGGTCGACGCCATGACCCGCATCACCGGCGACATCGGCCATCGCGACATCCTCGACGTTGCAGTGCCGATGATCACCATTCCCGTGGCCTCGGGCCGCAACCTCTCGGTGCTGGTCGAGGCGGCGGTCCGCAACCACGCATTGAAAAGCAAGGGCATCGACCCGGCGCAGACCTTCATCGACCGCCAGGCGCACCAGATGCACCGACTGCCTCCATGGTGAACCCGTGAACGACGAAAACACTCCCCTGCTCAATCCCCTGGTCGACCCGCACGAGATCCACCTGATCGTGCTCACCGGCGTCTCCGGCGGTGGCAAGACGGTGGCGCTGCGCGCGCTGGAGGATCTGGATTTCTATTGCGTCGACAATCTGCCTACCAGTCTGGTGGCGCCGCTGGTGAACGCGGTGATCCAGGGCAAGGGCGGCAACCATCGCCGCATCGCGGTGGGCGTGGACGTGCGCAACCGCGGCGTCGATTTCGCGCAGATGCCGAACGTGCTGTCGGAGCTGGCCGGCGCGGGCGTGCAGGTGCACCTGATCTTCATCGATTGCCGCGACGACGTGCTGATCAAGCGCTATTCGGAAACCCGTCGCCGCCACCCGCTGGCGTCGCGGCGGCGCTCGCTGGGCGACGCGATCACCGAGGAGCGCCGCCTGCTGCGGCCGCTGATGGCCATCGCCGAGAAGGTGATCGACTCCAGCGAGCTGAACGTGCACCAGCTGCGGCGCCTGGTGGCCACCGGCTATGCGCAGGCCACCGAAGGGCTGACCCTGATGTTCCAGTCGTTCGCGTTCAAGCGGGGCCTGCCGCTGGATTCCGACTTCGTGTTCGACGCCCGCTGCCTGCCCAATCCGCACTGGCAGCCGCAATTGCGGCCGCTCTCGGGCAAGGACGCGCCGGTGCGCGAATTCCTCGAGGCCGAACCGCTGGTAGGCGAATATTTCGCCGACACCGCGCGCTGGCTGGATGCATGGCTGCCACGTTTCGAGCAGGACGATCGCAGCTACGTCACCATCTCCATCGGCTGTACCGGCGGGCGCCACCGGTCGGTGTACCTGGTGGAAAAGCTGGCGGCGCACTACCGCCATCGGCGCGAAGGCGTGCTGACGTTCCATCGCGAGCTGGACTGACGACGATGTCTCCGCAAAGCTTTATCGCCCCGGTCTCCAGCGAAGGTTTCACCATGCTTGTCGAGCAGCGGGCATGAGCGTCGGCGTCCTTTTGATGACCCATGAAGCGGTCGGCCACGCGCTGATTTCGGCCGCGCATCACGTCATGCCGAAACTGCCGTTGCAGGTACTGGCGGTGGAAATACCGCCGCAGGCCGACCCCGACGTGATGCGCACGCTTACCGCGCGCCACGCGCGTGAACTGGACCAGGGCGACGGCGTGCTGGTGCTGGCCGACCTCTACGGCGCCACGCCGTGCAACATCGGCTTGTCGCTGGGCGCCTTGGGCGTTCATCTCCGCTGCGTGTCGGGCCTCAACCTGCCGATGCTGCTGCGCGTACTCAACTATGCGGACAAATCGCTGGACGAACTGGCCGAGATCGCGGCCAGCGGCGGCCGTGGGGGAATATTCATCGATCATGCGTAACTCTATTTATGCTTGAGCAGGACATCGTGGTATCGAACCGGCTCGGCCTGCACGCGCGCGCCTCGGCCAAGCTGGTACAACTGGTCCAGGGCTTCCAGTCCACCGTGTGGCTGATCAACCGCGGCCGCGAGGTCAACGCCCAGAGCATCATGGGCGTGATGATGCTGGCCGCCGGCATGGGCACGCCGCTGACCATCCGCGCCGACGGCCCGGACGAGGAGGCGGCACTGGCCGCCGTGGCCGAGCTGTTCGAGCGCAAGTTCGACGAGGGAGCGTGAGATGCGGGGAATCGGGAATCGGGAATCGGGAATGGTGGAAAGCGGAGTACGCGCGAGCGCCCTGCTTGCCGCAAAAGCCCGGCTGTCCGCTTTTCCGATTCCCCATTCCCCATTCCCCATTCCCGGCGCCCCAAGGGGCGCCAAGTGAGACACCTGTTGCCCGGCACGATCGCGGCGCGTGGCATGGCGCTGGGTCGGGCGCGGCTGGTGCAACCCAGCCGTTACGCCGTCGATACCCGACCGTTGGCCGAAGAGGAAATCGAGGGCGAGCTGGAAAACCTGCATCGCGCACTGGACATGGCGCGGCAGGAGTTACGCGAGCTGCGCGGCAAGCTGCAAGGCGCGCTGGCGCGCGAGGTCAACGAATTCATCGACGCGCACAGCCTGCTGCTGGATGACGCGGAGCTGCTGCGCGGGCTGGACGAACTGGTACGTGTGGGCCATTACCGCGCCGGTGCCGCGCTGAAAAAGCAGCGCGAGAAGCTGTCGGCGATGTTCGAGGCGATGGACGACCCCTACCTGCGCAGCCGCAAGGAAGACGTCGAGCAGGTCATCAACCGGGTGATCGCCGCGTTGCAGCGGCAGACCAGCCCGGAGGAGCGCAAGCTGGCCGCGCGGGTCGGCGAGATCCTCATTGCCGATTCGATCGCGCCCGGTGACATGGCGCAACTGGCCGGCAACGGCCTGCTCGGCGTGGTCGCCAGTTCCGGCAGCGCCTATTCGCACAGCGCGATCCTGGCGCGCAGCCTGGGCCTGCCGATGCTGGTGGGCACACGCGACGCGCTGTCGCACATCCACGACGACGACCTGCTGCTGCTCGACGCCGAGCGCGGCGAGGCGGTGGTGCACCCCACCGCGCAGGACCTGGCCCGCTATCGCGCCTGGCAGCGCGAGGCGGTGATCGAGGGCCGCCGCCTGGCGCTGCTGGCGAACGCGCCCACGCGCACCCGCGACGGCTTGGACATCCGCCTGCTCGCCAACGCCGAAAGTCCCGCCGACGTGGCCCTGGCGCGCACCCGCGGCGCCGATGGCGTGGGGCTTTACCGCACCGAATTCCTGTTCCTGCGGCACAAGGACCTGCCCTCCGAGGACGAGCAGTTCATCGCCTATCGCGACCTGGTGCTGGGCATGGGCGGCCTGCCCGTCACCATCCGCACGCTCGACCTGGGCGCCGACAAGGCCGACGCGGCCGGGCTGGTGATGCAGGGCGAGGAAAACCCCGCGCTGGGCGTGCGCGGCGTGCGGTTGTCGCTGCGCTATCCGGCGGTGTTCTCCACCCAGATCCGCGCCATCCTGCGGGCGGCCTGCTACGGCCCGGTGCGCGTGCTGGTGCCGATGGTGACCCAGCCCGACGAACTCATCGCGGTACGCACACTGTTCAAGCTGGCGCGACAGGAGCTGAAGCGCGAGAACATCGACCTGCCCGAGAAGCTTCCGCTGGGCGCGATGATTGAAGTGCCGGCCGCGGCGATCAACGTGCGCGCGCTGATCGAGCACGCCGATTTCCTGGCCATCGGCACCAACGACCTGGCGCAATACGTGCTGGCCGCCGATCGCGGCAACGACGCGCTGGACAACATCTACAGCCCGCTGCAGCCCGCGCTGCTGCGGGTGCTGTCGCACGTGATCGGCGCCGGCCGACGCGCCGGCAAATCCGTGAGCCTGTGCGGCGAGATCGGCGGCGACGTGAACTTCACCGCCCTGCTGCTGGCGCTGGGCCTGTGCGAGTTCAGCATGCATCCCGGCCAGATCCTGCTGGTGCGCGACCGCCTGGCCACGCTGGATCGCAGCGCCCTGCGCCATCACGCGCCGCGCCTGCTGCGCGCCCACACGCACGAGCAGGTCGCCGCCCTGCTGGCCGAGATCAGCGACGCCGCTGCCTGACTACCTGTAGGAGCGACTTCAGTCGCGACGCTTTTCTTCGATATTCGGTGCCCTCTCCCCAACCCCTCTCCCGCAAGCGGGAGAGGGGCGAGAGCAAGAGCGTCGCGACTGAAGTCGCTCCTACAGAGGCACCCCCATAAAACAACGGAGTGCTTCAGCGGCTGGTGGCGGCGTCGCGCAGAAATGCATCCAGCAAGGCGCCGCGGTATTTTTCCTTGTGCAGCAGCAGCGACAGTTTGCGGCGCAGGTCGAGGAACGGGGTTTTCAGCGCCTTCAGCCGGCCGGTGGCCAGCGCGTCGGTCAGCGCCACCTCGGGCAGGCAGGCGATGCCCAGTCCCGCCGCCACGGCCTGCTTGATCGCCTCGATCTGATCCAGCTCCAGCACGGTTTCGCCGGGTGGCAATTGCGACAGCACGCGTTCGCTGGTGGCGCGGGTGGCCGAGCCCGGTTCGCGCAATACCCAGCGGGCGCCCACGAAATCGGCGGGTTTCAATCCGCGTTTGCGCGCCAACGGATGGTCCGGCGGCGCGCACACCACCAGCCGGTCATCGCGCCAGGGGCGTATCTCCAGCGAGGGATGCGTCACCGGCCCCTCGACGCAGCCCACGTCGAGGCTGTGGTCGATCACGGCGGCGGCGATCGTGGCGGTGTTGCCCACGCGCAGGCGCACGGCCACCTGCGGGTGCGCGCGCACGAAAGCGCCCAGCAGTTCACCCACGCGGTAATTGCCCACGCTGTTGCTGGCGCCGATGCGCAGCTCGCCACCCAGCTCCACGCCTTCGCCGCCGCGGCGCGCGAAATCGGCGTGGCGTTCCAGCAGTTCCTGCGCCAGCGGCAGCAGCTCGCGGCCGCGGGTGTTGAGGCGCAGGCGCCCGCGCTCGCGGGCGAATACGGGTGAGCCGAGCTGTCGCTCCATTTCGGCCAACGCCATGCTGGCGGCCGGCTGGGTCAGGTGCAGGCGTTCGGCGGCGATGCGCACGCTGCCGTGCAAGGCCACCTGCACGAAGACTTCGAGTTGCCGCGGGCTGATGTTGATCATCATTCCATCTTATACGCCGCATCAAATATTCGAAATTTTGTTGATCGCCGGCGGCGGCCACAATGCGCGGGTTCCCGCGGAATCCCCATGCAAGCCACCGCTTTCGCACCCACGCATCCACGCACTGTTCTGCCCGGCCTGGCGCTGGCGGCGGCGATCGCCGTGCTTGCACTGCTGCTGGGTCGCTGCCTGCCGCTGATCGGCGGGCCGGTGTTCGGCATGGTGCTGGGCTTGCTGGTGCGCAGCGTGTTGGCGCCCGACGTGCGGTTTGTCCCGGGCATCACGTTTGCCAGCACCACCGTGCTGCAGGCGTCGATCATCGCGCTCGGCTTCGGGCTGAGTCTCGATCAGGTGGTGGCGACCGGCATGCGTTCGCTTTCGGTCACCGTGGTCACCCTGAGCGTGGCTTTCTTCAGTGCGTGGCTGCTGGGCCGCTGGCTCGGCGTGCACGACAAACTGAAGATCCTGGTCGGCGTGGGCACGGCCATCTGCGGCGCCTCGGCGATCGCCGCGGTGACGCCGATCATCCAGCCGGACGAACACGACACGGCCTACGCGATCTCCACCATTTTCCTGTTCAACATCGTGGCCGTGCTGTTGTTTCCGCTGCTCGGCCACCTGATGCACATGGGCGACCTGGGCTTTGGCCTGTGGGCCGGCACCGCCATCAACGACACCTCGTCGGTGGTCGCCGCCGGCTACAGTTTCAGCAAGGCCGCAGGCGACTACGCCACCATCGTGAAGCTGACCCGCGCCACGCTGATCATCCCGGTGTGCCTGGTGCTGGCGCTGATAGCTGCCGTCCGTGCGCGGCGACAGCGTCGGCTCGACGGGGCGGCCAGCCAGTTCAGCCTGCTGCGCATCTTTCCCTGGTTCATCCTGTGGTTTCTGGTGGCATCGGCGCTGCGCACGGCCGGGCTGGTTCCCGCCGCGATCCAGCCCGACCTGCACCTGGCCGCGGAATGCCTGATCGTGGTGGCGCTTGCCGCCATCGGCCTGTCGGCGAACCTGCGCAGGATGATCGCCAGCGGCCCGCGCCCGATCCTGCTGGGCCTGGGCGTATGGATCGTGGTGGCGACCAGCAGTTTGCTGGTGCAGGCGATCACCCGCCAGCTATAGCGGCAGGCTCAGGCTTTGCCCTGCTCCACCAGGGTCAGCGCCACCTTGTCGCGCAGATAGACGGGCAAGGCCAGTTCGGGCGCCTGCCCGCGGCCGGCGTTGAATTCCGCCAGCGCCAGTTCGGCTACATGGGCGGCCTGCGGATAACGCACGCCATCGGCCGAATGCAAGGTGCCGGTGAGGCGCTGACTCAGTTCGGTGGCGTAGGTGGCCCAGCCGGTGCCGACCACCTGCCACGCGGATGCCTCGGGTAACTGCAGCGAATCGGCGGTGCAGATGCGCTCCTCGTCCAGCGCAATCAGGCCACCGAGGCCGTCGCGCCGATAGCTGGCCGCATAGATCTCGCCCATGCGCGCATCGATGACCGCAAGGATGGCCGTCTCCTCACTCTCTTCCGGCGCCTCCAGCGCCAGCGCAGCCAGCGAGGAAATGGTGATCACCGGCAGGTCCAGCCCCAGCGCCATGCCTTGCGCCAGCGACACGCCCAGCCGCACGCCGGTGAACGCGCCGGGGCCGCGGCCCACGGCGATCGCATCCAGCGCATGGCGATCGATGCCGGCTTCGGCCAGCAGGGCGTCAGCCATCGGCAGCACCAGTTCGGTGTGGCGACGCGGCGCGATCTCGCTGCGGGCGATCAGCTCCTGGCCGTGGATCAACGCAACGGAACAGGCTTCGGTGGCGGTTTCTATCGCGAGCAGGTTCATGATCCGCCCATGATAGCGGCTGACGCTTCGGCCGACGCAGGTGCCGCCTTCGGAATGCTCGCGTACCAGTCGATGCGGCGGGTCAGGTACATCATCAGCGCCACCGTCGCCAGCAGCACCAGCGCGCCGATCAGCAGCGCGTATTGTTCGGCCGCGATCAGCCCGTACAGCATCGCGTAGATCAGTCCCAGCACGCCGCCCAGCAACGCGCCGGCGCGCCGCGCGCGCAGTACCGCCATCGCATAGCCGCCCACCATCAGCACCACGGCGGATGCCGCCAGCGCATACGCCGGGCCGAAACCGATCTGCTCGGACAGCGCCAGCAGCACCACGTAGAACGTGGCCAGCGCCGCGCCCACCAGCAGGTACTGCACAGGATGCACGCGCAGGCGCTTGAGCACCTCGAACAGGAAGAACGCCACGAAGGTCATCGCGATGAACAGCAGGCCGTATTTCCCCGCCCGCACGTTGCGCTGGTACACGTCGACCGGCTGGTACAGCTGCACGCCGAAGGTCGACGCCTGCAAGGCATCATTCATCCCGGCATCGCCGTCGCTCCAGTGCTGGCCATAGCTGCGGTTGAGATCCAGCAGATGCCAGTGCGCGCTGAAACCGCTGGTGTCGATGGTGTGTTCCAGCGGCAGCGCGGCGCCGATGAAGCCGGGATCGCTCCACGGCGCACGCATGGCCACGTCGGCGCTGCGCGCCAGCGGCAGCAACTGCAGCGCTTCGGTGCCAGCCAGTTTCAGCACGACCTGCACGTCGATCGGCTGGTCGCCCAAAGTGTCGAGATCGATCGGCACCACCACGGTCGGCCAGTGGCCCAGCCGCTCGGCCGAGGATTCGAAGCGCGCCGGCTGGCCGTTGACGCGCAACTCGGAGATTTCCTGCAGGCCGCGCAGGTCACCGATCGGCAACCGCAGCTCGGCCTTGTTGCCTTGCCACGAGGCATCGCTGGCGTGGCGATACTGGGCGACGTCCTGCGCGCGGAACTGCGCCGCCGGGAGAGCGAGATCGTCGGCGCCGGCTCCCACGACATCGACGGCACGGCGATGCCGCGCCTTGTCGTGGTCGTGGACGAGTTCGCCGCTCTGACCGC
>JBIQMK010000147.1:0-8398 GCA_044463365.1 Rhodanobacter sp. | reverse complement strand
ACTCGATCGCGTCCTGGTCGCCCAGCCAGTCGCCGCCCTTGACGGTGTCGTAGAAATGGAAACGCCAGTCGTCCTCGCCCATGTTGCCCAGCGCGGCGGAAATGCCGCCCTGCGCCGCCACCGTGTGCGAGCGGGTGGGAAAGACCTTGGTGATGCAGGCGGCCTTGAGGCCCTTTTCGGCCAGGCCGAAGGTGGCGCGCAGGCCCGCGCCGCCGGCGCCGACCACGATCACGTCATAAAGATGTTGCTGGATCTTGTAGCTTTCCATGGAGTTGCGGCCTCGCGTATTCGTCTCAGGGGGTCAGCGCAATGCGCAGTACGGCCAGCACGCCAGCGAGCGCGCCGAGCACGGCGAGGAACTTGATCGCCACCAGCAACACCACTTCCTTCCAGCGGGTGTGCACGTAATCTTCCACCACCACCTGCAGGCCCAGCACCGCATGCCAGAACATGGTGAGCACGAACGCGATCAGCAGCAGCGCATTCCACGGCCGCGCCACCGCGGCACGCGCGCTGGCGTAATCGGCATGCAGCAGGCCCAGTACCAGGATCACGAACCAGATGCCCAACCCGACCAGCGCCGCGGCGGTCACCCGCTGGGTCCACCAGTGACCCACGCCATACTTGGCCGAGCCCAGGCCGCGTGCAGCCTTCAGCGGATGGCGGCGATCCTTCACGACATCACTCTTCGCGTTCATGCCGCACCTCCGGCCATCAGCACATAAGCCCAGACCAGCACGGTCAACACGATGCTGCCCGCCAACGACAACCAGCTCGAACGCACGAACTGCACGATCTCGTAGCCGGCGCCCGCATCTTGCAGCAGGTGACGGATGCCGTTGCACAGGTGATAGAACAGCGACCAGCTCCAGCCGAACAGCAACACCAGTCCCAGCGGGCTGCCGCCGACGGTCCTGAAGCAGTCGAACTGCTCCTCGCCGGCGGCCAGCGCCAGCAAGCCTCCCACCACGACCAGGCTGCCAACGGACAGGGCGATGCCGGTGGCGCGATGCAGGATGGAACTGACCATCTGCACTTGCCATCGATAGACCTGGATATGGGGAGAGAGCGGTCGTTGCATATCTGCCATGGCGGCTATCCTGTGTGGAATCGCTGATGTCCGTGCCGCCCCGCCGCTACCAGCGGCGAGGACGCCACAGCGGAATTCAGAAGTCGATGCAGCGTCCGTTCTTTTCCCAATCGCCGTAGCGGGTGGGATCCGGCGCCGGCCGTTCTGGCGGGGCCTTGTCCGCACCCCGCGTCACCGGCACGGCATCCTCCGCCGGAGCGGATGCAGGTGAGGACGGTGCTGGGGAATGGGTTTCGGACATGGTCGTCTTGTTAGCCAGCGAAGGTTAATACTTGCGCAAAACCAGCACAACCTGGCCCCTGCTCCACACAGGGGAAAGCTTGTGTCGCGCCACGCATGCCCACACATCGACTAGCCATGTCAGCTACTACACGCGATGCCCAAACCCTCTCGATCGAAGGCCCTGATGCCGTGGCGTTCGCGCATGCGCAATTCAGCAGCAAGGTGAGCGAACTGACGGTCGGCCACTGGGCATTCGGTGGATGGCTCGATCCGCAGGGGCGGGTGCGCGCCCTGTTCCACGTCGCCCGTATCGCCGACGACAAACTGCTGTTGCTGTTGCGCGGTGGCAAGGCGGCGGACATGGCCGATGCCCTGCGGCGCTTTGTCTTCCGTTCGCGTGTAACTCTTCATGCGGCATCGCCCGCTGCATTGGCCACTGGCGAAACGCAGCCGCTGCACGATGTCCGGATCGAGGGCGAGACGATATCTCTTGGTTGCGGCTCGCATGCCTTGCGCATCGTGCCGTCCACGATGAGCGGCGACGCGGCGTGGCGCACCATGCAGTTGAGGCTCGGCTGGCCGTGGTTGCCCGATGAAGCGCTGGACAAGTGGGTCGCGCCGATGCTTTCGCTGCAGCGGCTGCAAGCCGTTGCCGTCGACAAGGGGTGCTACCCCGGCCAGGAAATCGTGGCGCGACTCCATTTCCGCGGCGGCTGCAAACGCCATCTCTGCCGTCTCACGCTGTCGCATGCCATTGCTCCGGGAGAGATCCTGCGCGTCGCCGGCCAGGAAATCGGCATGCTGCTGGATGTCGTCGATGAAGACACCGTAGAAGCATTGGCTGTATTGAGCGATGAAATCGTCATCAATGCGGTCGACGCCAACATTCCACTGGACCACGACGAGCTCCCCTTGTCGGCCGTTGTCGACGAACGTTGGCCCGCCTGAAGCATCAGCCGTCCAGACGTCCATTTGCATTTTCGGTGGCGTCAACGGTATGTGAGGACGCGCTGAACGAAACACCAGGGCACTTGCCTTTGGCGGAATCCGCCACTAGGCTCCGCCGATCGAATATCGCGGCATCCGGAAAACGGGGTGCCGATGTACGCGACGAACCGGAAGAATCCGGATCGGCGCGACCCGGCAAAAGCCGGATGGAATAACCAGCTGACGCCACAGCTGGCAGTTGCAGGCAACACGGCCCTACGGCACGCGCAGCGCCATTGCAGCCATCACCGATCGGCACGAAATCCGCCGTTCGACCCGCCACAACCCCGTGGCAAAACGTTCAACCGCACACACCGGTTGGCGATCAATCCAGGTGGAACGGCCTGCCAGCCCGTCCACCGCAACGGCGCGTCAGGCCTGCAAGGCTGCGCGTACAGCACGTTGGAGGCAGATACATGAAACTTTCCATGCTGTTGTGGCTCACCAGCCTGTTGCCGCAACCCGTTGCGGATCAGGCCTGCCTGGCGACCACGGTCTACCTGGAAGCACGCAGCGAACCGACCCTCGGCCAGCTTGCCGTCGCCGAAGTCGCCATGCGCCGACGCGAACGCGGGCGTTGGGGCGACACCGTATGCAAGGTCGTCACGGCACCTCATCAGTTCGCCACCACCACTACTCCGGGTTCATTCGACATCACCAACCTGGAAGCCTTCCACAAGGCTTGGCAGATCGCCGGTCGCTCCATCCATAACTGGCAACTGCCCATCGCCGAACGCAAGATGCTGGTGCCGCGCGCCGACCATTTCGCCACCGTCGCGATCACGCCGACATGGTCGGTCAATCGCGCCGGCACAACCATCGGCGAGCATCGCTTCTACGCCGTCAACTGACGCAGTACGCGATACGGCAAACAAAAGGCCCTCGAGAGAGGGCCTTTTGTTGTTTGGACGTCCAGACGTCTGGACGTCCATACGATCGAAGGATTACAGGCGATAGACGTGGTCGCCACGCACCTGCACATAGTCGCCGTTGCGCACGTCGGGGTTCTCGCGCTGCGTGACCGTGGCGTACTGGCCATTGTCCAACCTCACCACGATGCGATAGGCCACATCGCCGTCGCCGCTGCGCTTGCCGACCTGGTTGCCCACGACGCCGCCGGCCACCGCGCCAGCTACGGTGGCGGCCTTGCGACCATCCCCCTTGCCGACCTGATTGCCCAGCACGCCGCCGGCCACCGCGCCGATCACCGCACCCAACGTACCGCCGCTGCTGTTGCCCTGGGTGTAGACCTGTTGCACTTCCTGGACCACGCCGCAGGTGTTGCAGCGCACGTTTCTGCCCTGCCCGCTTGGCTGCCCCTGATAGCCGTAGTTGCCGCCATTGTTGTAGGGGGTGGCGCAACCGGCTAGGGCGAGGCCGCCAGCCATGGCCACAGCCAGCGCCAGTTTGCTCGATAGTGCATTCATGTCGATCACTCCTTCGGGAAAAAGCCCTCCGATCGGTGACTCCGATCGACTCAACGGGCGTCGGAAACCGCCGTCACACCTTCCTCCACCTTCACTCGATCGCCCGGATCGTGATCCATGCGGACAGTGCGGGTGACGCCTTTGTATTCGTAACGCACGTCATAGCCCACCAGCTTGGTGCTGGTGTCGTTGACGGTGTCGCAGTGACGTTCCACGGTCGACGTGGTGTTGGCATGCTGGCGGCTGGCCTGGATCCGGTTGCCGGCATAACCGCCGCCCACCGCACCGGCCACCGTCGCCAGGGTCTTGCCCTTGCCGCCACCGATCTGATTGCCGAGCAGGCCGCCGGCCACGGCGCCGATCGCGGTACCCGCGATGCGATGCTCGTCCTTCGGCGGCGTAGTGTGGGTGACCACCTCGTCCTTGCACACCTGGCGCGGATTGTTGACGGTCTTGCGTACGGGGTCGACGCTCACCACTTTCGCATACTTGGGCGCGTCCGCCGGGGCCGAGTCAGCGGCGTCGCCGCTGAGGGCCGTACCGCCATCGGCGGAAGGGCCGGCATCGGCGTTCCGGTTGCAGCCGGACAGCCCCAGCGACAACGCCGCAGCCATGCCGATAGCCAATGCATTGATCGTCAAAGTTTTCATCAGACCCTCTCCTCTGTTTATTTAACGGTGGCTTGCGAACGGTAGGCGGGGGCAGCTGTTGCACCGCCCCACACCGCGCCATAACCGTGTTTCCATTGAACCGTGAATCAACTGAATCGGGCCTAGCTCGCGCCCTTACCGCATTTTCACATTGAATTCGCAGCCCGGGCCCTTCTGGAAAAAACCATGCACAAAACTGTGGACAGCCACGCACATCTGGATGACGGAAGATTCGAATCCGATCTTGCCGTGGTCATGGAGCGCGCCACCGAAGCCGGTATCGCCGCCACCGTGATCCCGGCCACCGATGCAGCCAGTTGGGCGCGCATCCGCGACCTCTGCCGCACCTACCCGCAGGCGCACCCTGCCTACGGCCTGCATCCCATGTTTCTGACCGAGCATGCTCTCGCGCATGTGGACGCCTTGTCTTCGTGGCTGGACACGCATGACGCCGTGGCCGTCGGCGAAATCGGTCTCGATTTTCATGTCCAAAGAGTCGATCACGACCTGCAGCGTCAGGTCTTTGTCCGCCAGTTGGACGTTGCACGCGCACACAAGCTGCCGGTCATCGTGCACGCGCGCGGTGCACTGGAGGAAGTGGTCCAGACCCTGCGCCGCGCCGGCGGCGTGTACGGCGTGGTGCACAGCTTTTCGGGCAGCGAACAGCAGGCGCAGCAGCTGTGGGACCTCGGCTTTTGCCTTGGCATCGGCGGCCCGGTGACCTACGAGCGCGCGCAGCGGTTGCGCCGCATCGTGACCCGCATGCCGTTGCGTCATCTGCTGCTGGAAAGCGACGCTCCCGACCAGCCCGACGCCAGTCACCGCGGGCAGCGCAACGAGCCGGCGCGGGTGGCCGGAATCCTGCGTTGCATCGCCGGATTGCGCGGGGAGCCGGAAGCAGGGATTGCCGCGGCCACCACCGCCAACGCGCAGCGCTTGTTCGGGCTCCGGCACCAGGAGCACTGACCCGGCTTGCACGCGGCCGTCACGCCTTGCTATGTTTTACTTCATCGATGAAATATCCGCTGATGAAATGGCAAAGCTGACGAAATGTATCGCGCTGATGGACGAAGGCATCGGCCGCGTCAGTCAGATCATCCCCGCGATGCCGGCAACCGAGGCACGGTTGTGCCGGCTGCTGCTCATGGTGGGCGAGGGAATGAGCGAGGAGCTGGCGTTCAAGCTGAAACCGCACAAGCTCAACCACAGCGAGTTCCTGACCTTGATGATCCTGTACAGCCGGCCCGATGGCAGCTCCACGCCCGGCGAGTTGTGCGAATTCGCGACCCAGGGCGCCACCAACATGACCCGCATCGCCAACGCGCTGGTCAAGCGCGGCCTGATCACCCGCAGTGCCAGCGAAGCGGATCGTCGGCGCGTGTTGATCCGCATCACCGCCGCCGGCCGACGCTTCGTGGTGAAGATGCTGCCGCCGATGTTCCCCCGCATCGACACGATGTTCGACGGCTTCAGCGCCACCGATAAACGCCACCTCGACCGCCTGTTGCGCAAGCTGGCCGGCAACCTGGACCGGTTGAGCGAAGACACCCATCCATGAAGGACATCCGATGAAGCATGCCCTGCTCCGCGGCCGGCCGCTGCTTGCCGCGACGATCGTGCTGGCGCTGGCCGCGTGCGCGCGGGCCCCGGCGAAACTGGATCACCCCGTGTTGCGCAACGACGTGCCGCTGGCCGGCCTGGACGCGCCCGCCCGCGCCGGCTGGCCTGCCGCACAATGGTGGCGAAAGTATGACGATCCCCAGCTGGACAAGCTGATCGAGCAGGCGGTGCGGCAATCGCCGGATATCGCGCTGGCGCAGACGCGCGTACAGAGCGCGCAGCAGTCGGTGCGGCTGGCGGCGGCGCAGATGGGGCTGTCGATCAACGGCAACGCCCAGGTCTCGCGCCAGCGCATGAGCGAGCACGGCCTGATTCCCAGCGAGTTCCTGGGCTTCACCTGGTACAACCAGGCCGACATCGGGCTGCAGTTGCGGTACGACTTCGACTGGTGGGGAAAGAAGCGCGCTACCGTCGAAGCGGCGCTGGACGAGGCCCACGCCGCGCAGGCGCAGCGCAGTGCCGCCGCGCTGGCGATCCAGTACGCCGTGGCGGACACCTATTTCGGCTGGCAGGCGGATCAGGCCCGGTTGCAGCTGGTGAAGCAGATGCTGTCCACGCAGCAGCAACTGGCGCAGATCGCGGCGCTGCGTGTGAGGCAAGGCGTGGACCTCCCCGACGAGACGCAGAAGGCGAACGCACGCGTGGCGGCCTTGAACGGCATGCGCGTGGCGATCGAGGGCTCGGCGCAGATCCGCAAGGTGGCGCTGGCCGCGCTGCTTGGCATCGCCCCGGCGGAGCTGCCCGAGCTGCACGTGCGGCCGCTGCCGGCGGTCGAGCGTGGCATTCCCGCCAACGCCAGCATCGACTTGATAGCCCGTCGCCCGGACATCGTGGCCAGCCGCTGGCAGGTGGAATCGATGCTGAGGAAAACCGACGCGGCACGCGCGGCGTTCTTTCCCGACATCGGCATTTCCGCCATGGCGGGCCTGTCGAGCATCGAGATGGACAAGCTGTTCACGCTCGGCAGCCGCACGTTTGCGCTGACACCGGCAATTCACCTGCCGATCTTCAACGGCGGCGCCCTCGAGGCCAACTACGGTCTGAGCAAGGCGCAGCTCGACAGTGCCGTGGCGCAATACAACAGCGCCGTGCTCGGCGCAGCCCGCGAGGTCGCCACCCAGGCGCTCAACGCCGAGCAACTGGCGGCACGGCGGCGAGCCCAGCAGGGCGAACTGGACGCCGATCGCCAGTTGCTGGCTACCGCGCAGGCCCGGCTTCGCCAGGGCGTGCGCGACGGTCGCGAAAGCCTCGCCGCGAAAGCGCAGCTGCTGCAACAGCGCGACACCGCAGTGCAGTTGCAATCGCAGGCGTTGAGCGCGGACCTGGCGCTGATCAAGGCGCTGGGTGGCGGCTATCGGCGCGCCGATGAAGCCCCCGCGAGATCGCAACCCGCCCCCACTTCCTCTTCCACCGGAGCCGCCGATCATGAGCCCCACTGAGACCGACAAGTCACCCAAGGCCGACGACAGCGGCATGGCGGCCACCGACCCGCGCAAACGCCGGCGCGTGCTGCTGATCGTCGGCGCACTTTTCGTGCTGGCGGCGCTGGCCTGGTTCCTGTTGTGGCTGCTGGTGTTCTCCAGGCGGGTGAAAACCGACAACGCCTACGTCGGCGGCAACCAGGTGGCGATATCGGCACAGGTGCCGGGCACGGTGGTGGCGATCCTCGCCGACGACACTCAGCGGGTGGAAGCCGGCCAGGTGCTGGTGAAGCTGGACAGCACCGACGCGGACATCCGCCTGCAACAGGCGCGCAGTGCGCTGGCGCAAGCCGTGCGAGGCGTGCGTCAGCAGACCAGCTCGGCCAGTGGCGCCGACGCCCAACTCGCAGCCAGCCGGATCGACCTGAAGAAAGTCGAGGCCGATCTTCAACGCCACCTGCCCCTGCTGGCCGCACACGCCGAATCGCCGGAAATCGTGCAGCATCTGCGCGATGGCGTGGAGCAGGCCCGCGCCGCCGTCACCGCGGCCCAGGCGCAGGCCGACGCGGCGCACGCGGCGATCCAGGGCACCGACGTGGCGAAGAACCCCGCCGTGATGCAGGCGCGCGCGAACTTCCGCGCCGCCTGGGTGGCGGCGCAACGCAACGCCATCTACGCGCCGGTGTCCGGCTACGTGGCCCAACGCAGCGTGCAACTGGGCAACAGCGTGCAACCCGGGCAGCAGCTGATGACCGTGGTACCGCTGCACGACCTGTGGATCGAGGCCAACTTCAAGGAAAGCCAGCTGCGCCACATCCGCATCGGCCAGAGCGCCACCATCGAATCGGACACCTACGGCGACGACGCGGAGTTCCACGGCAAGGTGGTCGGCCTGGGCGCGGGCACCGGCAGCGTGTTTTCGCTGTTGCCGGCGCAGAACGCCACCGGCAACTGGATCAAGGTGGTGCAGCGCGTGCCGGT
>JBIQMK010000146.1:0-8418 GCA_044463365.1 Rhodanobacter sp. | reverse complement strand
CGACCACCGCCGACGAACTGGTGCCGATCCAGATCGCGCAGAACATGGGCTACCTCTCGGTGGGCCTGCATGTGGACGCCGAAGACTGGCAGCGCCCCGGCGTCGATGCGATCGTGAAGAACGTGGTCGCCGGCATCGAAACCACCAACGTCGACCGCAAGGGCCAGGTGGTGCTGCTGCACGATGGCGGTGGCGAGCGCTCGCAAACCGTGGCCGCGCTGCCACGCATCATCGACTGCCTGCGCGCGCAGGGTTATGAGTTCGTCACCGTCTCCGCGCTGGCCGGACTGACCCAGGCGCAGACCATGCCCGCCATCCAGCCTGGCTCGGTGTCGCAATGGGCCGACCGCATGGTGTTCCTGGGGCTGGGCTTTTTCGGCCACTTCATCCGCTGGCTGCTGACCGTGGCGATCACGCTCGGCGTGGCGCGGCTGCTGGTGCTGGGCGGCCTGGCCCTGCTCAACCGCCGCCGCGAAAAGCGGCGCAGCGTGCCGCGGCTCGGCGCCGAGCCGCCGTTGGTATCGGTGCTGATTCCCGCCTACAACGAGGAAAAGGTGATCGCCAGCTCGATCCGGCAGATCCTCCGCAGCCACTACGCCAACCTCGAAGTGATCGTGGTCGACGACGGCTCGATCGACGCCACCTCCGCCGTGGTGCGCCAGCACTACGCCGACGAGCCGCGCGTGCGCCTGCTCACCATCCCCAACGGCGGCAAGGCGCACGCCGTCAACACCGCGCTGCGCGAATCCCTTGGCACCGTGGTGGTGGCACTGGACGCCGACACCCAGTTCGAGCCGGACACCATCCCGCACCTGGTGCGCTGGTTTGCCGACCCGAAGGTCGGTGCCGTGGCCGGCAACGCCAAGGTCGGCAACCGGATCAACCTGATCACCTTGTGGCAGGCGCTGGAATACATCACCGCGCAGAACCTGGAACGCCGCGCGCTGGCCGCACTGGGCGCGGTCACCGTGGTGCCCGGCGCGGTCGGCGCGTGGCGTCGCGAAGCACTGGAACAACTCGGTGGCTTCCCCGCCGACACGCTGGCCGAGGATCAGGACCTGACCATCGCGGTGCAGAAAGCCGGCTACACCACCTTGTTCGACGCCGACGCCATCGCCTGGACCGAAGCACCCGACACCGCCCGCGGCCTCGCGCGCCAGCGCTTCCGCTGGTCGTACGGCACGCTGCAATGCCTGTGGAAACACCGCGACGCCACCTTCAACCCGCGTCACGGCTCACTGGGCACGGTGGCGCTGCCGCAGGTGTGGCTGTTCCAGATCCTGTTCTCGGTGGTCTCGCCATTGGTCGACCTGGTGCTGGTCTGGCAGATCGTGGCCACCACACTGGATTACCTGCAGCACCGCGGCCAGTTCGACGACACCAACCTGATCCGCATGCTGGTGTTCTACGCCGCCTTCATGGCCGTGGATCTCGCCGCCTCGGCCCTCGCCTTCGCGATGGAGAAGAAGGAAAAGTGGAGCCTGCTGTGGTGGCTGGTACTGCAACGCTTCGGCTACCGCCAGCTGATGTACTACGTGGTGGTGCGATCGGTATGGACTGCCATTCGCGGTCCGTCGGTCGGCTGGGGCAAGCAGGAGCGCAAGGCGACGGTGAATGCCGGCGACGAATGGAAACTGTGAACCGGATGACCGCTCAGCTACCGGGCCCGCTCCACGACGCGTCGGCGAGCACCACCGATGTCTCGATCTGTCGCTCCGACACGTTCCAGTAGGTCCGCAGCAGCTTCGGTACCTGCGCCGCCGGCACCGGTTCGAAACCGTGCCGGCGATAGAAGCGGATCGCCCAGTCGGCCGCGGACCATGTGCCCACCAGCATGCGCCGCGCACTTTGTCGGCGCAGGTGCGTGATCAGCTTGGCGCCGATGCCGCGGCCCTGCTGGCCGGGCAGGACGTAGGCATGGCGGATCAGGTCGACGTCGCGCACCGCCTGGACGCCCATTACGCCGACCAGCACGCCATCCGTTTCATAACCCCGGAATTCGACGCCAGCGGCGATCTCGTCGTCGAGCTCGCGCGGCGACATGTAGGGTTCGTGCCAGCAATCGTCGGGGATCACACCACGGTACGCCTCGGCGGCGGCCTGGATGATCGCGAGTATCGTCGCGCGTTCGTCGTCGCGGCAGCGTCTAATGATCGCCGGTGCGACGTCTCCGGTGGCTGTCGGGAAAACTTCGCCATGGCTGGGGTCGATGATTGCGTTCTGCATGTGCTGCACTCCTGTCGGATGGACGGGTGCAAGCCTGACGGCACCGCCGCAGACGGTCTTGGACAAAAGTGCGGGCGCGCAATCAATAGGCGGCGGCGGCGTAGCGGCTCGGCGTGATCCCGAACTGCCGGCTGAAACAACGGGTCAGGTGGCTCTGGTCGAAGAACCCGGCGATCGCCGCCGCCTCGGCGAGGGCATGGCCGTCGCGTATGAGCCGGCGCGCCAGGGCGACCCGCCGCTGCAGGATGTACGCATGCGGCGGCAACCCCAGTTCGCGCGCAAACCCGCGCAGCAACTGGTAGCGACTGAGCCCGACCTCGGCGGCCAGGCTTGCCAGCATCAGCGGCGCGGCCGGATCGTCATCGATCCTGTCACGGACCTGCTGGATGGAAGCCGCCGGCCCCGACGACACCTTGCGGCCGGTCGCGGCATTGGCCTGCATGCCTGCAGCCAAGCGCAGGATCGCCGTCTCGCATGCCATCGCATCGCGCGATGCGCCTGCAAGCGCATGGGCAAAGGCGTCGTCGAAAAGCCGGCGCAATCGCTCGTCCGCGAATACCGGCGCGGCGAACGCCAGCGACATGGGGGCGCCATCGTGGATATCGGCCAGGGCGTTGCCCAGCACCTCGGGATCGACATACAGCATCCGCCACGACTGCGGTTGTCCACGGACTGCGCGGCCGTCATGGACTTCGCCCGGGTTCACGAAAATCAGGCTGCCCGGCCCGGCTTTGACCGGACCCCGGCCACTCGACGACGCATGTCCGCCGGCGTCGACGACACCGATGCCGAACTGGTCGTGCGTGTGGCGCGGGTAGCTGCGCGCCGTGGACGCCGTCATCGCGTCGATGCCGGCCAGCGGGAAACGGTGGTAGAGGATACGCTCGCTCATCCGCACTCCAGGGGTGGCTGCGCCGCATCGGGCCACGGAGCCCGCCCGCGCCGGTTGGCAACCATGCTCAACCAGCGCCGCGCAGCCGCATCGTCAGCCCCTTCAGGAAATTCCGCAGCAACTGGTCGCCGCACAGCTTGAAGTTCTTGTGGTCGCTCTGGCGAAACAGCGCGCTCAACTCGGGCTTGGACACCGGCATGCCGGTGCTCTCCAGAATCTGGTGCATGTCCACGTCCTTCAGCTCGAAGGCGACGCGCAGCTTCTTCAGCACCACGTTGTTGGTGACGCGCTTTTCCGGCGGGCGCGGCGGCTGGCTCTCGTCGCGGCCGCGGCGTTGCACGACCAGGCCGTCCAGGAACAGCACGAGCAGCTTGTTGCTGCATTCCTGGTAGCCGGGCTCGCCTTCCTTCTTCAGGTACGCCTGCACCTGCTCCCTGTCCAGCGACACGGCCGGGTCGGCCAGGTGCACGAGTTGCGCCACTTTCGCGTCGCTGAGATCGAGCATGTAGCGGATGGCGCGCAGTACGTCGTTGTTGATCATGGAATCGCCGGGTATTGCGGGGACGCCATGCTACCGCGACAGCTGCCGCCATGGACCCGCCGCCGCCCGTTTCCCGGCCGCGGCGCGCGGATCACACGTAAATTCTGGTTTCATATATACACAACGCGGCGAATGCGCGATGATCGGGCTCCATGACGGCGGCGACGACCCGCCCGGCTCGTTCGACGTCCCGGTCATCGTGGGTGATCCAATGACGGCTTCAGCGACAAGCAGCAGGAACAGCGCGACGGCCCCGGCGTTCGCCGAGTCGCTTTCGCGGCTGGCTTTCGGCGGGGCACCGATCGGCAACCTGTACCGCATCGTCGCCGACGACGACGCCACCCAGGCGGTGAGGCGGGCGTGGGAACTGGGCATACGCCATTTCGACACCGCGCCCTACTACGGCTACGGGCTCAGCGAAAGCCGCATCGGCGATGCGCTGCACGACGTCGACCGCCACAGCTTCACCCTGTCGACCAAGGTCGGGCGGATCATCGAAAGCGATGCCGGCCGGCTCGACCACGCCGATGGCTTCGTGGTGGACGGTCGGCGCGCGCGTTTCGACTACAGCCGCGACGGCATCCTGCGTTCGCTGGAGGCCAGCCTGCGCCGGCTTCGCACCGACCACATCGACATCCTGCTGCTGCACGACATCGGCGAACTGACGCACGGCGCGAATCACCCGGCGGTATGGCGCCAGGCGCTGGACGAGGCGTTGCCCACGCTGGCTGAATTGCGCGAACAAGGCGTATGCCGCGCGATCGGCCTGGGCGTCAACGAAGAGGCGATCTGCCTGCAGGTGATGCCGCGTTTCCCACTGGACGTGATCATGCTGGCGGGCCGTTACACGCTGTTCGAACAGCAGCACGGCATGGCCGTGATGGCGCAGGCATTGGCCCGCGGCGTGGCGATCCTGGCGGCCGGCCCGTACAACTCCGGCCTGCTCGGTGGCAGCGCACGGCCTGGCGCTTTCTACAACTACGCGCCCGCCGATGTGGCCACCATGGCGCGGGCGCAGCGTTACTACGACGCCTGCGCGAGCACCGGCATCGAGGTGGGCGCGGCGGCGGTGCAGTTTCCGCTGGCCCACCCGGCGGTCGCCAGCGTGGTGTGTGGCCTGCGCTCGGTGGCGGAAGTGGAAAGCGCCGACCGGCGCCTGCATGCGACCGTGCCGGCCGCGACGTGGACGGCGCTGCGCGAGGCCGGCCTGCTGGCCAGCGACGCGCCCACGCCATGACCATCATCGACGCCCATCAGCATTACTGGCAGCCCGACCGCGGCGACTACGGCTGGCTGGCGCAAGCGCCCGAGGCTTTGCGCCAGCCCTTCCTGCCCGCCGACCTGCAAGCGCAGCGCGCTGCAGCGAGCGTGCAGTTCAGCGTGCTGGTGCAGGCCGCGCCCAGCGAGGAGGAAACCCGCTACCTGTTCGCGCTGGCGCGGACGGACCCCGCCGTGATCGGCGTGGTGGGCTGGGTCGACCTCGAAGCGGCGGACGCCAGCGATCGCATCGACGCGCTGGTGCGCGACGGTGGCGGATTGCTGTGCGGTATCCGCCCGATGGTGCAGGACATCGACGATCCTGATTGGCTGGCGCGGCCTTCGCTGGACCGCGCGTTCGATCACCTGGTGCGGCACGGCCTGGCGTTCGATGCGCTGGTTGGCATGGCGCAGTTCCCTGCACTGCTGCAGCGGCTGCAGCGCCACCCCGCCTTGCGGGTGGTGCTGGACCACGCCGGCAAGCCGGCTATCGCCCGCGGTGATTTCCGCCCCTGGGCCAACGCGATCGATACGCTGGCGCAGCAGCCGCAGCTGCACTGCAAGCTGTCCGGCCTGCTTACCCAGCTCAACGAGGAAATGCATGAGGCCGCCATCGAGCCGTACGTCGGCCATTTGTTCTTGCGCTTTGGCGCGCGGCGCCTGATGTGGGGCAGCGACTGGCCGGTGCTCACCACGCGCACCGACTACGCGCACTGGTTGCGGCTGGCCCGGCGGCTGGCCGCGCGTTACGCGCCCGACCGCCACGATGCGCTGTTTGGCCACAACGCCATGCGTTTCTACGCGCTGAGAATCGAAACCCCCACGCTCGCCGGAGCCACCCCATGACGCGCCGCCATGCTCTCGCCGGTGAGCCCGCATGAGCGCGCGTCTGGCCGGCAAACAGGCGCTGATCACGGCCGCGGGCGCGGGAATCGGCCGCGCCACGGCGCTGGCCTTTGCGGGCGCAGGCGCGAACGTGCTGGCCACCGACATCGATGCCGACGCGCTGGCCCGCCTGGCCGCCGAACACCCCTCGATCCGCACGCGCCTGCTCGACGTCACCGACGCATCGGCCATCAAGGCGCTGGTCGCGGCGGTCGATGCGATCGACGTGCTGTTCAACTGCGCCGGCTACGTGCACGCCGGCACCATCATGGAGACCGACGAGGCCGGCTGGCGGCGCTCGTTCGCGATCAACGTGGACGGCATGTTCCACCTGTGCAAAGCCGTACTGCCCGGCATGCTGGCGCGCGGCGGCGGCAGCATCGTCAACATGTCCTCGGTGGCCTCCAGCGTGATGGGCGTACCCAACCGCTTCGCCTACGGCGTGACCAAGGCGGCGGTGATCGGCCTCACCCGCTCGATCGCCGCCGACTATGTGGGCCGCGGCGTGCGCTGCAACGCCATCTGCCCCGGCACCGTGAGAACGCCTTCGCTGGAGCAGCGCGTGGCCGCGCTGGGCGGCGACCAGGACGCCGCCTGGCGCAGCTTTGCCGAACGCCAGCCGATGGGCCGGCTTGGCCGTCCGGAAGAAATCGCCGCGCTGGCGCTGTACCTGGCCTCGGACGAATCCTCGTTCACCACCGGCACCATCCACATCGTGGATGGCGGCTGGTCCAATTGACGGAAGACCGCCATGAAACTTGTTCGCTATGGAAACCCGGGCCAGGAAAAGCCCGGCATGCTCGACGCCGAAGGCCGCCTTCGCGACCTCTCCGCCGCCGTGGCCGATATCGATGCGGCCGTCCTGAGCAGCCACGGCCTGCGTCAACTGGCTGCGCTGGATCCCGAGCGGTTGCCGGTGGTCGACGGTTCGCCCCGCTACGGCGCGCCGGTGGCACAGGTGGGCAAGATGATCTGCGTGGGCCTGAACTACGCCGACCACGCCGCCGAAAGCGGCGCCAAGGTGCCCGAGCAGCCGGTGCTTTTCATGAAAGCCACCAGCGCCATCATCGGCCCCAACGACGACGTGATCATTCCGCGCGGCTCGGCCAAGACCGACTGGGAGGTGGAACTGGGCATCGTGATCGGCGACGTGGCGCGTGATGTACCCCTCGAGGATGCGCTGAAGCACGTGGCCGGCTACGCGGTGGTCAACGACCTGTCCGAGCGCGAGTTCCAGCTGGAGCACGGCGGCCAGTGGGTCAAGGGCAAGAGTTGCGACACCTTCGGCCCGATCGGCCCCTGGCTGGTCACCGCCGACGAGATCCCCGACCCGCAGAACCTCGCGTTGTGGCTGGAGGTCAACGGCCACCGCTACCAGAACGCCACCACGCGCACGATGGTGTTCGGCGTCGCGCACCTGGTGAGCTACATCAGCCGCTACATGACGCTGATGCCTGGCGACGTGATCAGTTCGGGCACCCCCGCCGGCGTCGGCCTGGGCCTGAAACCGCCCACCTACCTGCGTGCCGGCGACGTGATCGAGCTGGGCATCGAAGGCCTGGGGCAACAGCGCCAGCAGGTGCTGGCGCATCCCACCGACCGCTGAAGCACCTCGACCCGCTTTCTGTTCCGCTGGCATCCGGAGGCCGGCCACCATGGCTAGAATCACCGCGCTGGAAACCCATGACGTGCGTTTCCCGACCTCATTCGCGCTGGATGGCTCCGACGCGATGAACCCCGACCCGGACTATTCGGCCGCCTATCTGGTGCTGCGCACCGATCGGCCGGACGGGCTGTGCGGGCACGGGCTGGTGTTCACCATCGGCCGCGGCAACGACATCCAGACCGCGGCGCTGGCGGCGCTGGCGCCGATGGTGGTGGGGCTGTGCGTGGAGGACGTGATCACCGACCTCGGCGGTTTCGCACAGCGGCTCACCGGCGATTCGCAGCTGCGTTGGCTGGGCCCGGAAAAAGGCGTCATGCACATGGCCATCGGCGCGGTGATCAACGCCGCCTGGGACATGGCCGCGCGCGCCGCCGGCAAGCCCTTGTGGCGTTTCATTGCCGACATGACGCCCGAGCAGATCGTGAGCCAGATCGACTTCCGCTACCTCACCGACGCGCTCACGCCCACGCAGGCGCTGAACCTGCTGCGCGAGGCCGAGGCGGGCAAGCCGGCACGCGTCGAACAATTGCTGACTGAAGGCTATCCGGCCTACACCACCTCGCCCGGCTGGCTGGGCTACTCCGACGAAAAAATGCAGCGCCTGGCGCGCGAGGCCGTGGCCGAAGGCTTCCGCACGATCAAGCTCAAGGTGGGCCTCGACATCGAGGACGACATCCGCCGCTGCCGCCTGGCCCGCGCCGCTGTGGGCCCGGACATCGCCATCGCCGTGGACGCCAACCAGCGCTGGGATGTGCGCGCCGCGATCGACTGGCTGCAGCCGCTCAAGCGGTTCGGCCTGGCCTGGATCGAGGAGCCCACCAGCCCCGACGACGTGCTCGGCCACGCGGCGATCCGTCGTGGCGTGGCGCCGATACCGGTATCGACCGGCGAGCACACGCACAACCGGGTGATGTTCAAGCAGTTGTTCCAGGCGCAGGCGGTGGATCTGGT
>JBIQMK010000145.1:0-8486 GCA_044463365.1 Rhodanobacter sp. | reverse complement strand
CGCACGTCGGCGCCCGCGCCGATGCCCATCGCGATCGGCAAGGTGCCGGCCATCGCTGCCATGCTGGTCATCATGATCGGGCGGAAGCGCACGCGGCACGCCTCGAAGATGGCCTGCGCCGGCATCATGCCCTCCTCGCGCTGACGCTCCAGTGCGAAGTCGATCAGCATGATCGCGTTCTTCTTGACGATGCCGATCAGCATCACGATGCCGACGAAGGCGAACAAGTCCAGCGAGGCCTGGAAGATCACCAGCGTCAGCAGCGCACCGACCGCCGCCGCGGGCAGTCCGGACAGGATCGTGAGCGGGTGGATGAAGCTTTCGTACAGGATGCCCAGCACCAGGTAGATCACGAACACCGCCAGCAGCAACAGCATGCCCATGCCCTGCATAGATTGCTGGAACGCCTGCGCGGTGCCCTGCACGCTGCCGCTGATGGTGGCCGGCAGGCCCATCGTCTGCATCGCGCCGTCGATGCTGGCCACCGCATCGCTGAGGCTGTAGCCCTGCGCCAGGTTGAACGACACTGTCACCGCGGGCAGCTGGCCCTGGTGATTCACGGTGAGCGCCTGCGGCTCGCGCTTGAAACTGGCCACCGCGCCCAGCGGCACCAGGGCGCCGCTGCTGGAGGTGACGTACAAGCGCGACAGCACCGACGGATCGTTCTGCAGCTTGCGATCCACCTGCAGGATCACCCAGTACTGCGTGGCCGAACCGTAGATGGTGGAGATCTGGTTCTCGCCGAAGCCGATGCCCAGCGCGGTCTGCACCTGCGCCATGGTGAGCCCCAGCGGCGCCAGCTTGCTGCGGTCCACGTTCACCACGATCGAGGGGCTGTTGAGATCGAGGTCGTTGGTGACGTCCTCGAACCCCGGCAGCGCCGCGAACGCGCGGGTGACCTTGCCGCTCCAGTCGTACAACGCCGGCATGTCGATCGACTGCAGCGTGTACTGGTATTGCGACTTGGACTGGCGGCCGCCGATGCGGATCGCCGGCGTGTTCTGGATATACGCGCGGATACCGGGAACCTTGGCCAGCTTCGGCCGCAGCTCCTGGATGATCTGCTCGGGATCGAGCTTGCGCTGACTGGCCGGTTTGAGCATCAGCAGGATCGAACCGTTGTTGACCGTGCTGCGCGAGCCGCCGGCGCCGATGCTGGACATGTAGCCGGCGATGTTCGGATCCTTCGCCACGATGTCGACCAGTTGCTGCTGGCGCGCGCCCATGCCCTCGAAGGAAATGTCTTCCGGTCCCTCGGTGTTGACGTGCAGTTGGCCGTTGTCGCCGGCGGGGATGAAATCCTTCGGCGCCACGTAGAACAGCAACGCGGTGGCCAGCAGGCTCAGCCCGAACGTGGCCAGCACGATGCGCGGGCGATCCATGCACCAGCGCAGGCTGTGGCCGTAGCCGCGCGTGACCGCGCTGAAGCCGCGGTCGAAGCCGCCGATCAGCCAGTTCTTCCTTGCGTGGTCGTGCGCCTTGATGAAGCGGCTGCACAGCATCGGCGTCAGCGTGATCGCCACGATGCCGGAGATCAGGATCGCCACGCTGATCACCACCGCGAACTCGTGGAACAGCCGGCCCACGATGCCGCCCATGAACATCACCGGGATGAACACGGCGATCAGCGACAGCGTCATCGAGAAGATGGTGAAGCCGATTTCGCTGGCGCCCTGCAGCGCGGCCTCGTACGGCGGCACACCCGCTTCCATGTGGCGCACGATGTTTTCCAGCATCACGATCGCGTCGTCCACCACGAACCCCACCGCCAGGGTCAGCGCCAGCAGTGAGAGGTTGTCGAGGCTGTAGCCCAGCGCGTACATCACGCCGAACGTGCCCAGCACCGAGATCGGCAAGGCCACCGCGGGAATCAAGGTGGCCGACAGGCTGCCCAGGAACAGGTAGATCACGAACACCACCAGCACGCCGGCCAGCAGCAGGGTGAACTGCACGTCGTCCACCGAGGCGCGGATCGACTGCGAGCGGTCGTACAGGGTGGCCAGCTTCACCGATGGCGGCAGGCCGGCGCGGAAGCTGGGCAGCACCTCTTTGATGCGATCCACCGTGGCCACGGTGTTGGCGCCGGGCTGGCGCTGGATCGCCAGCACGATCGCACGGGTGCCGTTGTACGAACTGGATTTCTGGTCGTCCTGCACGCTGTCGCGCGCCACGCCGATATCGCGCACATGCACCGGCGCGCCATTGCGGTACGCCACCACCACGTCGTTGTACGCCGCCGCGCGCTGCAGCTGGCCGTCGCTGCGGATCGGCAACTGCTGGCGCGCGCCATACAGCGAGCCGGTGGACTGGTTGACGTTGGCGTCGGCAATCGCGCTCTGCACCTGGTCGATGCCGATGCCGGCGGCCGCCAGGCGATCGGGATTCACGCTGATGCGCACGGCATATTTCTGCGAGCCGTACACGTTCACCTGCGCCACGCCGTCGACCATCGACAACTGCTGCGCCAGTTCCGTCTCGGCGTATTCGTCGACCTGGGTCAACGGCATCGTCGAGGAGCTCATCGCCAGGTACAGGATCGCCGCGTCGGCCGGGTTGACCTTGCGGAAGGTTGGCGGCGTGGTCATTTCCCTGGGCAGCTGGCGCAGCGCCGAGGAGATGGCCGACTGCACGTCCTGCGCCGCCGCGTCGATATTACGGTCCAGCTCGAACGTCAGCGTGATCGAGGTGGAACCCAGCGCGCTGGTGGAGCTCATCGAGCTGATGCCGGCGATGGTGGAAAGCTTGCCTTCCAGCGGCGTGGCCACCGCCGATGCCATCGTTTCCGGCGAAGCGCCCGGCAGCTTGGCGCTGATGCTGATGGTGGGAAAATCCACGTTCGGCAGTTCGTTCACCGGCAGCTGCGGATACGCCACGATGCCGAACACCAGCAACGCCGTCATCAGCAGCGTGGTCATCACCGGGCGGCGGATGCAGAGCTGGGGGATGTTCATCGCGCGGCCTCGGCCAATCCGGGCTTAGCCGTATGGACGGCCATACCGACCTCAGCGCGCGACGACATGCGCGCTCGCCCCGTCGACCAGCAGCATCTGCCCTTCGGTCACCACCTTTTCGCCGCCTTGCAGGCCCTTGTCGATCACGGTGCGCCCCGCGCTGGTGGGGCCGGCGCTGACCGGACGCTGCTGCACTTTTCCATCGGCACCCAGCACGAACACGAAGCTGCCGTTGGTGGAACTCTGCAACGCGTGCACCGGCACGCTGACCACGTTGGTCAGCCGCGTGGTGGGCAGGCTCACGCGCACGAACTGGCCGGGGGTGAGGCGGTAGTCGGCGTTGTCGAAACGCGCCTTCAGCACGATGGTGCCGGTGCTGGCGTCCACGGCGTTGTCGACGAACTGCAGCGTACCGGCCAGCGGTGCGCCGTGATCGCCGGAAACCGTCACCTGCACCGGCACGTCGCCGCGCGCCAGCGCAGCGCGCACGGCCGGCAGGGCGTCCTCGGGGATGTTGAACGCCACGCGCACCGGCTCGACCTGGTTGAGCACCACGATGCCGGTGCTGTCGGCGCTGATCTGCGCGCCCGGATACACCAGCGGCGCGCCGGTGACGCCGTCGAACGGGGCCACGATGCGCGCATAGTCGAGCTGGGCCTGGGCCAGCTCCTGCGCGGCCTGGTCGCTCTGCAGCGTGGCCTTGGCCACGGCCAGGTTGGCCTGGTACAGGTCGTAATCGGCGCGCGAGACAAAACCCTTGCCCAGCATGTCGGCATAGCGCTTCTGGTCGGCCTGCGCCTTTTGCAGTTGGGCGCGGTCGCGCGCCACGTTGCCGCGCGCCTGGTCCAGCTGCGCCTGCAGCAATCGCGGATCGATCTGCGCCAGCACGCTGCCCTTGCGCACGCGCGTGCCCGGCGTGAACGACAGCGACTCCAGCTGGCCGGACACCCGCGCCCGCACGGTCACCGTGGACCACGCTTCCACCCGCCCCACCAACTGCAACGAAAGCTCGATGTCGCCACGCCGCGCGGTGGCCACCTCCACCGGCACCGGCGCGGCGGCCTGCCCCGCCGTTTTGCCTGCGTCATGGTTGCTGGCCGCTCTCCCGAAGTGCAGCGTCAACGCAATCACCAGCAGGACGGCTGCAACGAGGACGGCTTTTTTCCAGGACATGCGGGGCGGATTCTCGATCGGCACACCGCGTGGCGCGGCGGGGGAATGGCACGGACGACGACGGTCGCAGCGGAGGAATGCGGGCAACAGAGATCAAACGCGGGACCGGCGCATCGGTTGACCGATTATTCACACAGCCCCTCATTATGTCGCCGATCCATCGCTGCCGGAGGGCGACTGTTGGCACTGGCCGCAGGTGCGGCCGGCCTCAGTCGGCCGTACCGCCGTCGGCCTGCTCCAGCGCCAGCAGGTTGTCCTTGATGCGGCCGATCACCGCCAGCGCCTGTTCCAGCTCGGCGTGGTCGATGCCACGGGTAGCGTCCTTGCGCAGCCCGCGCGCGATCAACTCCATGCCGCCGATGACCTCGCGTGCCTGCTCGGTGATGTACAGCCGCCAGGCACGACGATCCTTCGGGTCGGGCCGGCGTTCAACGAAACCGGCACTCTGCAGGCGATCGATCACGCGGCCCACGGCGATCGGCTCCATCTCCAGGAATTCGGCCAGCTCGGTCTGCCGCAAACCCTCGCGGTGGTACAGCATCTTGGTGGCGCGCCACTGCGCACGGGTCAAGCCGAACGCCACCGCGCGCCGGTCGAAATGCTTGCGGAACAGCAAGGTCACGTCGCTGAGCAGATAGCCGAAGGAGACGTCTTCCGTTTTTGCCATGATTGCTGAACCTTCTTCACCCGACACGTAGCTCGCTGGCAGCATACGTCGGGGCCATCCGCCAAACCAAGCCTCAGGGTGCCTCATGCCGATCCACGTCATCACCGCCGACATCACCCGCCTGGGTGTCGACGCCATCGTCAACGCGGCCCATCCCAGCCTGCTCGGTGGCGGCGGCGTGGACGGCGCCATCCACCGCGCCGCCGGGCCGCAACTGTTGGCGGCCTGCCGCGCGCTGCCGGAACAGGCGCCAGGTGTTCGCTGCCCCACCGGCGAAGCGCGTATCACGCCAGGCTTCGACCTGCCGGCGGACCACGTGATCCACACGGTGGGGCCGGTATGGCATGGCGGCGGCCACGGCGAGCCGACCCTGCTCGCGAATTGCTATCGCCAGGCGCTGCGGCTGTTGCGCCGGCATCGGTTGCGCACGATCGCGTTTCCGGCCATCAGCTGTGGTGTCTACGGCTATCCCGCCGAGGCCGCCGCGCGCATCGCCGTGGTCAGCGTGCGCGCGGAACTGGCGGACGATCCGGCCATCGAGGTGCAGCTGTGCGCCTTCAGCGAAGCGATGGGCGCGATCCTGCGCCAGGCGCTCAATGCAGATTGAACGGATACAGCGGCGGCAGATCCGGTTCGGAGGGCGCCGAGCCTGACGCACGCCAGACGAAGCCGTGCTTGAACGCGGCCGCCAGATCGACCTCGCCCGACGCCGCGCCGGCATAGTGGCGTTGCTGCAGATGGTCGATCGCGCGGCGCTGGGCGTCGTCGGCCAGCGCCGCGGAAAGATCCCCCAGGTTTCGCAGCAAGGGCCGCTCGGCACGCGCCCACGCCAGCAGGCTGCGTACCTGCGCCGCGGTGTCGCTGCCGCGGGCGGCCGCCAGGGAAGCCAGCCGCAGCTGCCGCGTCGTGTCCGTCGCCGTCGTTGCCGCTACCGATGTACGGCGCCGACGCCAGCGCCACAACAGCCAGCCCAGCACGCTGATCAGCCACAGGCCGATGCTGGCCAGCGCCAGCCAGTGCCACCACGGCGCGGTGCCGGTGGCGGTCGTCGGCACCGGCGGGGATGCTGGCCCAGCACCTGTGGTGGTTGCCGATGGCGGCACCGCAGCAGTACCTGCCGCGCCAGATGCCGGCAGCACGGTCACGCTGTGCACGGGGATACGCGCCACCTCTACCGTATTGGTCTGCACGTTCCACCACTTCAGCGTGGTGGCAGGCAAGGTCAGCGTACCGGCGCGGGTGGGCACCACGGCAAACGTCTGCTCGCGATGCCCTTTCAGCCAGCGCCCGTCGTTGTCGGTGCCCGTCACCGGTTTGTCGGGATACACCGTGGCGCCGTCGACGTGGGGCAGGCTCAGCGCGGGCAAGGCTTCGAAGGGAATGCCGGTGGCCTGCAGTTTCATGCGCAGGTTGAGCGGTTGCCCCACCCGCACCTGATCGCTGCTGTCGGGCCATCCGCTGAGTGTCAAAGTCAACTCGCGCGCGGGCAACCACGCGCTCTTGCCCCAGTCCGCCGGCGCGGCCTTGACCTCGACCGACGCGGCCGGCGCACTCGCGCTTACCGGCGTGCTGGCCCCGAAAAAGCTGTTCGGGTCGCGCGGATCGACCATCTCGCCCTGGAAGCCCAACGGCGGAATCTCGATGTGACCGGGCCGCTGCGGGATCAGGGCAAAGCGGCGCTCCAGCACGCTGTAGGAGCGGCCGCCACGCTGGGCGCTGTACTTCAGATCGTCGCCGATGCGGTTGACCTGCACGCCGTCGATCTGCGGCGTGTCGAGCGAACCGCCACTGAGATCGACCGCGTAATACAGCCGCACCACGTAGCTCAACTGCTGGCCCACATAAGCCTGACCCGGCTCGACCTGCGCCTCCATGAACACGTCGCCGTGCGCGGCGCTGGCCGCGTTCGGATCGGGTGGATCGACCTGCAGCTGCAACGGCGTCGTCTGCATGCCGGCCAGGGTCAGCGCAGGAATCTGCAGCGTGCCGGTATGGCGCGGCCGCAATGCCACGCCCAGGGTCAGCTCCGAGGTACGGCGGCCATTGATGATGCTGAGGCTGCGATTCTGTGACGTGCCCAGGATGCTGAAATCCCGGTTCAGCGCGCCGAGATCCGGTGTGGGCAGGTTGCCGTCGTAATCGTTGATGCGCAGGTTGAGCGTCACGGTTTCGCCCAGTTGCACGGTGCTGCGGTTGAGCGTGGCCTGCACGCTGGCGGCGTGGCTCAACGCGGGCATCAGCAACCACGGCAGCAAGGCCAGCAGGTGACGGAATTTCACGGTTGGGCGTCCTCGTTCGATGCGCCGCCATGGCGCTGCTGATATTCCAGTTCGAATTTCCGCCGCAGCAAGGCGCCCGGATCATCCGGCACCCGTTGCAGCGCCTGGCGCAGATCGGCGGGCAATTTCGAGCTGGCATCCTGGTCGCCGACCGCGCCCAGCTGGTGCGTGGGCGGCGAATCGTCTTTCTTCGAACCGGCCAGCGCGTCGTCCATTTGCTGCTTCAGCGCCTGCTGCGCCTGCTCGGCACGTGCCTTCTGCTCAGCCGATGGCGGCGACGCCGGCTTGTCCGGCGAATTGTTGCCGGCGTCCTTGCCCGCGTCCTGCGCCCCGTCCTGGTCCGATTTGCCTGCATCCGAATCGGCGCTTTGGCCGTCTTTTCCGGCTGGCTTGGCGTCTTCCGGCTTCGACTTGCCCTGGTCTTCCTGGCTCTTTTCCGACGACTTCGGCGGCTGCTTTCCATCCGAACCCTGGGACGAGTCCGGGTTTCCCTGTTTGTCCTGTCCGTTCTGGTTGTCGGAGGGCGAGTTCTTGTCACCCTGCTTGCCGGCCTGGGACGGCGATTTGTCCGACGGCGGCTTCTTCTGTTGGCGGCGCAGCCAGTCTTCCACCGCCTTGCGGTTGGCCTCGGCATCGGCGTTGGCCGGATCGATTTTCAATGCGCGGTCATACGCCGCGATGGCCTGCGGATACTGACCCTGGCGCGCCAGCGCGTTGCCGAGGTTGTAGGCCGCATCGCTGCCCGGCGCTTTTTCCAGTGCCTTGGCAGCCGCGGCATAGTCGCCCGCGCGGTAGGCGGCGGCACCGCGCCACTGCGGATCGCGGGCCAGTTGCTGCGCCTGTTTCGGCTTGCCTTGCCGCAGCGCTTGCGCCGCCTGCTGATCCGGTCGCTGCCACCAGTCCTGCCAGGTGCCGGCTTGCGCCGTGGCGGGCAGGCACGGCAGCAGGACCAACGGCAGCAGCAACAGCCAGCCACGACGAAACGCCAGCGCCGCGATCAACAGCAGCGGCAACAACAGCCACGCGCCCTGGTCCTGCCACTGATCGCCCTTTTGGGCCGTGGGCGCGGTGCCGGACGCGGTACGCAGCAAGGCGTGCAGGGCGTCCACGTCGGTGCCGTCGGCGCTCATCGGCAGGTAGCGGCCACCGCCGGCGGCGGCCAGCGCGGCCAGCGCGCCGTCGTCGCGTTGGGCCAGCAGCAGATGACCTTGGGCATCGTGCAGGAAGCCATCGGCCAGCGGCACCGGCCCGCCCTGCGTGGTGCCCACGCCGAGTACCGAAACGCGCACGCCGGCGGCATGTGCCGCGCGTGCCGCGGCTTGCGCGGCGTCATCGGCCTGGTCGGTGACGAGCACCAGCGAGGCGTTCGCCACCTTCGCGCCCTTGATCAAGGCCACGCCGCGTTCGATCGCCCGC
>JBIQMK010000144.1:0-8521 GCA_044463365.1 Rhodanobacter sp. | reverse complement strand
CGTCACCACCACCGCGTCCGGGTGCTGGCGGGCGAAATCCTGCAGCGCCTGGTCGCCGTACAACTCGCTGATGGGTTGGGTCAGCCGTCCGGCGAAGTGGAACTCGCCGGCGTAATTGCCCATGTAGCCGATCGGCCGATGCGCCTGTTCGACGGCGCCCAGCAGGCGGGCCGCGGGGCGGATGTCGTAGTTGCTCCACAGGGCAAGCGTGAACAGCGTATTGAGCGACAGCACGCCAATCAGTCCGGCGACCGCCAGGCGTCGCAATTCGCCGCGACCGCGCAGCAGCAACAGCCCGCCCAGCAGCAGGAATACCACGCTGAAATAGCGGCTGTACGGCGCGGCATCGCTGGCCCAGTCATCGACCAGCACGTGGTTGGCCACCAGCGGCGGCATGGCGAACAGCAGCAACGCGAGCACGATGCCGCCCACGCCCAGCGGCCAGGTGCCCAGCCAGCCGTGGCTGGCCAGCACGGGATGCCGCTCGCGCAGCACGGCAATGCAGCCGGCGATCAGCAGCGCCGCCCCGCCCAGTTCCGGCAGCAGGTAATAGAGCTGCTTGCCGCTGATCAGCGAGAACACGAAGAAACCGGGCAGCAGCCAGCACAGCGCGAATCGCAGGCCCGGCTCCAGCGGTCGCCGCAGCAGTGCGATCGACAGTGGCGCCAGCAGCAGGCCTACCAGCAATTTCGCCGTCCACGGCCAGGCGCCCGGGATCAGGGCCACCACCAGCAGCCCCACCAGCGCGAGCAGCGAGAGCCACAGCGCGGGCTTGATGCCACGCTCCCACGGCCGCCGCAGCAGGGTCGCCGCTACCGCCACCGAAGCGCGCGGCCAGCCGCTGAACGGGAACAGCAAAGCCGGCAGCCACAGCAGGTACCACCAAGCCGGTTGGGCGTGGTTCTGCAGATCCTTGCCCTTGGACAACTCGTCGACGACGCGGCCGGCCGTCTGCGTGAAAAACAGCCGTTGCCGGTAAGCTTCGCCGCCGGCGAGCCCGGCCGGCAGTGCCCACGCCAGCAACATCGCCGCCCCCAGTAGCAGCGAAAGCACGCCGCGCCCGTACCAGCGCGCCCGATGCTCGCGCGCCCAGTCGTTCCACAACGGGCCCAGCAGCCACGGAAACACCACGTGCAGCAGCATCACCGGACCCTTGGTCAGCAAGCCCAGCCCGATGCAGATGCCGAACAACAACCAGCGCGGCTCGGCCCGGTGCGCCTTCGGCGTCAGGCACAGCAGCGCCGCCAGCGTCCACACCGCCAGCAGCACGTCGTACATGATCTGCAGCCCGAACAGGAACGCGTAGCCCAGCGCCAGCAGCATCCACGGCGCCGCCTTGGCCATCCACGGCCGGCTCGGGAACAGCCGCTGCGCCAGCGTGGACAGCAGCACCAGCTGCGTGGCGCCGAACAGCACCTCCAGCACGCGCGGCCAGACGTCGTTGACGCCGAACACGAACCAGCCGCTCTGGATCAGCCAGAACAGCAGCGGCGCCTTCTCGCTGTACGGTTCGCCATTGATGTGCGGCACCAGCCAGTGGCCTTGGTTGAACATCTCCCACGCCACCGCCAAGGTCCGCGTCGAATACAGCGGCATCGGCCCGTGCGAAAAAATGGCCAGCAGCGCCACCACCGTCCACAACAACAGCCACGACCACATGGCGCGCAGGTTTTCGAGACGGCTATAGGCGTTGACGGGCACGGGAAAGCTCTTGGCGGAGAGGCAGCCGATTCTAGCCTGCGGCGCAGGGCGGCAACGTGGCGGGAGCCGCAGATCGTACCGGCGCGCGTCCTGGGCTGCCCATCAATCTTTGCTCGTCATTCCAGCGGAAACTGGAATCCAGCGCCTTCATGCAGCGACCAGGGCGCTGGATTACGGCTTGACCGGCCCTTCGGCCGTTGGGAGCCGCCGGGATGACGGTTTGCCCATGCCCTTCCTAGCGATCCAGCCCGTGGCGGATCAGCATGTCGCCGGCCATCTCCACCGACGCCGGATTGCGGCACATCTCGTAATAGCGCATGCGCTTGTAGACCGCGTAGCTGGCGTTGGTCTGGGAAACCGCAAAACCGCGCCAGCCGTCGAACATGGCCAGGCGCAGCACGTAATCCTTGATGAAGGTGGTCACGAACACCAGCGCGCAATCCCACATGCGCGGCTTGCGTCCCTTCTGCCGCCAGTCGCGCGCCTTCAGCTCGGCGTAGCGCAGCACCTTCAGGCCCTTGTGCACCAGGGTCGGGTTGTTCTCGTGCTCGAACGGCGCCTGGAACGACGCCTGCGGCCCGTCCCAGGTCAGCGATTCATGTACCCGCACGTCCCGCCAGCGGGCGCGGTCGCGGTGGTACAGGCGGGCCAGCTTCTCGCCCACCATCGGCCGGTACCAGCGCATCGGCGCGCCCATGTACAGCGTGCGCCGGCGCAGGATGCCCACGGCCGCGTCCGACGCCATCACTTGCGGAAGTCGCTGCTCCAGTTCGCGCGCCAGCTCCGGCGACAGGAACTCGTCGGCATCCAGCGCCAGGATCCACGGGTGGCTGGCCTGGGTGGTGCCGAAGTTGCGCTGCGGGCCGAAGCCCAGCCAGTCCTGGTGCACCACGCGGGCGCCGTGGGCGCGGGCCACCTCGAGGGTGGCGTCGGTGCTGCCGCAATCGACCACCAGCTTTTCCGCGGCAAACGGCACGCTGTCCAGGCAGCGACCGATCACGGCCGCCTCGTTGTGGGTCATGACGACCAGGGTCAGGGGAAGCTGGGGCATGCGGCGATTTTACCAGTCAAGCCAGGGTCGCAGCGGCGGTCAATCGAAGCGGTCGATGATCGCCGAGATGACGTTCAACGCCTGCCGCAGGTCGTCCACGTGTTCCTTGTCCAGCACGCGCAGCAGTTTCTTCATGCTGGTGCTGGAGATGCCCTCGGTGCGCGGCAGGTAGACCACGTTGCAGTGCGCCTTCAGTTCGTCGAAACGGCCGGTCCAGTCGGCGCCCATGCCGAAGGTCGACACGCCGTACTTCGCGATGTCGCCGACCTTCTGCTCCCAGTGGCTTTCCGGGATGGCCAGATCCACGCACTTGATGTTCTGCACGATGCGCTGGCGATCCTCGAACGGCACGATCGTTTGCTTGCCCTTGGTGGCGTTGAACTCGTCGGTGGACACGCCCACCACCAGGTAATCGCCCAGCGCCTTCAGCCGCTGCAGCAGGTTCAGGTGGCCGACGTGGAACAGGTCGAAGGTGCCGTAGGTCAGTACGACGTTTTTCATTGATCGAATCCCTGCCTCGTTGGTGTCGACGGCGGCGGTCATGGCAGCTTGCGCCAGTACTTGAAGCGACGAAGCAGGCTCAGGGGCTTGCGCTTCAGGTCGCCGCGCCCCGTCGCCAGCATCGCTTCCACCGCGTCGAGCACGCGTTCGCTGGAGCGCCCGTCACGCAGCGGCTGCATCGCGTGGGCATATGCGCGGCGCGCCTCGCGGGACGGATCGTCGCCGCCGAGCGCGGCTTCCAGGCTGCGCTCCAGCGCGGCCGGATCGTCCACGTTCACCAGGTGCGGGCCGGGCAGGCGGTTGCGGAACGCCACCACGGGCTTGTCCAGCAACATGAATTCGGCGGCCACCGACGAGGTGTCCGTCAGCAGCACGTCGGCGTCCTGCAGCAGCGGCGCCAGCGCCGTGGTCGACACGATCTCGAAGTTGTCGGCATGGATCGCGCGCAGCGGCGCGGCGAACTCCTCGGCCATTTTCGGGTGGAACTTCACTGTCCAGCGCCACGGGCGGCGCGCCACGATGCCGGCGATCCCGGCGGCCAGGGCCGGAGCCGAGGTGAGCGAGGGGCTGAAGGTGGGCGCGTAGAGGATGCGCTTTTCATCGCCCTCGGCGCGGGCGGCAGGCGCCGTGCGCAACAACACGTCGGTTTTCGGCCAGCCGGTTTCCACCACCTTGAACCAGCCGTGCTGCCGCGCCAGTTGCTCGAACGGCGCGGTGGTCAGCGGACCGAAGGTGCAGAACAGGTCGAACATGCCGCGGATCCGGAAGTGCCCCTTCTTCTCGATGCCCAGGCCGTGGAAAACCTGCACTTTCAGCCCCGGAAACGACAGCGGTACCTCATTGCCCGGCACCAGCACGGCGTCGGGATCGAACGCGCGCACCTCCGCCGTGGTGCGCAGCAGTCGCTCGCCCGGGAGCAGGTTTCCCGGCGCCGGGCCATTGAGGAACCACGCGACCTCGTCGCCGCGTTCCAGCGCCGCCGCCTGCAGCGGGCGCAGGATCTCGAACGCATACGACAACTCGGCGAAAAGCAGGTAACGGTGCGGCTTTGCCATGGAAAATCCCGAACGCGGCGCCACGCCATGGCGCCAGGAAAGCACTCCCCGCGTCCGGCTGGCGCAAGCCCGATACGGAAAACGCGGGAGGCTGGTGGACGAAGTCTAGCGTTTGCGATCGCGTCTGACCGAGACGCTGCGGTAGCCGACGGTGGCGATCAGGCCGCTTTTTCCCTTTCCGCCCGGCAGCAGAGCCCGTGGCCCACGCGCACGGCCAGGCCCAGCAACAGGAAAAAGAACAGCGATTGCGACATCACCCGGAAAAGCACGCTTTCCGTGAGCGCGCAGACGGCATAGAGCACCACGATCGCCAGGCCGGCGTACGCGGGTCTGGCCACGGCATCGTCGGGATCGGACGAGTGCCGGAAAAAATGGAAGAACGGCAGCACGAACAGCAGCAACAGCACCGTCAGCCCGAAGATGCCGCGGGTGGCGGCGGCGTCCAGGTATTCGTTGTGCGGATGGCCGTATTGCGCGACCGCCACATTGGTGCGCCCGGCCGCCACTTCACTGCGGATGTAGGTGCCGAAACGGTCGATGCCCACGCCGGCTAGCGGGTGTTCCTTGAACGCGCGCACGGCCGTGCGCCACATTTCCAGCCGCTCGCGCACGGCGCCCTTGGCGTCGTGGTTGGGGTTGTACGAGCTGACTTCCTGGCTGATGCTGGCGAAGCGTTCGACCAGTCGACCATCGAGATTGGCAGCGGCCGTGAGTGCGGCGGCGATCCCGATCACCAGGATCGGCAGCCATTGCCGGCGCCGCAAACCCTTGCGATAGCCATGCAGCGCCATCACCAGCGCAAACGCCGGCACGAAGGCCAGCAGCGGCCCGCGGCTCTGGGTCAGCAGCGCGCCATAGATACCCAGCGCCATGGCGGCGCCATGCATCCACTTCTCGCCTCTGGTCGCCTTCGGGTTCAACAATTGCAGCAGCGCCAGCAAGGTCAGTCCCAGCATGACGGTGGCGAATTCGATCGTGCTGGCGGGGCCGCCATTGAGTCCGGCCGGTCGCAGCACACCGTAGAAATGGTGCTGCACGATGCTCACCGCGCCGAGGAAAATCAGGGTCAGGCTGAAGCCGTTCCAGACCCGGCGCATGTTCAGGTCGAGGCTGAAAACGGCCGCGATCGCCGCGTACATGATGATGTGCGCGGACTGGTCGAATTCGCGCCAGCCGAGCCGGTGCATCCAGATGTTGACCACCGAAAGCGCCACCATCAGCGCCGCGGGAACCATCGCGGGCCAAGCGTAGCGGTAATCGCGGCGAACCGCCCGGTTCGCCACCACCAACGACAGGCCGGTCAGGAACAGCAGCGCGATCGGCACCACCCTGGCGTGCTTTTCGATGGAAAACGACAGCGGAACCAGGACGACCAGCAAGGTGCAGAACGCCAGCGACCATCGCTTCAGGTGTGTAACGTGCATGGCGGCCTTGGCGTTCCAGCGTTTGCGCAGTTGAATGGATGCCGGAGGGCAGTGCCGCCCGGGCGAAGACCGACGGTGTGTGGTGGTGCCCGCAAAATATCAAGTCGGCCGGAAAGGATGCGTATAGCCGGCCCCGGCTTACCGTCAGCTGAGCCCTTCATCGGGCCTGCTTGGCGATCACGGCGTAATACATGCCGTCCAGGTCGCCGTCTCCGGGCAGGATCTGCCAGCCGACGCCCGCCGCCTGACCCGCCGGCAGGGCAAACGCCACCGCCTGCGCATCGGGCTGCGCGGCCAGCAGGTCGCCCACGATAGCTTCGTTCTCGGCACGCAGCACCGAGCAGGTGACGTAGACCAGCCGGCCCCCCGGGGCCAGCAGCGGCCACAGCGCCGCCAGGATTCGCCGCTGCTGCGTGTGCATGGCGGCGATGTCGCTTTCGCGCCGGTGCAACCTCACGTCGGGACGGCGGCGCAACACGCCGGTCGCCGAACAGGGCGCATCGATCAGGATGCGGTCGAAGGCCTGGCCCTTCCACCAGCCCTTGGGCGCACCGGCGTCGCCGATCACGACTTTCGCATTCAGGCGCAGGCGCATCAGGTTCTGCCGGATGCGCTCGGCGCGGGCGGCGTCGAACTCCAGCGCGGTGAGGTCGACGTCGGCGCGTTCGAGCAGGTGGCAGGCCTTGCCGCCGGGCGCGGCGCAGGCATCCAGCACGCGCAGGCCGTCGCGCAGGTCGGCCAGGTCGGCGGCCACCTGGGCGGCACCGTCCTGCACGGCAAACAGGCCGTCCTCGAAGCCGGGCATGCGGGTGACGTCGGTGCTGTGCGGCAGTACCAGCGCGTCGCTCAGCCAGGGATGGGCGCTGGCCGGATAGCCGGCTGCCTGCAGTTGCCCGATCAGCGTGGCGCGTTCGCTGCGTTGGCGGTTCACGCGCAGCATCAGCGGCGGCTCGCGATTGTCGGCCTCCATCACCGCCTGGGCCTGCTGCGGCCAGTCGCGCTGCAGCGCGGCGGCCAGCCAGGCTGGATGCGCGTGGCGGGTTTGCGGCTTGGCGTCGAGGCGGGCGAGCAAGCTGTCGCGCTCGCGCTGCCAGCGCCGCAGGATGGCGTTGACCAGGCCGGCCAATGGCGGCCGGCCCAGCGCGCGCGTTGCCTCGACCGTGGCGGCCACTGCGGCGTAATCGCTCAACTGCAGAATTTCCAGCTGCACCAGGCCCAGCACCAGCAGCGCATGCACGGCCGGGTCCTTGTGCCGCAAGGGTTTTTCCAGCAGCCCATCGACGGCCACATCGAAGCGCAGCCACCAGCGCGCGCCCTCGCTGAGCAGGGCCATCAGCAAGGCGCGGTCGCGCGGATCGGACAACCGCCTTGCGTTGCGTTCCATCACGTCGCGCAGGGACGCGCCGCGCAGGGCGACCTCGGCCAGGCCCCTGGCGGCCAGGGCGCGGGTATCGGGCTTCATCGGTGACAGATCATGGTGCGTGCCGCAGCTCGGGTCGCGCGTTGAGATAATCGACAGCGCCGATGCGTTTGCCGCCGGCGCGCTGAACCGCCAGCACCCGCAGTGCGCCTTGCCCGCACGCCACGTCGATACCGTCCCGGCCGGCGGCGATCACGCTGCCGGGCAATGCCTGGTGCTGCGTGTCGATCGCCAGCGCCGCCCAGATGCGCAGGTGCTCCCCGGCAATCTCGCCTTCGGCGACGGGCCAGGGATCGAACGCGCGCACCTGGCGCTCCAGCTCGATCGCCGGGCGCTGGAAATCGAGCTTCGCCTCCGCCTTGTCCAGCTTGTGCGCATACGTCACGCCTTCGTCCGCCTGCGGTACGGCGGCCGGCATGTCGTCGGCAAGCAGGCGCCGCAGCCCATCGGCGAGCACGTCGGCACCCAGCGCGGAAAGGCGGTCGTGCAGCGCGCCGCCGGTGTCGTCGCGTGTGATCGGCGTGCGCCGTTCCAGCAGGATCGGGCCGGTGTCCAGGCCCGCTTCCATCTGCATCAGGTCGACCCCGCTTTCCGCGTCTCCGGCCAGAATGGCGCGCTGGATCGGCGCCGCGCCGCGCCAGCGTGGCAGCAGGCTGGCGTGCACGTTCCAGCAGCCGAAGCGGGGGATCGCCAACACCTTGCGCGGCAGGATCAGGCCGTATGCCACCACCACCAGCAAATCCGGTTTCAGGTCCGCCAGCGTCTGCTGCACTTCGGCGGATTTCAGCGAATCGGGTTGATGCACCGCGATGCCCGCCGCCAGCGCGGCCTGCTTCGCCGGGCTGGGGGTCAGCTTGCGGCCGCGGCCGGCGGGGCGATCGGGCTGGGTGTAGACGGCCACCACCTCGGCGCCGCTGGCGCGGCAGGCTTCGAGGCAGGGCACGGCGAAATCCGGGGTGCCGGCAAACACCAGCCGCAGGCCAGGGTGACTCAAGCCGGCACTATTCAAGCACTCGCCGCCTGCTTGCGCGCCTTCTCAAGCCGCTTCAGCAGCATGCCGCGCTTCAGCGGCGACAGGTAATCGACGAACACCTTGCCGTCGAGATGGTCGATCTCGTGCTGGATGCAGACCGCCAGCGGGCCTTCGGCATCGACGACGATCTCGTTGCCGTCGACATCCTGCGCCTTCACCTTCACCTTGAGCGCGCGGGTGACGTCGGCGTACAGGCCGGGAAACGACAGGCAGCCTTCCTGGTAGACCTGCGAGCCCGCTTTTTCCAGGATCTGCGCATTGATCAGGGCCAGTGGCTCGGTGCGCCCCTCGCTCATGTCGGTCACCAGCACGCGCTGGTGCACGTTGACCTGGGTC